>CAYVEW010000103.1:0-11170 GCA_964450375.1 uncultured Bacteroidales bacterium
ATCTAGCTAGGATGCAACATCCAGAAATTCAATACCATGAACGGTTTTTACGTAGTATTTAATGTCGGAGAAGAATAAAATAAAATTCTCTTCCAGATAGGAATAATTTTTTTCTAAAGTTTCTATAGCAAAATCAGAGTAATCTGGCAGCGAAGTATAGGTAGCCATCGTTTTCAGAACAGATTTTATTCCTTCTTTTTTTCGGTAGGAATATATTCGTTGGTTTGCAATTAACCTGGGTATAAACTCCTGTACTTCAGCCGGAAGCATGTCGTTGTATTTTTCCAGTAAATCGTGAAAGTGATTAATAAATTGCAGAAGTTCTGTTTTTGAATAACGATTCCAGTTTACAGCCAGAAAGTGATCGTAAAGAATATCCATTACAATGCCCGAATATTTTCTGTATTTTGGAGTAAATAATGCTTTTGCTTCTAATGTGTACTTGTTCTTGTCTGTAAAAGTATCAATAAAGCGATGTAACAAAATACCTTCTTTAATCTTATCAGGATATATATGAAAAGCACTGCCTTTTACATAATCTCCAATAAAATTACCTATTTTGATTTGTTCATCATCTCCCGAAAGAAAAATATGTGCTAAAAAATTCATTTCAATTAATTCCCCAAAATCTATTTGCTTACTAAGTTAAAGTAAGTTTTTAGCTTTTTGTTCAAACCCTTAATGTTTTTCTAAATTTATTTTATGTTTCTTAACATGTTTTCTTGTTTTTTTGCAGATTTATGTAAATATCACACAATTAAGATGTTGTTAAAAAATGTTAAGTGGGTTTGGGAATAAAGTTTACATCTTTAAATTATGAAATCTGAGTTTAAAATTTAACTTTGTTGGGGTAATAAAAATTAATCAATTAAAATAAAAAGGAGGAAATATGGCTAAGAAAAATGTTTTAATAATCGGAGCCGCTGGAAGAGACTTCCACAACTTTAATACTTACTACAGAGATAACGCTGATTATAACGTTGTTGCGTTTACTGCAGCTCAAATTCCTGATATCGACGGCAGAAAATATCCTGCTGAACTGGCTGGGAGTTTATATCCTGATGGAATTCCAATTTATGCTCAGGACGATTTAGCCAAATTAATTAAAGAATTAGCTGTTGAAGATTGTGTATTTTCATATAGTGATGTGCCTTACCAGGTAGTAATGAATATCGGAGCATTGGTGAATGCTGCCGGAGCAAATTTTGTATTGTTAGGTCCTGGTAAAACCATGATTAAGAGTACAAAACCTGTTATTGCTGTTGGTGCTGTTCGTACTGGTTGTGGTAAATCACAAACTTCACGAAGAATTATCGAATTGTTGATGGAGCAAGGGCTTAAAGTAGTTGCCATTCGTCACCCAATGCCTTATGGCGATTTAGTTGCTCAAAAAGTTCAACGTTTTGCAACTGTTGAAGATTTAGCAAAACACAAGTGTACTATCGAAGAAATGGAAGAATACGAACCACATGTTGTTCGTGGTAACGTAATATATGCTGGTGTTGATTATGAAGCAATTGTGCGTGCTGCCGAAAATGATCCTGATGGATGTGATGTAATTCTTTGGGATGGTGGAAACAATGACTTCCCATTTTATCAGCCAGATCTAATGGTTACCGTGGTTGATCCACACAGACCCGGACACGAATTATCATACTACCCTGGCGAAGCTACTTTACGTTTAGCCGACTATGTAGTAATAAACAAAATGGATTCTGCCGACGCTGCAGGAATTCAAATTGTTCGGGATAATATTGCAAAAGTGAATCCAAACGCAATAGTGGTTGATGGTGCATCTCCACTTACAATTGATAAACCAGAATTGGTTCGTGGTAAGAGAGTATTGGTAGTAGAAGACGGCCCAACCTTAACTCATGGTGAAATGAAGATTGGTGCAGGTACTGTTGCTGCTAATAAATGTGGAGCAGGCGAATTGGTTGATCCAAGAGAATTTGCGGTAGGTAAACTAGCCGAAACATTTAAGATTTATCCAAATATAGGAACCTTACTTCCTGCAATGGGTTATGGCGATCAGCAAGTAAAAGATTTGGAAGCAACCATCGAAAAAACACCTTGTGATGTTGTGGTTATTGCTACTCCTATTGATTTGAACCGTATTGTAAAAATAAACAAGCCTACTGTTAAAGTTGGTTACGATTTACAGGAAATTGGAACTCCTGATTTACGACAAGCTGTTCAAGATTTTATTCAAAAGAAAAATTTGAAATAATCCAATAAGTTAAAGTTAGTATTTAGGGCGATTTCGAAAGATTTCGCCCTTTTTCTATGTTGAGAATTTATAATTCACGATTTATTAACTTGAATATATTCATTAATCTACTATTTTTGTAAAACATCAAGTAGTAAAAGAACACTCAAAGCAGAATAATATGGATAAAAAGATATTGGCATTTTGTGCATTTCTATTTTTAGGTTTAAGCATTCAGGCTCAAATAATTCTCAACGAGAATGCAGATAGCACTTTAAATCAGGACACAGTAAAAACAACCAGTCAGGAAGATCAATCAAAGCATGAACAAGTAGATGTGATTTTTCAGCATGATGGCACCAAAATGAATGTGGATGTAAAACGAATTTATTTAAATGATATTTATTACACCTTACCGGGCGACACCAAAGTGAATAAAATGGATCAGCGCCTGGTTCATAAAATCGAATATAAATCGGGTAAAGTTGAGATATTAAATGAAACAGCTCCCGATATGCGCGAAGTTGGAGATTATCGAAAAGTTAAAGTAACCAGCGATCCGGATGATGTGGAAGGCTTAATTGAAGTGGCTAAGCTCGAAGCTGTTGCAGAAGGAAGCGATCGGGGATATTCAACTCCGAAATCGTTGGAGCGAACAGCAACTATTGTACTACGAAAAAAAGCCGCGCTGGTTAATGGCAATATCGTGTTAATTACCGAAAAGAAAACCAATGTGGCTTTTGGTGAAATACCATCCGTTACTCTTTATGGAACAGCTTATTCGTATAGGTAAATAAAGCAAAAGTGAGTGATTTTAGCACTCACTTTTTTTATTCTGTTATTTCTTCCATTTTAATACAAATAAACTGATAGCTTTCTTTTAATTCCTGCAGGTCTTTATTCTTTAACCAGGTTTTAATTGTATACCTGAGTTTTGCAAATAACTTTTTAGCAGTTATATAATAATGAAATGCAAAAAGCCCGATAAACGGAGATAGAACAAAAAACGCAAGTTTTATCCACCAGTCAACATCAATAAACAGACTAATAACTCCTAAAATGATATAATAAACCGGAAATAGAACCATTCCTGCCACATCTCTTACTGAACTTATAAATTGTGTGTCTTTTATCTTTTTAGTTGCCCAAACGGGAATTTTATAAGGCAAGTAATTTACAATGCCGCCATATAAGTATAAAGGCAATAAAATAAGCATCAGTAACGATTGCAGAATTATTCCAAATATTGAATACTTTGATTTCTGCATCACCCAATGCCTGAAATTTAATTTCTTTAATAAATGGGCGTATTGATCCGTTTTTTTTGCTAAGACTTTTGCTTCATCAGGTTTTTCTTCAATAAGTACATTTAATTTATCAATGATCTCTTTTTGTGCAAAAAACTGATTGGGCTGTTTCGTGTTTTTTAGCCCCATCTTCTTAACCATTTGCGGTAAGCAGATGTATCTGATGTTATCGATCATATCGTAGAACTCTTTACTTTCGATATGAATCATATATTTTTTTAGCTCTTCAGCAACTCGTTCGCGCAACAGGTTCAATGCACGCGGGGCATTTTCCTTATACTCTTCATAATAATCCGACACATTGATTGGTTCGCCATAATTAATAAATAGCTTGCTCCGGAAATTCTGATAGTTGCTCCAGTCCAGACCTACCGGAATAATTTTTATTTTCAGATTAAAATCATTAGCTTCTTCGGCTTCGAAAGCGATTCGTGCAATTCCCTTTTTTAGTGTGCGTAATCTTCTTTTATCACCATGATTTCCTTCCGGAAGGATCACCAATCCGTTTTTATTTTTGAGCACATCAATGGTTTTTTGAAAAATAGCATCATTGTTTTTAAGATTTTCTTTGCCGTCGCGAATTCTATAAATAGGTAAGATTCTTAAAAAAGTAAGAATTTTTTCGATGGTTTTTTTCTTAAAGATATCGGCACGCGCTAAGAAAACGGGTTCTGTTTTTACAGTTGCCAAAATGGCTAATGCATCCATCAAGGCATTCTGATGATTGGGTGCATAAATTAAGATCTCATCGGTTGGAACTTTTTCGTAATTAATTACTTTTGTTCTGAAATAGATGGTTGTAACAAAATCTACGTAAGGTTTTAACAATGAGTAAAAAAATGAACTCTTTTCAATATCTTCTCTTCTTACAGCCATAATCGATTATTTAACAGGTTGTTTTAATGGTTTTCTCGACCAGAATGTGGCAATTCCTAATCCGGAAAGGATGTGCCAGATACCCCAAAGGGCTGCTATAAAGGCCATTCCGCCAATTCCATTAAAAAGTTTAGGGTTGAAAATTAACACCAATGCCAGGCCGGAGTTTTGTATTCCGGTTTCTATGGTAATGGTTCGAATATTATTCTGACTAAGTTTAAAAATTTTTGCAACAGAAAAACCGGTTGTAAGTGCAAGAGCATTATGTATTAATACAATCAGGAAAATTAAATGTACATAATTTAAAAAATGATCCCAGTTCAGAATCAAAGCACCTGCTACATATCCGCCAAATATAACTATGGATGCGATCTTGATAGGCTTAATAATTTTTTTTGTTGTTTTCGGGAATTTATATGAGAATAGCATCCCTATGGTTAATGGGATTCCCAGCAAAATAATCATTGTTTTAAACATTTCGAAAGGCTCAATTTCTATGGGTACAATTAGTGCAGAACCTTTGGAGTAAAAGCTGTAATACATATTACCCCAGAATGCAAAATTAAAAGGTGTCATAATAAGGGCAGAGAAATCGGCAATTGCAGTTAAACTAACCGAAAGTTCTGTGTTACCTTTTCCCATCGATGTCATAAAGTTTGAGATGTTGCCACCCGGGCAAGATGCTACCAATATCATTCCTAAAGCAACGCTCGGTGATGGATCTAATATTAAAACCAAAATCAGTGTTAATAATGGTAATAGTAAAAATTGCGATAATACACCAACCATAGCTGGTTTTGGATCGGTAAAAACTCTTTTAAAACGCTCTGTTTTTAATTCAAGAGCAACTCCAAACATGACGAATGCCAATGTAAGGTTTAAAAAGAATAAACCTTCCTGATTAAAGTTTAAATGAACATTATCCAGTAGTTCTAACGAATTTCCTAACATTTTATCCCTTTCTTGATGGTGGGTAAAAATAAGCATTTGATTTTAAAAAAAGAAAAATGATCGATATTGTAAATACTTGTGCATTCATAAAAGAATAAAATCCTTTTATCAAAAAAAACAAAATCAATTCCGGATTTGTGCCCAAAGATTTCTATATTTACATTAAGCTAATCTGGCCTGTAAGCTTCAATCATTTACTATATTTAATTAATTTAATGTAGTTAGCTCGTGGAAAAGGATAAAGTACTAAAGTTAATTGACGAAGTGTCGGATGTTCTTTCAATTTTAATTGAATTAAAAAAGAAAGGCCGTTTTCGGGAGGCATTGGAAAGAATCGATGAAACCTTATTGAAATATTTCGATTTCGATGTGAATTACATGTATTCGCTCTCGGAAGACTTTTTGGTAGATGCTTTAAAGCAAGAAAAGGGCTTAGATTCAGAGCAATTGGTTTATTTGGCCGAAATATTAAGCGAAAAAGGTGATATTCTGTTAGAACAAAATGACCTGAAAAAAAGCCGCGATGTATTAAAAAATTCCCTTAAGATTTATTATTTCTTAAATGATGATCAGGATTTCTTTTCGTTTAAAAACATGAATAAAATGCTCTTAATTAACGAAAAACTTTCAAGAATAAATGTAAAAATAAAAACTTAAGAATTAATCCTGTTTTTTATTGCTTCGGTTTCTTTCTCAAATCCCGGTTTTTCAAGTAAAGCAAACATGTTTTTCTTATAGGCTTCAACTCCTGGTTGATCGAAAGGATTAATATCCAGTAAATATCCACTTATTGCACAGGCTCTTTCAAAAAAATATAATAGCTGGCCTATATAATGTGCCGAAATTTCGGGAATGGTAATTTTAATGTTTGGCACATTTCCATCAACATGTGCCAGGGTTGTACCAATTTCGGCCATTTTATTGACATGATCGATTGATTTACCGGCAATAAAATTTAAGCTGTCGAAATTGTCCTGATCTTCGGGTATGGTTAAATTATATTTTGTTTTTTCTACCGACAATACGGTTTCAAAAATAGTTCTTTTACCCTCTTGGATATATTGTCCTAAAGAATGCAGATCGGTTGTAAAGCTTACGCTGGCAGGAAAAATTCCTTTATTTTCTTTCCCTTCGCTCTCACCATATAACTGTTTCCACCATTCGGCAATGTAAAATAATTTTGGATTATAGTTTACTAAAATCTCAGTTGTTTTATTTTCAATGTATAATGCATTTCGAATGGCTGCATACTGATACATCGGATTTTCTTCGAAATTACTTTTGTATGCCAATTGAACCATTGTTTTTGCCCCATCGAGTAATTCGGTAATGTTTATTCCCGCACAGGCAATCGGAAGTAGTCCAACGGGTGTAAAAACCGAGTATCTTCCACCAATGTCATCATCAATAATGAATGATTTATAGCCTTCCTGGTTTGCCATATTTCTTAAAGCACCTTTCGATGCATCTGTAATAGCCACAATGTGTTTCGCTGCATTTTGCTTTCCCAGTTTTTGTTCCAGCTCGTTTCTTAACAAACGAAAAGCGATAGCCGGTTCGGTGGTGGTTCCCGATTTGGAAATTGCGATTACAGAAAACCGTTTATCTTTTAAAAAATCCAATAACTCATAATGGTAATCCTGCGATAAATTATGGCCTGCATACAGAATCAGCGGATTCTTCGTTTTTGTTTTTAAATGCTCGAAATCGCTTGTTAACGAATCAATTACTGCTCTTGCCCCTAAATACGAACCACCAATTCCAACAACCACAATTACATCCGATTGCTGTCGAAGTATACCTGCTGTTTCATTTAACCCGGCAATTAAGTCTTCTGATAAATCATTCGGTAAATTTAACCAGCCCAAAAAATCGCTTCCTTTTCCTTGCTTATTCATCAGCAATTCATTTTTTTGGTTAACCTGATTTTTAAATTTTGAAAAATCATCTTCCTTCACAAAAGAAATGGCGTTTGTTAAATCTATTTGAATGTTTTTCATGATGAATGATTTTTATCTTAGATTTTCTGTTAATAATTTGATCTCGATTGCAGGCGATATCTTTTCGTAAAGAATGTTATACACTGCATCGGTAATAGGCATATTTACCAGATAATTTTTGTTGATCTCAACAATGGATTTTACCGCATAATATCCTTCTGCAATCATATTCATTTCCAGCTGAGCTGATTTTACCGAATAACCTTTACCGATCATGTTTCCGAAGGTTCTGTTGCGGCTGAATTGCGAGTAAGCGGTTACCAGTAAGTCGCCCAGGTACGCAGAGCTTTTTATGTCTCTTGTAATTGGATGTACCGCATCTACAAAACGTTTAATTTCCTGAATTGCATTCGAGATCAACACGGCATTAAAATTATCACCATAACCCAGGCCATGACATATTCCTGCAGCAATGGCAAATACATTTTTTAATACGGCCGAATACTCTGTTCCATAAATATCTTCAGAAATACTGGTTTTTATGTATCGGGTACTTAAAATGTCGGCAACGATTCGTGCATTTTTTAAATCGGGCGATGCAATGGTTAAATACGATAATCGCTCCAAGGCTACTTCTTCGGCATGGCATGGGCCCGATATAACAGCAAATGAATCAAAAGGCACCTGGTATTGTTGATTAAAGAATTCAGCAATAATCAGGTTGTCTTCCGGGATGATCCCTTTTATGGCGGAAACCACAATTTTATTGCTTAAATCAATTTCCGCTTGTTGTAGAGCGTTTTTTAAAAAAGCTGATGGAATTGCAAATATAACAATATCAGTATCTTCAATTGTTTTCTCGATATCATTAAACAATGTTATTTTATTGGTGTCGAGCGTAACCGAGCTTAAATAGAAATTATTATGCTTATGTTGCTTAATAAATTTTAACTTCTCTTTACTTCGCATGTACCAGTTAATATCATCTACATTTTCGAGAAGCATTTTAATGATTGCTGTTGCCCAGCTGCCACCACCTAATATTGCTACTTTTGGCTTTTTATTCATCTTGCTTATTTTATATTGGCAATCCAGTTTTTTACATCATCCTGTGCAGGGTTTTGTAATCCCAATTTATGTTTTTTATTGGTTCCGCACAATTTCTGATGCAAGGCTCCCGGATTTGCTTCTTTCATGCTTTCAACAGTTACGAATCCGGCTTTTTGAATAACAGGAACCCATTCTTCCGGAATTCCTATTGCGGTGTATTTGGCAGCATCATCTTTTTGAGCTTTTTTCTCTGGTCGCATTTGTGGGAAAAACAGCACATCCTGGATTGAGTCCTGGCCAGTCATAAACATGGTTAAACGGTCGATTCCGATTCCCATACCTGCAGTAGGTGGCATACCATATTCCAGGGCACGAACAAAATCATGATCAATAAACATGGCTTCATCGTCTCCTTTTTCGGAAAGCTTTAGTTGATCCTGAAATCTTTCCAATTGATCGATCGGGTCGTTTAGCTCGGTATATGCATTACAAAGCTCTTTTCCATTAACCATTAACTCAAAACGCTCAGTCAAATCAGGATTTTCGCGGTGTTTCTTACAAAGTGGCGACATTTCAACCGGATAATCAATAATAAATGTTGGTTGAATCATATGGCCTTCGCATTTTTCACCAAAAATCTCATCTATGATTTTTCCTTTACCAAATGTTTCGTCAATTTCTATATTCAGATCTTTACAAACCTGCCTTAGTTGAGTTTCATCCATTCCGGTTATATCAACACCAGCATATTCTTTTATTGCATCGATCATAGTTAACCTGCGATACGGAGCTTTGAAATCAATTAAATTTTCGCCCACTTTTATTTTGGTAGTGCCGTGTAATGCCAGAGCAACACGCTCAATCATTTCTTCGGTAAATTCCATCATCCAGTTGTAGTCTTTATAGGCTACATAAATTTCCATTACCGTAAATTCAGGATTATGCGTTCGGTCCATTCCTTCGTTCCGGAAATCTTTCGAGAATTCATAAACCCCATCAAAACCACCAACAATTAAACGTTTTAGATAAAGTTCGTTCGCGATTCTTAAGTATAATGGTATGTTTAAAGCATTGTGATGTGTAACGAATGGACGGGCAGCAGCACCACCCGGTATGGCCTGAAGAATTGGAGTTTCTACTTCAAGATATCCACGCTCGTTAAACATTTCGCGCATGGTATTCATAATTTTTGTGCGCTTTACAAAAACATCTCTCACATGCGGATTAACAATTAAATCAACGTAACGCTGACGATATCTTTGTTCCGGATCGGTAAAAGCATCGTATGTTTTACCATCCTTTTCTTTAACGATAGGTAATGGGCGGATCGATTTACTTAGAACTGTAAATTCGGTAACATTAACCGATGTTTCCCCAACCTGAGTAACAAAAACATTTCCTTTAACTCCAATAATATCGCCTATATCTAAAAGCTTCTTAAATACTGTATTGTAAAGGGTTTTGTCTTCACCTTCACAAATATTATCGCGTTTAAAATAAACCTGAATTTTCCCCTTATCATCTTGTAACTCTACAAAAGATGCACTTCCCATAATCCTTCGGCCCATAATTCTACCTGCAATACTTACTTCTTGCAAGTTATTCTTCTCAGGATCGAATTTAGAAAGAATCTCTTCTGAAGTTGTATTAACTTCATACGTAGCCTGTGGATATGGATTTATCCCTAATTTCCTTAGCTCTTCCAGTGATTGTCTGCGAATAGCTTCTTGTTCGCTTAACTCTAAATTCATCATTATTTTAAATTTTAAAATCTTATCAAAAAAACGCTACAAAGATAAGATAAATACTAAAAATATCAGGATAAGTTATTTAAATGAAATAAATTAATATTGCATTGTTATATAATTCATTATCAAACGGGAACAATTTAGATGATTGAATATTAACAAAAGCTAACTGTTTTTATTTAGAATAATTTAATTTTGTAATCGCAATTATGAATTTTCAAGGAGGGAATTATGGAATCCGCAAAAAAAAATACGAGAAGATTGCCTCGCTGGATGAAGATGCAGATGCCCAAGGGTGAGTCGTATTCGAAAGTAAAAAATACAGTTCAAAAACATAATTTACATACTATTTGTACCAGTGGAAATTGTCCGAACATTGGAGAATGCTGGAACCGTGGTACAGCTACCTTTATGATATTAGGTGAAATTTGTACCCGCTCGTGCAAGTTTTGTGGTGTAAAAACAGGAAAGCCGCTGCCGGTTGATTGGGAAGAGCCAAAGCGTCTGGCAGAATCGGTAAAACTAATGCAGGTGAAACATTGTGTAATTACATCGGTCGACCGCGACGACCTGCAAGATGGAGGAGCATCGTTCTGGGCAGAAACCATTCGTAAGATAAAGGAAGTAAATCCTGATACCACCATCGAAACCTTAATTCCTGATTTTGATGCTGTAAAAGAAGATATTCAAAAAGTAATTGATGCAAAACCAGAAGTTATTTCGCATAACCTGGAAACCGTAGAACGCTTAACTCCGCAAATCAGGTCGCGGGCTAAATATCAGCGTAGTTTAAAGGTGTTGAAGCAAATTGCAGAATCGGGTATTGTTGCTAAATCGGGTATTATGCTGGGATTGGGCGAAACGGAAGAAGAAATTTTACAAACAATGGATGATTTATTGGCTGTTGGATGTAAAGTAATGACCATTGGCCAGTATCTGGCTCCTTCGGCAAATCATATTCCGGTTGTGGATTATGTAACTCCCGAAAAATTTGAAGAATATCGAAAAATCGGACTTGAAAAAGGCTTTGATTTTGTTGAAAGCAGCCCCTTGGTAAGATCATCTTACCGGGCAGAAAACCATGTCATG
>CAYVEW010000104.1:0-11067 GCA_964450375.1 uncultured Bacteroidales bacterium
AAATTCAAAAAGCTGATTATCCTGCAATTGAACTTTGGAATACCAATATCGATGCACAAATGATGTGGTTAACAAAAAATCCTGAAACCTATGGTGTAATTGTTGCCGGTAACATGTTTGGTGATATTGTATCCGATGGTTTTGCCGGATTAATTGGAGGTTTAGGATTTGCATCGAGTGCACAAATGAATCCTGAAACTGGTGTTGCCGTATTTGAACCAACGCATGGTTCGGCTCCAAAATATGCCGATTACGATGTTTCCATTGTTAATCCTATTGCAATGGTTGAATCGGCATGTGCCATGTTAGATTTTATAGAAGAAAAAGAAATTTCAGCAAAAATTCGTAAAGCAGTGGCCGAAGTGGTTGAAGAAGGTAAAGTTCGTACTTACGACATGATGAAAATGTCGGGCCGTCCGGATGTTATCAATAAAGGAGCAGCTTCTACGCAGCAAATGGCAGATGCCATTATTGCTAAATTAGCATAATGATAAACTTTTAATGGGATGCATCCATATACGATGCATCCTTTTTTACAAGCCTAAAATTAAAAAGAACAATTATATGAATGCAAAGGTATTAGAATTATGGCCTGAATTAGAATGGATTCAGGATGAAGATTTAAGAGAAAAAACTGCAAAAACATGGGAGTTAGCCCTTGAAAGAAGTGTACTTACTCCTGAAGATCTGCAAACAATTCCTTTTACTTTGTTGGTTCCAACTAAAGTTACATTCATGGCCCATAAGCGTGCAGTAGTTCATATTGCGCGTGATGCAGGAATAAAATGCAACGAGTTTTTCGAAGATGATTTACCTGTTAACATGGATGTGGTAATTGCAGGAGCCATACTTGCTGATGTTGGTAAATTATTGGAGTACGAAATGGTTGATGGTAAATCAGTACAAGGAAAATATGGTAAGTATTTACGTCATCCATTCTCAGGAGTTTCAATAGCTGAAGAATGCGGTGTGCCTGCCGAAGTTTGCCATATTATTGCAACCCATGCCGGCGAAGGCGATATGGTAAAACGTACCACAGAAGCTTATCTGGTGCATCATGCCGATTTTATGACTTTCTTACCTTTTAAAAGCAGGTTGCAAGTATAAGCCTTAAAATATTAATAACAGAAACCGCCTTTTTGGCGGTTTTTTTGTATATTTAAGAAACATATTAATCCTTATACTTATGACCTATTACCAAAGAGCAAAAGAGCTGTTTAAGATGATTGAAGAAGGAAAACTTCTTGAAGCCTTAGATAAGTTTTATCACAAGGACGTGCTTATTATTGCCAATGATGGTACCCAAAGAAAAGGTATTGAAGAAGCCCGAAATTACGATAAAAACCTGTTAAAAGATATTGAAGAAGTAATTGGAGGGGGAGTAAAAACAATTACTTCGGATGAAGAGCGGGCAATTACCATGGTTGAATTTTGGATTGACCTGAAATTTAAAAATGGCAATAAAAAAGTGATTGAAGAAGTAGCGGTTCAGAATTGGAAAGATAATCTGGTAATTAAGGAAAATTTCTATACAAAAAAATAAAAGCCGCATTGTATTTGCGGCTTTTATTTTTAATGTGTAGTTTTTACCAGATCGAAGCTCTTTCTTCTTCCGGAAGATATAATGCGTTTCCTTCTTTAACATCAAATGCAGCATGGAACTCAGCAATATTTGCAATGGGTCCATGTACTCTGTTAACACCTAATGAGTGAACATCTTCTTTTGTTCTGCGAATCATTTCTTTTTCGCGGATATTTTGAGCCCAAACTCTTGCCCAGCTCAAGTAAAATCTTTGATCAGGAGTATAACCATCAATCATTTCAGCTTGTGGATTTTCTTGTTGAGCATTTAAGAATGCGGTGTGTGCAATGCTTAAACCACCTAAGTCGGCAATATTTTCACCTAAGGAAAGTTCACCATCGGCATGTAAATCATCAATAATAACGATTTCGTTGAACTGATCAACCAATACCTTTGTTCTTGCATTAAAACGCTCAGAGTCTTCTTCGGTCCACCAGTTGGTAAGGTTTCCTTCTTTGTCGTACAATCTTCCCTGATCGTCAAAACCGTGCGACATCTCATGTCCGATTACAGCTCCGATGGCACCGTAGTTAATTGCATCGTCGCCATCTAAATAAAAGAAAGGAGGTTGTAAAATACCCGCTGGAAAACAAATTTCGTTTAAAGTAGGAGCATAGTATGCATTAACAGTGTGTGCAGGGAAAAACCACTCTTCTTTATTTACAGGTTTGCCGATTTTATTATTGTTGTATTCTCTTCCAAATTTGTTTGCTGCTAAAACATTTAAAACATATGCATCGCGGCCAACTTCTAAACCTGAAAAATCTCTCCATACATCCGGATAACCAATTTTTACATTCATTGAAGCTAATTTATCATTGGCTTTTGCTTTGGTTTCGTCGCTCATCCATTCCAATTTATCGATACGCTGTGCATAAGCAGTTTTCAGGTTATTAACCAAAGTAACCATTCGTTCTTTTGCTTCAGCAGGGAAATATTTTTCTGAAAATTTCTGGCCAATTGCATCGCCTAAGGCACTATTTGTTGTACCAAGTACTCTTCTCCAACGAGGACGCATTTCGGGGCTTCCTTGCATGGTTCTTCCATAAAAATCGAAGCTCTGTTCCTGAAAAGCTTGTGTTAAGTAACTTGCAGTATTATTCAGCAAGTTCCAGTAGAAATAGTCTTTCCATTCATCAATAGAAACATCCGTTAAAATGGCATTCATTTCGTCGAAAAACTTAGGTTGACGAACATTGATCTCACCATCGTAATCAACACCGAGAGATGTCATATATCTTTTCCAGTTGAAGTTTGGATATTTGTTTGCTAATTCTTCTTGTGTTATTTTGTTGTAAGTAGCATGTGGATTTCGGTTTTCTAAACGGGTAAATGAAGCTTTTGCTAAACGGGTCTCAATTTGCATAATGGTTTCCGACATTTGCTTTGCTTCATCTTCTGAAATTCCACTTAAAACAAACATTTTAACTAAATGATTTTTATAAGCTTCGCGAATCTCGATTGTACGTTCATCGTCATTTAAATAGTAATCTCTGTCGGACATACCTAATCCGCTCTGGCTGATATGAGCAATTGTCATATTACTGTTTTTAATATCGGTAGAACCGAAAAACCCGAACAATGAACCAATACCGTAGCTATGGAAATGTGCGATTTGTTCCTGTACATCATCCATTGTTTCAATGGCAGCAATTTTTTCAAATTCTGGTTTTAGCGGATCCAAACCTTGTTTCTCAATGGTTTCGGTATCCATACCCATGGCATAAAAATCGCCGATCTTTTGTTCGATTGTGCCCTGTTCGTGATTTTGTGCGGCAAGTTCTTCCAGTAAAGTTTGCACTTTTTCGCTGGTTTCTTTTGCTAACTGGTCGAACGAACCGTAGCGACTTTCGTCATCAGGAAGTGGATATTTTTGCATCCATCCGTTGTTTGCAAAATGGTAAAAGTCTTCTGCCGGATCAAATGACTGATCAATCAGGCTAACATCTAATGTAATTTTTTCATCAAGCTTTTGTTGACACGATGTTGTTAAAATCATACTGATAATCGCTATTAATGCGAGTTTTAATGTTACTTTAATTTTCATATGTGTAGTTTTTTTGAATATTTAGATCGATTAAACAAGTCATAAAAAAAGCTGCTCAATCGTATTGAATGAGACAGCTTTTTAGGTAAAAAGTTTAATACTTATCTTTCAGATTATTCAAATTTTTTGAATACTTCTTTTATCTTGTTCATTGCATCACGCAATTGCTCTTCGGTAATAACTAAAGGAGGTGCAAAACGGATAATATTTCCGTGTGTTGGTTTTGCCAAAACACCGGCTTCTGCCATTGCAACGCAAACATCCCATGCTGTTTTGCCTTCTTTATTTTTGATAACAACAGCGTTTAGCAGACCTTTACCACGAACTAATTCGATCATATCAGATTTAATACCTTCGAATTCATCACGGAAAATCTTACCTAAACGTTCAGCATTCTCGGCTAATTTCTCATCTTTTACAACGTCCAAAGCTGCCATTGCAACTTTTCCGGCAATAGGATTACCACCAAATGTCGAACCATGTTCGCCAGGTTTAATGGTAAGCATAATTTCGTCGTTTGCTAAAACAGCTGATACCGGGAATACACCACCTGAAATTGCTTTACCTAAGATTAGGATATCTGGTTTAACACCTTCGTGGTCGCATGCAAGTAATTTACCTGTACGTGCAATACCTGTTTGTACTTCGTCGGCAATGAAAAGTACATTGTATTTTTTACAAAGGTCGTATGATTTTTTTAAGTAACCATCTTCAGGAACATAAACACCTGCTTCTCCCTGAATAGGCTCAACTAAGAAAGCAGCTACGTTAGGATCTTTTAATTCATTTTCTAATGCTTCCAGATCGTTATAAGCTATCTTAACGAAACCAGGAGTATATGGACCATAGTCGTTGTATGCATCAGGGTCGGTAGACATAGAAATGATGGTGATGGTTCTTCCGTGGAAGTTTTCGTTACAAACAACAATCTTAGCTTCGTTTTGTGGAATACCTTTTACTTTATATCCCCATTTACGTGCAAGCTTCAATGCTGTTTCGTCTGCTTCAGCACCAGTATTCATAGGTAAAACCTTATCAAAACCAAAATATTTAGTTACATATTCTTCGTATTCACCTAATACACTGTTATAAAATGCACGAGAAGTTAAAGTAAGCTTTTTAGCTTGCTCAGTCATTGCATTCACAATTTTTGGATGGCAATGTCCTTGGTTAACTGCAGAATATGCAGACAAAAAGTCGTAATATTGTTTTCCTTCTACGTCCCAAACATGAACTCCTTCAGCTCTTTCCAGAACAACAGGAAGTGGATGATAATTATGTGCGCCATATTTATCTTCCCTTTTAATGTAATCCTGACTTGTCATTTTTGTCATAATTTTGATTTTTAATTGATTATATAAATAATATGTCTTTTTTTCTTTAAGGTACAATTCTAAGAAATCCTTTCCTGATTATCAAACCTAAATCGAATAATTTCCTTAAATACATGATATTTTAAAACATATTTTATTTTTTAAGGGTAAAATGTAGTTTTATGGTTGAACACTTTTTGTTCTATTTTTGTTTCTTATCTTTAATCAAAAATTAAAAACATATGGATCATATACATTCAATTATTAGAGAACGATACAGTACGGTAACTTTTTCGTCGAAACCGGTAGAAGAAGATAAATTAAGTGCTTTGTTTGAAGCAGCCCGATGGGCACCATCGGCATTTAACGAGCAGCCATGGAAGTTTATTGTTGGTATTAAAGGGAAAGATGATAACTATCAAAAAATATTTGATTGTTTAATGGAAGCAAACCAGGGATGGGCAAAGTATGCTCCGGTATTGGCAATTAGTTTATCGAGAAATATTTCCGATGTAACAAATAAACCCAATCGTTTTGCACAGTACGATACCGGAATGGCGGTAGGTAATTTATTAGCCCAGGCAACATCCATGGGATTGTTGGTGCATCAAATGGGTGGTTTTAGCGTGACCAATGCCCGCGAATATTTCGATATTAGTGAGCAATACGAAGTTATGGCCGCTATGGCGATTGGCTACAAAGGTGACGAAAAATTATTTCCGGAATATCTGCAGGAACGAGAGCAAAAAAAGCGTATCAGGAAACCATTGGACGATTTGTTTTTATAATTCTCAAACTGAAATTTATAGTTCGTTCTAGTATTCAAAATTAAAATGATTTTCTCATGCGCTGCATGCTTGTGCCTATAAATTAAGATTGTTTAAAAACATTATGTATTATAAAAAGCTGGATTTCTGTTGTTAAATAATTAAAAAGCTCTAATTTTGTGCTTAATTAACAATAATTAGTAAGTTTTTATTTAGTAAGGAGTTATGATTCAGCGTATTCAATCAATCTATTTATTAGTAGTTAGTATCTTATTAGCTACCATGTTTTTTTATCCCTTAGCAGAATTGTTAAGCTCAGATGGAATATTGTTTACTTATAATTATAATGGATTAACTCTTGAAAGCGAAGATACTTTATATTTGTTAACCATTCCACCGGTTATTTTATTGGGAATAACTCTGGGAATTTCTTTTATCAGTATCTTTTTATATAAGAAACGAATTTTACAAATGCGTTTAAATTCTTTTAATATTATATTAATGATAGGGTACTTAGGTTTAAACTATTATTACTTACAAAATTTTTCGAAACAACTGGATGGAGTGATTAGTTATGAGATTGCTGCAATATTCCCATTCATAGCAGCTATTTTAACCTATTTAGCGATAAGGGCGATAGGAAAGGACGAAGCACTTATTAGAAGTATGGATAGAATCAGATAAGATGATCTAAAAAATAATTAAACCTGACAGATTATAAAAATCTGTCAGGTTTTTTATTTAGAAAATCTCCATATGTTCCGAATTGGTTATTTTTTCGCAATAGTGGCATTTTATTGCTACTTTTTTCTTATTTACTACCTGAAATTTGGTAATAATATCCTCATGATTTGTTATGCATTTTGGGTTTCCGCATTTTGCAATACCTTTTATGCTATCCGGAACTTTTACAATCTTTTTTTCAACTACTTTATAATCCTTAATAATGTTAAGTTTGGCTTCAGGAGCCACCAGAGCGATTTTATTTATGTCGTCGTCAACAAAGAAAACATCTGCTAACTTAATAATTGCTTTTAGTCCCAGTTTTTCACTCTCGAAATTGGAACCGAATGTCATTTGGGTTTTAATCTTATCTAACCCTAATATATTGATTACCTTAAACAAGCTATTGGCTGGTATGTGGTCGATAACAGTACCATCCTTAATTGCGCTTACTTGTAATTTTTTATCGTGCATTTCCATAGTTCAATATTATTTAAGTCCTAAAATATGAGTAATAATGGCCTGACGGGTGTATACTCCGTTTAAAGCCTGGGTAAAATAGTAGGCCTTTTCATTTTCATCTACATCGGTATGAATTTCATTTACCCTCGGAAGCGGATGCAATACTTTCATATTTTCTTTGGTTACCTTGAGCATGTCGTTCTTTAAAACATATGAGTTCTTGGTTTTTTCGTATTCCATTGGATCAGAAAAACGTTCGCGCTGAATGCGTGTCATGTAAATAATATCTGCATGTTTTAAATCTTCGTCGAGTTCACAATGTTCGTAGTATTTTAATCCTTTCTTATCAAGATATAACTTATACTCTTCTGGAACTTTCAGTTCATTTGGTGATACAAAATTATACGTAGTGTTGAACATAGCCATTGCCTGGAGTAAAGAATGAACCGTTCTGCCGTATTTCAAATCACCAACAAAACAAATATTCAGATTATCCAGTGTACCTTGTGTTTTTCGGATTGAATATAAATCGAGTAAGGTTTGTGTTGGGTGTTGGTTTGCTCCATCGCCGGCATTGACTACAGGAACTTTTGATACTTCGCTGGCCCAGCGAGCACTGCCATCCACCGGGTGTCGCATAATAATTAAATCGCTGTAATTCGCCACAGTCATGATGGTATCTTTTAGCGATTCTCCTTTCTTTACACTCGATGATGCAGCATCGGTAAAGCCAATGTATTTTCCCCCAAGCCGACTGATTGCACTTTCGAAACTTAAGCGGGTGCGTGTGGATGGTTCAAAAAATAGCGTAGCAATAACCTTATTATCCAGAAGATTCTGATTTGGATTTTTTTCAAAATCTTCAGCAAGGTCAAGGATTCTGAAAATTTCTTCTTTCGAGAAATCCGTAATTGAAATTAAGTGTTTGTTTTCCATTTACCTGAATTTTATGAATTGTAACTGATTAATATTGCTTTGTTGTTAAATTATATTTTTTATGTTGCTGTGATATTAACTCTTAACTTTTTTGCTGTCTGCTTTCAGGCAGGCTTTTTACATTTAACTGCCAATTACTTACTTTCTACTTTTATCTTTTTACTTTTATCTTTTATCTTTTATCTTCAAACTACCTCGTTTCTACAAACTCAATTTTCAAATTCTCTACCCGGTCGAATTTACTTAAAACCTTATCGACATCAGCTTTTCGCAGTGCCAGTGTAATTGAACAAGAAAGCTCAAAGGTTTGATCTATTTGCTCAATTTGTTCTTCTTTCATTATCCGCATAATTTCGTTCATTTCAGGATAATCGAATTTCAATTCGTAAATATCATGCAATGTTTTTTTAATGATTTTTGCATTTTTTAAGGCTTCGTCAGCAGCCGTTTTATAGGCGTTAATTAATCCGCCCACTCCAAGTTTGGTTCCTCCAAAATACCGAATTACCACAATCAGAATATTGGTTAGATCGTGTGATCGTATTTGTCCTAAAATGGGTTTACCTGCAGTGCTAGATGGCTCGCCGTCGTCGTTCGCACGAAAAACATCTTTATCTTTACCCAGCATATAGGCATAACAATGGTGTCTGGCATCGTGGTAATCGCTTCGCAACTGTTCCTGAATTATTTTTATTTCATCTTCGGTTGAAACGGGATATGCAAAGGCCAGAAATTTACTTCCTCTGTCTTTAAATAAACCTTCCGATGGTTTGCTAATTGTTAAATATTCATCTACAAATTCTGCCATTCTATGTTGTTGATAATATATAGATTGCGATTAGTGATAAAAAGATTCCGACCCAATTAATTTTTAAGAATTTCTCTTTAAATACAATTAACCCGATGATTACTGATAATGCAATAATTCCTAAGTTATTAATACCAAAAACAATGGAGCCATCGAGTGAATCACCCAAAACATCTTTATAATTTAAAGCCTTAATTAGAAAATACAATGATCCATAATTGCTAATTCCAAGTGCAATACCCCACATGATCGTATTGGGTTGAATTAACTCCTTAAATGATGTTCTGCGAAGCAATTTGGTTACAATTCCTGCGATTGCCGCCATGGCAAAAAGTATTACCGTAAACACAGGCAAAACATCATCGGCAACATAATATTGTTGTGCGTATTTAACAAAGGAATCGACCAATCCCATGCCTAAAAAAAGAATAATGGGTAAATAAATATTTCGTGGGTCGAATTCAACTTTTCGTTTTCGGTAAACCGATAAAAATACAGCCAATATCGCTAAAATTATTCCTGTAGCTTTGTAATTGGTTAAAAGATCCTTGGGGTCGATCATTATGGAAACTACAATGGGTATAATAACCGACATTTTATTTGATATGGTTGTAATGGCTATCCCTACAACCTGCGACGATTTGGCGATTACCACAAACATCATAATAAATAGAATTCCGATAATTATCGAGAATGGCAGCCAATCGTTTTTTATCAGCGGAAAAATATCTACATCCGTATTGCTTAGTAAGAGTCCGAGAATGGTTGCTGTTATATAATTAATGATGATGACATTAAAAGTACCTATTTTAAATTTGTCAAGGTATTTAAAGATGACATAAATGGCTGCTGATGATAGTATACTTAGAATTAAGAAGATCATATCTGTTCGTTTTTACACAAAAAAAACAGGTTTCTAAAAAAGAAACCTGTTTTACGGGGTCAATCGACCCTTAAATTTTGTTCTGTTGACTGTATTTTGTCTTTAAATATTTTTAAAGTCATTTTAATATTATCAAAACTTATAATCTGAGCAAAGATACATAATTATAAAAATGTGCAAGACAAATTCAGATGATAATATTAACATATTTATTAACAATTCTTAACCTGAATCACTTTTGCTGCAATACTAATGGCTATTTCAGGGGTTGATTTACTGTTTATTGATAATCCGATTGGTGCATCCACTTTAGCAAGTTTATCTTTCGATATACCTTTATTTAAAAGTGATTCGTAAATATTGTTCACTTTATTCTTACTGCCAATCATACCTAAATACTTAAGTTCTTTATTTACAAACTGCTCTAATATTAATTCGTCACTTTTATGGCCAACTGTCATAATTACTACGTAACTATTGTTTCCTTCCGGAACATATTCTGCAGCTTTTCTGAAATCGATTATTTCTTTTCGGTGTGCGAAAGTGTTGTTCTCAAATGTTGTCAGGTCGTTACGGCTATCAAAAACCACCACCTTAAAATCGATTGCCCGGAAAATCTGGCTTAACGGGACACTAACATGGCCTGCGCCAAATATATAAAGTGTTGGTTTTAAACCAATTTGTTCTTTATAAAACCAATTATTTTCATCAATAAATTGATAATCAGTGTTTTCTTCCAGCTTTTTGTTCTCATCAAACGAAATACCATTCCGATTTATGGTAAGAGCTCCGTTATCACCAATATCCAGTTTAACTACAATCTTCTTAATAATTTCTGATTCTGTTTTTGTGATCGGCATAAACGCATGCGTTTGTTCACCTGAACATATTAGTCCTGATTTTTCGCCTTCTGCATCCGGATCGTGAATTTGTTTTTTTATAAAAGCTTTTATACTTTCTTTCTTTAATTCTTTTTTAGCAAGTTCTACCAGATTGTATTCCATTACTCCGCCACCGATGGAACCTGTCATGTCTCCATCTTCCGAAACAGCCATTTTAAAACCTACCACACCCGGACTACTTCCCATACGATCAACAACAACAATTAACATTACTTTTTTATTTTCAGCTAATTTTTCGTGTATAAAACTCCAAACTTTCATATTTCTTAATTTTAATTGTATGGTACCAAAATTACAATCATTTGTTTTAAATATTTGCCTATATCTTTTTATTTTATTCTTTATGTAGGAATAGAGAAGCGAATTTTTATTTTTTTAGCTTTAGCAGAAAAAAAATCTATAAATAATAACACTATTATGTTAAAATTCTATAATTACAAACTTACACTATTATACTATCCTGTGGATGTGTAGTATTAAATAAAAAATGTAATTTTAGCAATTAAATCATTTAGAATAAAATCCTATGGAAAATATGTATCAAAAAATAAACGAATTAGCAGAAAAATATAGCGATTATACAGCAAAGAACTTATCGAAATTAGTGCAAATCAAATCCTTAAGTCTGGGTGAAAAGGAAGTTC
>CAYVEW010000105.1:0-11030 GCA_964450375.1 uncultured Bacteroidales bacterium
AATGTGTTGTACCTGTTCAGAACCATAAACGATGGCGTAAAAAATAAAACCTGTTGATGCAACTATTCCTGCTATGAACCCACCACCCGGGTAATTATGTCCACGCAATAACAAGTAGATTGAAAAAATAAGCATTACTCTCATAAAGAGCTTTACAATTTTTTCAAGTATGATATTTCTTAAACTACTACTATTCATTTACCGTATCTTTTTTCTTGATTGTAAAACGAAACAAACTATATACACCAGCTGCAGCCAGTGTTAAAACTGTTATTTCTCCCAAGGTGTCAAGTGCTCTGAAATCAACCAAAATTACATTCACAATATTTCTTCCGTGTGCCTGTAAAAAACTATTGTCAGCAAAAAATTTAGAAACAGGCTCATACATATTTAATACATGACTGTGTAATACCACCAAAGTAACCATTGCACCTACAGCTAAAGAAATTACAATATCTCTAACACGCGATTTGCGAGTGGATAATACTGCAAATTTTGGCAGATAATAGATAACCATAACAAAAAGCACCATTACCACTGTTTCTGCCAAAAATTGGGTTATTGATAAATCAATGGCTCCATAAAAAAGATATAATAAGGCAATACCGTAACCAACAACTCCCATAGAGAGTATAGCCGAAAGTCTTGATTTTGAAAATACTGCAAATAGAACAGCTAAAGATGATACGATTAATAAAATAACTATATTAATTCGAATGGGTGTATATCCTCCTATGGGAACCAGATCGCTAAAGTTCCAGTTAATCTGAAAGGCTAATATGGCCAGCGTTACAATAAAGAATGTCATTAAATAAAACCGATGATACCCATGTTGTATCCGTTGAGTGTTTTTACCGGCTATTCGCAAATAAAAATTCATTACACTCATAAATATGGTTGGAAGATGGTAAATATCGAACCATTTAATTGTCTTTCTTATAAAATGAGTTACTGGTTTGCGCAGAATAAATATGAGTACTCCTAAAAGAATTGCAAAAATACTAAGTAATAAAACTTCGTTAAAACCGTGCCATAATAAAAGATGCACATCTTTTATCTGGTTTTTTGTTACAAATAATGCGTTGGCTATCAGGTTGTTTAAGCCACCAGGAAAAAGACCTAAAAATAACCCGGCCAGAGCTAATACGCCCGGGCCAAGAATAAAATACCAGGGTAACTGTTTTTCGGAATAATGAGCAGGTAGTTCTGGTTTTTTACTTTTATTATAGAAGATCTCCACAAAAATAGTAAGTGATATGGCAACCATCATGATATTTGCACCCACACCAAGTGGAAGAATAATCCACGATAAACCAGGGAGTTGTATTTTTGCCACGTAGATCAGCTCTTTTCCTACAAACCCAAGCATGGGCGGTAAGCCTGCCATGGATATTAATGCCAGTACTGCAAAAATTGTTGTTGCCGGTAGGGTTTTCCATAATTTCGAGAGCTTGGAAATATCTCTTGTTCCGGTGCTTTTATCGATTATGCCGGCAACCATAAATAATCCGCCTTTATACAAACCATGTACAATAAAAAATACCAGTGATGCTTCTATTGATAATGGTGTTCCAATTCCGATTAACAATACCATTGTACCTAACGCACTTATGGTTGTGAATGCTAATATTCGTTTTAGGTCTTTTTGCCCCATGGAGAAATAAGCCCCTAAAAACATGGTAATTACACCTGCGAGTATCAACGAATATTTCCAGGCTAATGTTCCACCCAGTAAGGGCTGGATTCTTAACAATAAATAGATACCTGCATTTACCATAGTTGCAGAGTGCAGATACGCACTAACTGGGGTTGGTGCCTGCATGGCCCCGGGAAGCCAGAAATGAAAAGGGAATTGAGCCGATTTGGTTAAAACTGCCATTAAAACTAAAATAAAAACAAGCAAATACTTTGGATTGCCAACTAAATCAATTCCTTGTTCAATAATTACACTGATTTGATAGGTTCCTGCTATTTGCCCGATAAGTATGGATGCAAATAATAAACATAATCCGCCAAAGCCGGTAATTAATAAGGATTGGAGAGCTGCTTGTCTTGATTTTTCGAGATGATGATCAAATCCGATTAACAAAAAAGATGTAACACTGGTTAGCTCCCAGAAAATAAATAATACCATTAAATTATCTGAGAATACCAAACCGGTCATTGCCGCCATAAAAAACATCAGGTATGAAAAGAAATGTGCCTGCCGCTTGTATTTTTTCATGTACCACGATGCGTACAATACAACCAAAAACCCAATACCGGTAATCATTAATCCAAAAATTAAGCTAAGCCCGTCGATACGGAAAGCAAAATCTATTCCTGGTAATAATTTAAAATCTGATGGAAAAATATTTACGGTTTGTATATCAATATCGTTTAATACCGAAAATAAAAAAACAAAAATAATTAACGGGAATATTGAAAGTATCCAACCCAACTTTTGCTTAAAAATAGGATATAAAATAATGGTGAGTATCCCTGATAAAAATAAAATTCCAATTAGTAATGGTAAAATACCGCTCATTATCAGTGTATTTGTTTAATAAAAGTGGAATAAATTCATACAAATATATAATTTAGTTAACAAACACGAAATATAAATTTTTGTTCAGGCTTTGTATATCAGATGCAGTACTACAAAGATTATCTTATAAAATGTTTTTTTAAGTATTCGACTGCTTGATTTAATTTATTCTGATTACCAATATCAAACCAATAGCCTGATGAATGATTATATCCTTTTATAGTATAACTTTTTGCTAATTCTAAATAGGCCTGAACAATTGAAAATTTGCCTGTTTGTTTTAAGTGTTTAAATATTTTTGGGTTGATAACATGGATGCCGCTAAAAGCATAGGGTTCAACTTGTAATGAAGGTTTTGTTATCACTTTACTGGAATCTGACCTGTTTTCCCAACCACAAAGCTCCAGATCATTGTTAAACAAAAAATATCGGCTCGATTCTCTTTTTCGCACTGCCAGAGTGGCTAAAGCATTAGTTTCATTGTGATACTGTAGCATGTCCTTTAAATTAATATCACTAAGAATATCCACATTATGCACAATAAATGATTCGTTTGTATCGAAAAACCACGAAGCTTTTTTTAAACCACCACCTGTATCTAGCAGTTGATCTGTTTCATTAGATATTTCAATTCGAATATTATAATGATTACGGGCTTTTAAGAAATCAATGATCTGATCTGCAAAAGAATGCACGTTAATAATTAGTTCTGTTACTCCGGATTGTATCAATTTAGAAATCGTATGCTCCAGCAAAGTATGCCCATTTACCTTCACTAAAGCTTTTGGTATATGATCCGTTAAAGGTTTAAGCCTTGTTCCTAAACCTGCGGCAAATATCATTGCTTTCATTGGAAATCATTGTTTAAATATTCCTGTTCAATATGTTTGACGACGATGTTGATTTTATATTTTTGTTTTAAATAATCAGCCAGATGTTCTGCACAATATACAGATCTGTGTTGCCCGCCTGTGCATCCAAAACTTACTACTAAATTTGTAAAATCTCTTTCAATATATTTATTTACCGATTGATCAATTAAACCAAAAACATTCTTTAAAAAAACTTTCATTTCTGGTTCCTTATCCAGAAACTCAATTACTTTTTTATCTTTTCCGGTTAGACTTTTGTACTCATCGTATCTGCCCGGATTATGAATTGCTCTGCAATCGAATACGAAACCACCGCCATTTCCGGATTTGTCTTCGGGGATTTCTCGTTTGTACGAGAAACTATTTATGTTTACTGTTAACATAATGTATATCGGTTAAAATAATTGATTCTGTTATCTTCTTTAATTCAGGCAGTTGATTTAGAATAGATACTTTATTTCCCAGCTTTTTCAGGTTGTTAATTGCAAACGGAATACTTTCCAAAAAGTGTGCTTTTCTTTCAACAATTCCTCGTAAACCATATGCTCCAAGAGTTTGTAAAACCCGAACCCAGGCAAATGCATAAAAATATTCAGTAAATTTTTCGAGATTAATGGGAATAAATAAACGGGCTACCTCAATATAATAATGTAATAATTCTGTTTGAACAGTTTCCGGTATTTGTGCCTTTGCCTGAAATAGTAACGACGCCAGGTCATATTGCAAAGCTCCTTGTCTTCCTCCTTGATAATCGATAAAAAATGGTTCCTGATTAAGCAACATGATATTTCGTGCCTGAAAATCGCGATACATAAAAAAACAATGATCTTCGCTTAATAAATAATCTGCTAATCGAATAAATTCCTTTTCCAGTTCTTGCTTATTATAATTTATCGATGTGGTATTTAAGAAATGATTTTTAAAATATTTCAGGTCGAAAATAATGGAGTTTTTATCGAAAGTCTTGTGCGGGTAACTGTTTTTATAGTTAAAATTTCTACCGGCAACAATTTGCATTTTAACTAATTCACGTATTACCTTTTTGTAAATCTCAATTGCAACAGACGAAAAATGGTTCACTTCTTTTTTTTCGAGCAACCAATCTAATAAAGTGACATTACCTAAATCAGTTAAAAAATATATATTTTCAGATATATTACTATATAGGATATCCGAAACATTAATCCGTGCTTTTAACAATTGATTTGTAAAATCAAAAAATGCAGTATTTTCATTTTTATTATTATTAAAAGCTGCAACAAATGATTGGTTGTTATTTTTTACTCTATAATAAATTCGATTCGATCCGGAGTTAGGCAGTTGGATTATTTCCTGAGGGAATGTACCATTCCATTTTTTAAACTCAGAAGAGATCTTATTTGCTATATGAGTACTTTTCTCAATCATTTGTTAACCAAAGAAATAAACAATTAGTACAATTACAATTAAGGATGGGATCATATTTAAAATTTTTAGTTGTTTAATTCCGAGAATAGTAATCCCAAGTCCGATAAGCATTAAGCCTCCAACAGCAGTAAGTTCGTTAATAATTGTTTCGGAGAAATAATCGCCAAAATAAGCTGCTAATAGAGTTAAACCACCCTGATAAATGATCAAAGGAATGATTGAAAAAGCTACACCAAATCCAAGTGCAGCCGACAATGCGATGGAAGAAACTCCATCGAGTACCGATTTGGCAAGTAACAAGTTAGGATCTCCTCCAAGGCCTTCTTCAATTGCACCAAGTATGGTTACAGAGCCCATGCAAAATAGCAGAAAGGCAGTTACCAGTCCTTCCGAAAACCTGGAGTTTTTACTTTTAAATCGATTTTTAATTTGATCACCAAATCGAGTGATGTATTTTTCAAGATCAATTCCTTCACCAATAATTCCTCCCACCACAATACTAATAATCATAAAAAATAAATTATTTGTTTTTAGAGCCATGTATACACCAATAAAAAGTGTAAAAAGTCCAATTCCTTGAAAAACAATTTTAATAAAACGTTCTGGAAGTCTTGCATTTAGTACGATTCCGATCGTACTGCCCAGTAATATTGCTGCTGCGTTTATGAGTGTCCCTGTCATAATTTATTAAATATTGGATAAAGATAATAAGTACATATATGAAAAACTCAATAAATAGCGAAATAAAATTTTGTTGTTTTACAATTAAATTAATATTTTTAGAGAAACTTAACATTAAACAATAACAAATGAGAATTGAATTATTTAGTTCCGATTATTTAAATATTGTTGAGATAAACACAACAGGTGATAATGAAAATTACATAAAGGGTGATTCGGAGTCGAAATATGTTGAAAGTGAAGTGTTTAATATATTTGCCAATTGTTTTGAAAATGCAAATAAATTATATGAATTTTTCGGTGCCACCAAATACAATGCACGGAAAATAGTTCCTTTAAGAAATGAGCTGTTGCAGAAATTAGAAGCACTTGAAAAAATAAAATCTCTTGAAGATTTTCATGCTCATCTAGAGCAGGTTTTTTTAGGACAGGAGTTTATTGACGAATTAACAATTGAAGATAATCATTGGGAAAGCAACTGGAAGATTTACCTCGATAAACTAATTGAAGTAAATAAGGGTTTGATTGAAATAGCTGAAAAATGTATTGAAGAACAACGCATCTTGTGGGTTATAGGTTATTAGATAAAGTTGTTAATTTATAGAGCATTAAGATCAATGCAAGTTCTTTTAATTATTATTTTAGGATTTTTTAACACTTTTTTTCGATAATTATTTTTTTGTTTGGTGAAAATTACTTTATATTTGTAATATCAAAAATGGCTATTATTCCACTTCATCATAATAGCAAGGTTAATAAATTAGAGTGTTAGCATCCCGGGGGGCCGGGATGTTTTTTTATGTCCTTATTAAACTTTTCTTAAGGGAATTTATCTAAACAACTAGTATTAATTTTGTCTTTAAAAGAGAAAGCTTATTTTTAAAGTCTGAAAATTTTACGCAATCTTAAACTTAATCTTAAACATATGAAGAAACTAACATTTTTACTAATTCTAACAAGTATAGTCATGTTTAGCTGTACGAATCAGGGTGATAAAAAGGTGTCAGAGAATCCTTTTTTAACCGAATTTAATACTCCTTTTGAAGTTCCTCCTTTTGATATAATTGAAGAGGAACATTTTATTCCAGCATTTGAAGCCGGAATTGAACAAGAAAAGAAGCAGATCGAAGCGATCATCAACAATCCGGAAGAGCCTAACTTTGAAAATACAATTCTTGCATTGGATAATACCGGCGAAATACTAAGAAGAGCAAGGGTTTTTTACAGTTTAAATTCTGCGAATACAAATCCAAACCTTCAAAGTATTGCACGTGAATTAACACCAATAATGTCGGCTCACAGAAACTGGATTGGTTTAAATCAAGGTTTATTTGCAAAAATAAAAGCGGTTTACGATAAACGCAATGAATTAAATCTTGATAAAGAGCAAATGCGTGTTGTAGAAATCATGTATCGTGATTTTGAAAGAAATGGAGCGGCTTTACCAGAAGAAAAACGCGAAGAATTAAAGAAAATCAACGAAAAATTATCAATGCTTTCGTTAACTTTTGGTGAGAATTTATTGGCTGAAACCAATGATTTTAAATTGGTAATAGAAAACGAAGCTGATTTAGCAGGTTTACCAGAAGGAGTTATTTCCGGAGCGGCTGAAGCAGCTACTCAAAACGACATGGAAGGTAAATGGGTATTTACTCTTCAAAAGCCAAGCTGGGTTCCTTTCCTTACTTATTCGCCAAAACGCGAATTAAGAGAAAAGCTGTATAAAGCAATGTATAGTAGGGGTAATAACGACAATGAAAATGATAACAAGGCCATCATTAAAGAAATGGTTCAATTACGCAAGCAAAGGGCTGAGCTATTAGGATATGGTAATTTTGCCGAGTATGTAATTGATGATAATATGGCTAAAACTCCTGAGAATGTTTATGATTTTTTACATCAGGTTTGGGAGCCGGCTTTAGAAGTTGCTAAATCGGAAAGAGACCAGATGCAAAAGATCGTTCATGCAGAAGGTGGTAAATTCGATATCGAATCGTGGGACTGGTGGTATTATGCAGAAAAATTGCGTAAACAAAAATACAATCTGGACGAAGAAGAGTTAAAGCCTTATTTCTCGTTAGACCAGGTTCGCGAAGGAATCTTTTATGTTTCGAATCAGTTATATGGTTTGCAGTTCGAAGAAAGAACAGATATTCCTGTTTATCAAGATGAAGTAAAGACCTATGAAGTGAAGGAAGCTGACGGAACACATGTAGCAATTCTTTATATTGACAGTTATCCACGTCCGGGTAAACGTGGTGGAGCCTGGTGTGGTGCAATGAGAAGTGGTGCATACGAAAACGGTGAAAAAGTTACGCCTGTTGTATATATTGTAACCAACTTTACACGTCCAACGGGCGATAAGCCTGCTTTATTAACCTGGGACGAAACAACCACATTCTTCCATGAATTTGGACATGCATTGCATAATTTCTTTGCTGATGGCAAATATAGAAGAACTTCACGCGATGTTCCAAGAGATTATGTTGAACTCCCATCGCAGATTATGGAAAATTGGGCTGGCGAACCAGAAGTCCTAAAAGAATATGCTAAGCATTATAAAACCGGTGAAGTAATTCCTGACGAGTTAATTAATAAAATCCAGAAAAGCGGACATTTTAATCAGGGGTTTGCGACCGTTGAGTATGTTGCTGCTTCTTTACTTGATTTAGATTGGCACACCATTGAAAATGCTGAAAATATTGATGTGAATAAGTTCGAACAGGATGCTATGAATGAAATCGGATTAATTGATGAAATTATTCCACGATACAGAAGCACTTATTTTTCGCATATTTTTAGTGGTGGTTATTCTGCCGGATATTATGTGTACTTGTGGGCTGAAGTTTTAGATGCAGATGCATTTAATGCTTTTAAAGAATCGGGTGAGCTATTTAACCAGGAGTTAGCTGCGAAGTTCAGAAAACATTGTTTAGCAGAAAATGGTATGGGCGACGGAATGGAGCAATATTTAAAATTCCGTGGTAAAGAACCATCTATTGATGCATTATTAGAAAATCGCGGATTAAAATAGATTTTAAATGATTTAAGAAAAGCCCATCATTTTTTGGTGGGCTTTTTTTATAGTGTAATCTGAATTACTTCTCCAAAATCTACTTTCATTTTAAAAGCATCTTTTAAATCCTTTTTAGTGATATTTAAAATAATACTACGAATGCTTCCGCCATGGGCAACAATGGCTACATTCTTGAAATCTTGCTTCTTCAGTTCTTCAATAAAATCAGCGGTTCTGTTATGTAAATCAAGAAATGATTCGCCATTTAAACAGGGTGTTTCGATATAATCATTCATCCATTTATAAAATTCGGAATCGGTAATTTTATCCCATTCCTGCATTTCCCAACTTCCAAAATTGAGCTCCATCAAGCGATTATCAAAAGTTATATCACCTTGAAATACATACTCAGACAGTTTCTGGCATCTTTTTAAGGGGCTCGAATAAACTTTACAAAAGCGAATATCTTTTACATGCTGTTTTACTATTTGGGCTTCTTCATAGAACGTATGTGCTACATCCACATCGGTTTGACCGTAGCAGATTCTGGGTTCTACATTTACTTTGGTATGTCGTATTAAAAAAAGATTCATTAAATAAGATTATTTATAATAATAAAAGTTATATAAAACGCAATTTCTGAAACTTGCTGTGTTGCGCCCAGTCCGTCGCCGCTAAAACCACCAATCCATTTTTCAAAATACCGTTTTAAAAAATAGATAATCGGAACAATGCTAATAAATATTAACAAATACCAGTACGAATAGTTTATTGATAAAAGAAGCAGGGGAGTGCTTCCGAAAATTAAAGCAAGCAAAAAATCGCCTGATGATAATTCTTTTCCTACGGGTTTGGTTTTGCTGGTAGCATCGTCGCGGGCATATTCCGAGAAAAAGATCATGCCCGTTGCAGTATATCTGCTCAGGGCATGAGCCGCAAACAAAACAAATGGGATTTGTTCAACAGAAACGCTTGTTAAACTAAAATATTTTGTGAGTAAAATAAAAATCAATCCAAGGGTACCATAAGTTCCAATTCTGGAATCTTTCATAATTTCAAGAATCTTTTCTTTGGACCATCCGCCACCAAAGGCATCGCAGGTGTCGGCTAAACCATCCTCGTGAAAAGCTCCGGTAAGCAAAACAGTACTTATCATGCTTAAAATAACCGAAATTGACAATGGCAATACAAACTGACTTGCATAAAATACCAGAGCTCCAAACCCGCCAATAATCCACCCGATAAACGGAAAATATTTGGTGCTTTTATTTAATATCCTATCAGAATATTGAATGTTTTTAGGAACAGGTATCCTGGTATAAAACATGATTGCGGTCAGGAAAAGTGTCCATTGTTTTTTCATAATTATGGATTTTGAGTATTTAGATTTTAAGAATACTGTTGTTTTAAAACTGATATGTTATTTTGTTTTTATCCCAAATCTAATACCTGGCTGTTGGCAGACAAGTCTAAATTCTTTATTATTCTTTATTGGAAACACCTGCATCTTCGAAACTGGCCATTTCATTCAGAAAATAAACAGCAGACTGAATAATCGGGTAGGCAACAGCAGCTCCGGTGCCTTCACCAAGTCGCATGTTAAGATTTAGGATTGGATCAAGCTTTAAATAATCAAGCATTTTTTGGTGCCCTTGTTCATTTGATACATGTGTAAATATACAATTTTTAAGTATTTCCGGATGCATTTTGTGTGCTACCAATAACGCTGAAGTAACAATAAAACCATCAACCAGAATCGTCATATTTAGTTTTGCGGCTTGTAAAAATGCTCCACAAATCATCGCTATTTCGAAACCACCAAAACTTGCTAAAATATTTAATGGATTTTCGTCAATTTCATATTTCTCAATTACTTTTTTTAAGATTTTCTTTTTATGATTTAATCCTGCAGAATCGTGTCCGGTTCCATTTCCTGTGCAATCTTCAATGGATAATCCGGTAATTTTGCTCATTAAAAGTGATGCCGAAGAAGTATTCCCGATTCCCATCTCGCCAAACCCGATGATATTGCAACCCGCATTGTACTGCTCAGTTACTAAATTGCTTCCGGTTTCCAAAGCTTTTGTACATTCATCAATTGTCATGGCAGCACGTTCGAGAATGTTGTTTGTTCCTTTGGCAATTTTTGCATGTATCAGGTTCGGATGATTCTGGAAATCAGCATCAACTCCGGCATCAATAACTTTTAAATTTATATGGTGTTGATTACAAAAAACATTTATAGCAGCTCCGCTATTTAAAAAATTCAGAACCATCTGCCGTGTTACTTCCTTTGGATACGGGCTTACTCCGGCATCTGCTATTCCATGATCGGCGGCAAAAACCAGTATGGTGGGGTTTTTTAATTCGGGATGCAATGTGTTTTGGATTTCTCCAATTTGGATTGCAATTTCTTCAAGCTTTCCTAACGAACCTAGTGGTTTTGTTTTATTATTGATTTTGTGTTGTAGTTGATCTGTTATGGTGTTCATCTTTTGTTAATTTAATGATGCAATGATACAATGAT
>CAYVEW010000106.1:0-11007 GCA_964450375.1 uncultured Bacteroidales bacterium
GAATGTCCTTTATACAAAAAAAACTTTGCACATTTCAATCATTTTTTCTAATTTTATTTTATAACCTTGTTATTGTGAAGTAGAAAATGTTTGAAAAGTTTATCCATCAAACACCTTTTTTTCGGTTTGTTTTGCCTTTAATCCTTGGGATTGTTTTTAAAATTCAGTTCCCCGAACTACATGTTCCTTTTTTATTTATTACAGCAGCTATTTTTATAATTATCCTGATGTTGCATATCGGCAAACAAACCCGAAACTATTTAACCAACAGAATCTGGGGTGTATTCATTTTTGCATTCATTTTTAGCACTGGCATGGGATTAAGCCAGTTAAAACAAAATAAGCAATTCTACTTCCAGGATAAAGAATATACCTTTATTGCAAGCATTACACAAAAGCCTGAAGAAAAAGAAAATTCGGTTAAGGCTATTCTGAAAATGGAAGCTTATAAAGATTCTGTTAACTGGATACAAAATAATTCAAACCTACTGCTTTACTTCGAAAAAGATTCGGCCAGTGCAGCCCTTGAGCCCGGTGATCGGTTACTAATACGAGCATATATTAATGAAATAAAGCACAGTGGCAATCCCTATGCATTTAATTATAAGAACTATTTAAAATATCAGGAGATTTATTCGCAAGTATACGTAAAAGCCGGTTCGTATAAAATAATTGCCCGGAACCAGGGTTCGCCAATTCTATTGGCAAGTCATCAACTGCGGGAGAAACTTCTGCAGGTTTATAAAAAATATCAGATCACCGACAATGAGTTTGCAGTACTATCGGCACTAACACTGGGTTATAAAAATGAATTAACACCCGAATTGAAAGAAAGCTTTTCGGCCAGCGGGGCGATGCACGTATTAGCAGTTTCGGGCTTGCATGTAGGAATTATCTTTATCGTTTTAACCAAACTCCTGTTCTTTTTAAATCGATACAAGCGCGGAAAGTTTATTCAATCAACCATAATTATTGCTGCACTTTTCTTTTATGCCGGCTTAACCGGATTTTCAAATTCGGTAATCAGGGCAAGCATTATGTTTTCGTTTATTAGCGTGGGAAATATGTTTGTACGGCGAATAAGCATTTACAATTCGTTAAGCGCAGCAGCTTTTTGTATGCTGCTTTACAACCCCTATTCGCTAATGAATGTAGGATTTCAATTATCCTTTATAGCAGTTATCAGCATCGTGTTCTTTCAGCCAAAAATTTACTCCATTATTACACCAAAAACCAGGTTTGGTGATTATGTTTGGCAACTTATTGCAGTAGCCATTGCCGCTCAAATAGGCACTTTCCCGCTAACACTATATTATTTTAACCAATTTCCCTTGTATTTTATTCTTTCAAACATCCTGATTATACCCATTGTAAGTATTATCATTTACGGAGCTATTACATTATTTGTATTCTCATTTTCGTCGTCTGTTGCTGCCATCATCTCAAAAATAGTAGTCTTTTTTACTAAATTACTAAATTGGAACGTTGCATTTATCGAACAACTTCCATATGCAAAACTGGATCATATTATTCTGGATCAGGTTCAGGTAATTATTCTATTTGGATTTATACTGACTGTTACATTTTTTATTATTTCCAGGCGTTCTATTTTTTTTAAGCAATCGTGTTATTTCCTGTTATTTTTAGCGATTTATAATGTGGGTAATTACATAAATCTCTCGAAAAAAAGTTATTTTGTTGTGCATCAAATCCCTAAATCAACCGCTTTACATTTTATTGATGGAAACAAATCGCAAGTTTATGCAAACCTAAATGCTGATGACTCAACCCAAAATATAGAATACAACATCTTACCTTTATGGATGAATCAGAAAATAAAGAACAAAAGCATAAATGAGCTGAGTTACCAAAAATCCTTTAATTACTTTCAGCATAAAAATCTGCGAATAGCGCAAATTGGCAATAATAAGTTACAAAATTTTAAAACCGCGAATAAATTAAAAGTTAACTATCTTATTTTATCGAACAATACCGAACTTAACATACAAGATTTGCAGGATTATTTTGATTTTGAACAAGTGATTTTCGACTCATCAAACTCCTATTACAAAATTTCGCGATGGAAAAAAGAATGCGATGATTTAAAAATTAAATCATACAGTATATCGGATCAGGGTGCGTATGTCAAATATTTATAGGGATTCGTAAAAAAAACGAAATTATAATAGATTATTAAAAATAGAATATTTAATTTGTCTTTTATTACATTTGTCGCCCCAAAATATAAACGCGATAAAAATATAAATCACTAAAAAATGAAGATTATTGTTGCAGGTGCCGGTGAAGTAGGTTCTCATTTAGCCAAAATGTTAAGCAGCGAATTTCACGATATTATTGTTATAGATCCTGATGAAGAAAGCTTAAAAACCATTAACTCCAATCTCGATTTATTAACCATAACCGGGTCGGCTACCTCGTTTGAAACCTTATTGGATGCAAAAATAAAAAAAGCTGATTTATTTATTGCGGTTACTCATTCGGAAGAAACCAATATTACAGCTTCTATTATTGCCAAAAAATTAGGAGCTAAAAAAACGATTGCACGAGTTGATAATTACGAATACATTGAACCCGAGAATATTTTGCATTTTACCAGTCTCGGAATTGATTATTTGATGTACCCGGAACGCATTGCTGCAAGAGAAATTGTTGACTTACTCGGACATGCCGAAATTTTCGAATCGGTCGATTTTTCCGAAGGGAAACTATCATTATATGTATTAAAACTCGACGAAAATGCCTTGGTTATAAATCAAACCTTAATGGAAGTAGCCAAAGAAAAAGAAATCGAGTTCAGGGCAGTAGCCATAACACGACAAGGACAAACCATTATTCCACGAGGCCAGGATCAGTTTGAATTAAACGATTTGGTTTATGTGGTAACCAATAAAGCCGGAATAAAAGACGTAATGAAATATTCCGGAAAAAAACGAATCGACATAAAAAATGTAATGATACTGGGTGGAAGTCGGATTGGTAAGCGGGTAGCCAAATCACTGGAAAATCGTTACAATATTAAGTTAATTGAAATTGATAAAGACAAAAGCGCCAAACTGGCTGATTATCTTCAAAATACACTTGTTATTAATGGTGATGGCAGAAACATCGATTTACTGGTTGAAGAAGGTTTACAAAACATGGATACCTTTATTGCTGTTACCGGAAACTCCGAAACCAATATTTTATCGTGCGTACTGGCTAAAAAAATGGGTGTTAAAAAAACCATTGCCGAAATTGAAAACATCGATTACATCGACTTAGGAGAAAGTATGGGAATAGACACCATCATTAATAAAAAACTAATTACCGCAAGCCGAATTTTTAAGTTTACCATGAGTGCCGAAGTAGAAACAATGAAATGTTTAACCGGTTCGGATGCCGATGTTCTGGAATTTGTTGCAAAAGCCGATTCCAAAATAACCAAAGGTAAATTGAAAGATATTGATTTCCCGAGAGATGCAATTGTAGGTGGTATAATACGAGGAAACAAAGCCTTTATCGCCAAAGGTAACACACACATTAATGCCGACGACAGAGTAGTTGTTTTTGCCCTGCCAAGTGCAGTTAAAAAATTAGAAAAGTTTTTTAATTAAAATGCTTAATAAAAAAATTATCATTCAGGTAATGGGACTGCTTCTGGTTATTGAAGCAGTATTTTTAGCTATTTCGGCAATTGTTAGTTTCATATACGGCCAGGACGATTTACATTCTTTATTAATTACGAGTGCTCTTTGTTTTGGCGTTGGAATAAGCCTAAGGCTATTAACAAACAATGCTGATAAAAACATAGGTAAACGCGAAGGATATATTATCGTAAGTTTTGTTTGGATTGTTTTTTCGCTATTTGGAGCTCTCCCATTTGTAATTAGTGGTGCAATACCATCGTACACAGATGCTTTCTTTGAAACCATATCGGGATTTACAACAACCGGAGCATCTATTTTAAATGATATTGAAGCTGTTCCGAAAGGATTATTGTTTTGGCGTAGTTTAACCCAGTGGTTAGGCGGTATGGGAATAATTGTTCTTTCCATTGCCATTTTACCCATTTTTGGAATTGGTGGAATGCAGTTGTTCGTTGCAGAAGTTCCCGGGCCAACACCAGATAAATTACACCCCAGAATTAAAGAAACAGCAAAAAGACTTTGGGGGATTTATGTACTTTTTACTTTTGCCGAAGTTATTCTGCTAAAACTTGGCGGAATGAGCTGGTTTGATGCCATAAACCACTCATTTACCACCATGGCCACAGGTGGTTACTCTACCAAACAGGCAAGTATTGCACATTTCGAATCACCTTTTATTCATTATGTAATCATCCTGTTTATGTTCCTGGCAGGAACCAATTTCACCCTATCTTATTTTGCACTCCACTTTAAGTTCAGTAAGGTATTTCGGAACGAAGAATTCAGATATTATCTTGGCTTTATTTTATTTTTTACTTTATCCATAGCTTTTGTTTTATGGCATTACGAAGGATTTGGTATTGAGCAGTCATTCCGCGACGCTGCCTTTCAGGTAGTATCAATTATTACAACCACAGGATTTGCCACAGCCGATTACCTGCAATGGATGCCTTTTGTTATTGTTATGATTTTCGCCCTGATGTTTTTTGGTGGTTCGGCCGGATCTACAGGCGGTAGCGTTAAAATTGTGCGAATCACCTTATTATTTAAAAACAGTTACCAGGAACTAAAACGGATCATTCATCCCAATGCCATTATTCCGGTTCGGATGAATGGCAAGAGTGTCGCCCCGCAAATTATGTCCAACGTATTAGCATTTGTAGTGATATATATGTTGATTACCATAATGAGTACCGCCGTTATTTCTGCTTTGGGTTACGATTTAGATACCTCGTTAGGAGCCGTTGCTGCTACCCTCGGCAATATTGGCCCGGGTATCGGAAAAGTAGGCCCAATAGAAAACTACGCACATTTTCCTGTATTTGGTAAATGGTTTTTATCATTTCTCATGTTAATTGGCCGATTGGAACTATTTACAGTGCTTATTCTTTTCTCGCCAGCCTTTTGGAGAAAATAATAAATACCTGAACACCCCAATTACAATCTCTTAAAAAAAAATACATTAATCTTTTGTGGAATAAAAAATTTTAATTTACTTTGCTTTTCAAAGTACTTTTAATATGAAAAACGAAAAAGATTACATAAAAAATATTGCAGAGATCCGATCCATGATGGAGCGATCTTCAAAATTCCTATCTCTTTCGGGATGGGCTGGAATAATGGCCGGTATATACGCTTTGGCAGGAACCTACATTTCATATACACATTTTAAATTTAAACCTACTGATAGCATCTATCAGATCGCCGAAAACACTACATATGAATATTTTAGCATTATTATTCTGGCATTAGTTGTGTTGATACTTTCCATTGGCACAGCAATATTCCTATCACATAAACGAGCTTTGAAAAGATCGGAAAACATATGGAATTCAACATCCAGAAGATTATTAAGCAATATATCAATACCATTAACCACGGGGGGAATTTTAATCTTGATATTAATCAATAAAGGACTCATTAGTTTTTTAGCCCCAATTTCATTAATTTTTTATGGACTAGCCTTATTTAGTGCTGGTAATTTTACCTTTAAAGAATTAAAGTTTTTAGGAACAATTCAGATCGGACTTGGGCTGCTAAGTTTCTGTTTTATTGAGTACAGCCTTTTTTTATGGGCAACCGGATTTGGATTATTCCATATCATCTATGGAATTTACATACACATAAAGCACCAACGATAAAAATGTTAATAAATGAATTACATAAGGCATTTGAAAGTCGAATAAGGCTTGGTATTATGTCCATCCTGGCCGTAAATGAGTCGGTTGACTTTAATTCATTAAAAGAATACCTGCATGTTACCGACGGCAATTTGGCCAGCCATCTAAAGGCATTGGAAAAAGAAGAATTTATTGGAATTCAAAAATCTTTTGTTGGCCGAAAACCAAACACAAAGTATTTTATAACGAATATCGGCAGGAGCGCCTTTGAAAATCATTTATCATCATTGGAAAAACTTATTAAATCACAGAAACAGATACGCTCAAGCCAATAAACTAAAATCTTTTTTTTGCGCATTTACTTTGTTTTTCAAAGTTCTTTTTAAATAAAATTTACACACAATATAGCAATTAGTAATTAATATCAGATTTTAAAATGATGTACCATGAAAGAAGAAATAAAAAACAACATCGACAAACCTCAAGAGCTTGAAAAGCTTTATCGTAAAAACAAACAGGAATTTAGAAAATCCTTTAGCGAGATTTCTGATCTAGTTAAATCAGATTTAATTACATTCTGGAAAATACGTCTAACTTCAGAAACGGCAATAAAAACCGATAAATTTTCAAAACTGGATTTATTGATCGTAATTATCCTGTCTCTTTTTACAGGTTTGCTTGCAAAACTTCCGGCATTCTTTTCGCACATTAATCCCGAATTCTTTTACACCAGGAATCTGCCCATCATTGTTTTTAATGGAATTATTCTTTATGCATTTTGGCAAAAACGTATTTTAAACACAAGTCGAATCCTGTTTTATGGATTAACTATCATCACATTATCTGTATTTACGAATCTTTTACCGAACACGGAAAGTGATTCTGTTGTGCTGTCTTTAATGCATGTTCCATTGCTATTATGGTGCTTATTCGGATTGTCGTTTATTTCATTCGATCACAACAACATCAATAAACGAATTGAATTTATTCGTTTTAACGGCGAATTACTCATAATGACTGGTTTAATTTTAATTGCTGGTGCATTACTTACAGCAATTACCATAGGTTTATTTTCTGTAATTAATATAGATATTGAAAACTTTTATTTCGAATATATTGCCTTATTCGGTAGTGTTGCCGCACCTATTGTTTCACTCTATATAATACAAACTCATCCTAATATTACGAATAAAATTACTCCTGTTATAGCCACGGTATTTACTCCACTGGTTCTAATTACCCTTGCCATCTATTTGGTTTCTCTGATTTTATTGGAGCGCAAAATTGTAGATGACAGGGATTTATTAATACTACTGAATGTGATGCTGTTAGCTGTAGTGGCTATCATTGTATTTTCGGTAACCGAACTCGATAAATCGAAGGATAGAAATATGAATACTTTCATTTTGTTCATTCTGTCAGCATTAGCAATTATAATAAATTCAATTGCCCTGTTTGCAATTATTTCAAGAATTACAAACGGTTTTACCCCAAACAGAACAGTCGTTTTAGTCTCAAATATTTTAATTTTTATTAATCTTATACTTATTTCAAAAGAACTTTTCCTTGCGTACTTTAATCGTTATCGACTTGGTAAAGTAGAAGAAATAGTAGCAAAGTATTTAACGGTATATGCAATATGGACAATTATTGTAGTTTTTATTCTGCCTTTTATTTTTGCATTAAAATAACATCAAAAACTAATGTATATACAGTACGGAAGAATGCCGCATGCTAAAGAAATAACGTTAATTTACGACTTCTTTATTTTAATTTTATTTAAGATTTTTTGTTACTACAGAAATTGTCCGGATAGTTCCTAGCATCCCAATGTTTCGTAAAAGTAAAACGAGTATCGCCAGATTATAGCCCAAGGGTTCACAGTTAAGCGATACTTTTCCTTGCGGAACTTTGTGTTATAAAAAGTTTTATAGTTCTAAACTCAACACTTATAACTCGAAATCTGAAATCTGAAATCTGAAACTTGAAACTAAAGAACTAACTCCCCTATTCCCTGACGGATTATTTCAAAATCTTCTCCGGTACAATCCACCACAGTTGAAGCTTCGTTTTTACCAAAGCCGCCATCAATCACATGGTCTACCTGGTGATCATATTTTTCAAAAATTAACTCCGGATCGGTGATATAATCCAGGATCTCATCTTCGCTATGCAATGAAGTTGTCATAAAAGGATGCCCTAAACGCTTTACCAGTTCAATGGCAATGTTATTATCCGGAATACGAATACCAACCGTTTTTTTCTTTTTTGTATAAAATCTTGGCACATTGCTATTGGCATTCAGAATAAAAGTAAATGGCCCGGGAAGGTTTCTTTTCAGCAATTTAAAGATTGGATTGCTAATATGCATGGTAAACTGCGATACTTCGCTAAGCTCACTGCACACCAAGGAGAAGTTCTCCTTTAAAGCATTTTTTCCTTTAATTTTTACAATCCGGTCGAATGCTTTCGGGCTGTTAATATCCCACGCTAATCCGTATACCGTATCGGTTGGATAGATAACCAATCCATTATTTTGCAATGCTTCAATTGCCATTGCAATCTCTCTTGGGTTCGGATTATCGGGATGAATTTGTAATAACATAAAAAATATTTCTTCACTATCAGATGCAAAAGTAACAAACTATTACAAACATTTGGCTTATATAGAACAAAAAAGGTTGCCCAAAGACAACCTTTCTCAAAGTATTTGTAATGAATTAGCCGTTTACTTTTTTATAATCGGCAAGAAATTTTTCAAGTCCAATGTCGGTTAAGGGATGATTCAATAAACCTAAAATTGCATTCAACGGGCAAGTAGCTACATCGGCACCTGCTTCCATACACTGCACAATATGCATGGTATGGCGAATCGATGCTGCCAATACTTCCGTTTCGAATCCGTAATAGCTGTACATTTCAACAATTTGAGCAATTAACTCAACTCCATCAGTCGAGATATCATCTAAACGGCCTATAAACGGAGATACATAGGTTGCTCCTGCTTTAGCTGCTAATAATGCCTGTCCTACAGAAAATACCAACGTACAATTTGTTTTAATTCCTTTCTCTGTTAAATACTTAATTGCTTTAATACCATCTTTAATCATTGGAATTTTAACCACAATTTGCGGATGCAAAGCAGCAAGCATCTCTCCTTCCTTAATCATTCCTTCAAAATCGGTTGAAATAACTTCGGCACTCACGTCGCCATCTACTATTTCACAGATTTTTTTATAGTGATTTATGATATTTTCTTCACCACTTATTCCTTCCTTAGCCATTAAAGACGGATTGGTTGTAACACCGTCTAAAACTCCTAAATCCTGGGCTTCTTTAATCTGGTCCAGGTTAGCTGTATCAATAAAAAATTTCATGATATATTTTAATTTAATTAATAATCCGATTTTCGATGCGAAAATAAGTCATTTTTTCGAGAGTAAAAATTTTAAAACACGAACAAATCGTATTGCATCTATAGTTTAAAGATTAAACAATTTCTCGAGTAATAAATAGGTTTTCCCTTTAATTGCCGGGCTCTCGCTCGATCGGTTTCCGGCAATATTAAGAATTTTTATCTTGTTTTTTTCCAGCCAGTCTTGGAAAGCTTCATAATTTATCGGATCATAAATAACGTCATAAATCAGATAAGGCTTATTAAACTGCTTGCAAAATCTGATGGTATTTAAGGTTCCTTCCTGTAAATCGAATTCATCTTTTACTATAATTGTCCCATCCGATTCCAATACATTTAAGCGGGTCCGGTGTATATAATCTTCGTCGTTTAACTCTGTTAGCGGATATTTAAAAGGAATAGTGCCTTTTTCAGATTTTCTGCCTTTGGGGCAATAACCACCACAATCGAAACCATAATCGAGTGCAAAGTCAAGTGCTCCCTGATCTACTCCTGTTTGCCCACCAGATATGATTTTAGGTTTTATCATGTTCTTTCAATGCTTTGTAAATGCCGTATTTTCGGCAATAGCGGTAAAACCAGCTATATTCAACTTCAATTCCCAAATTTTCTTTCACTTTTTGTTGTAGTTGCTCAATGGTTGTTACCCTTTTCCCCTGAGCCATTCGTTTAATGCGTCCTTTGTAAGGATGCATCTTCGATTTTCTGCGGTCGGAATACTTATATTTTAGTAGTCCGTCTAAACCCTTTTGTAAGTATATTTTGGTCCAGTCGGCAATCGTATCTTCGTGTATTCCTAAAAGCTGAGTTATATTTTCATTTTTTTGTCCTTCGTTTTTTAATAAAATACAGTAAGCTCTCTTTAAAACATTTTTTCGCTTTTGATTCTCACGTATTACTTTTTTAATTTCCGACTCTTGTTCAGAACTAAGAAAAACTCTATAACTCATGGATAACAATTATTTGAATCCCAAAATACAAAATCGGATATCAAAAAACAAGTTAAACTGTAGGATATAAAACAGGAAAGTATCAGGATTGTTTAAATAAAAAGCGGGCAAGCTACTCATATCGCACCGCTACAACCATCTACCCTTGCTACCTTCCGGTCCTGGGGGAGTTCAACGGGAGCTGGTCGTATAAGACTTGCCCGGGAGCACAAAAGTAGTAAAATCTTAAATCTTTTCAAATAAAACGATATTTATTTCTGTAAAAACTGATATATTTGTTTCTATCTAAAAATTAAACCTTAAAAATTATGGAAGAAAAATCAACTTTTTGGAAAAGTAGCTTAATGCATGGCCTTATTGTAGGACTGGCTGTTGTTATTTACTCTGTATTGCTTTATGTGCTCGACTTAAATTTAATTAGTGGACTCAATTACGTTGTATATGTTATTTTTATTGCCGGCTTTATTTTAGGTACGAAAGCATACCGCGACAATAGTTTAAATGGTAGCATCAGTTACGGAAAAGCGTTTGGTTACAGCATGATAATACTATTAGTTGCTGCATTAATAGGTACAATTTATAGTTATCTTATGGTGACTGTAATTGATCCCGACATCATTGATAAGATGATTGCTTTAGGCGAAGAAAAAATGCTTGAGCAGGGAATGACAGACGAACAAATAGAAATGGCACAATCAATCCAGACAAAATTTATGAACCCTGCCTTTATGATGATTACAGGCTTTTTTGGGCAAGTGATTTTTGGAACGATTATCGCCTTAATTACTTCAGCATTTGTAAAAAAAGAAGGAAACCCTTACGATGCTGCAATGCAAGATGTTAACGAAGAATAATTTAAAAATTATATTAGTCAA
>CAYVEW010000107.1:0-10841 GCA_964450375.1 uncultured Bacteroidales bacterium
GCTTATTCTCATTTTGATAGAACTTTATCAAAATAAAACTCCTTCTTTCAATTCGATTAACCTAACACTCTTTATATGTGAACAATAAATACAATGTTTAGTTTGGTATCAGAATTGGGAATCATACCTTATAGTAAATTAATAATTCCATATGATGAAACTTACTAAAGCAAAAAAAATTAATGTACTTATTTTGGAAGATGATTTATATTACAACAGTCTTTTAGCACAGAAAATTCAAATTTTACAACAAAAAACACACATACAGAACATAGTTAATATTCACATAAAACAATTCAACATACCGCTCGACTTTCTGCATGCAGTAAAAAGCACTGTAAGTGAAAACACATCAACAATAGCATTTATCGACTACTTTTTGGGATATGGAATTACTGGATTGGATATCGTATATTTGTTACAGGAGATAAATAAAAATATTAAAATTATTTTGATGTCACAATCTGAAAAAACAATTAAAAACCTGAATGAACCCTTCTGGACAAATAAAAATTTTGTTAAAATTATAAAACATAACTATACTCCCGATATCTGTTGTACTATTGTGGAAAATCATATAAAAAATATTTAAAGCGTATGCGGGAACGTAAAGCTCCATTCTCATATAAAATTGCTCTGTTATTATTCTTTGGTATTGCCACTATACTGGGGAGTGGATATTTTTCGTACAAAAGTTTGTCATCGGTGGTTAGATTAATGCAAAATGAATATACTCCGGATAATAAGTTTTTTGCTATTAAGAACATAACTACATCCATAGAGAAAGCCGAAAATAGCATACGCTTATATGGTATTACGAAAAAAGACAAGCATCTTGAACGATATAGAAAAACTCTCCCGGAAATAGACTCAAACTTTACAAACTTAAAACATCAGTACGCTAACGATCAATGGTTTTCTTCAAAAATTGATACCATTAGTACTCTTTTAAATATTAAAAAAAAGTTGTGGAGCGAAATAATTCTGTTGTGGGAATCAGACAATACGGGTGAAGAGTTCTCTGATCTAACCAAAAAATTAACCACGAATAATCAGGATGCAGAGAAAAAGAAAAATCTGTTCGACAGACTCTTTAACTCACAAAAAGAAGATCAGAAAATTAATAAACAGGAAATACTTGATAAGCTGAATGATATAGAAAGTATCGAAAAGGAAATTGAAGAAAGTCTCTTTAAAAAAGAAACAGAGTTAACTTTATCAAGCAACTTAATAAGCGAAGCCTTTATTTCTTTATTCGAACAGCTAGATAATTACGAAAAAGAAAAAAACATACAGCTCTATAAAAAAGCCGACCAGCTTGCAAAAAAATCGTATTTGCTTTTAGCAATTTTTTCTTTATCCGGAATCATATTATCAGGTATTATTTTATTTCTGATAATAAAATATATTAGAAAAAACAGGGCGTACAACGACATTCTTATTAACTCAAGACAGGAAACTGAAAGGCTTGCCAAATCGAAGGAGTTATTTATGGCAAAAGTTAGTCACGAAATAAGAACTCCATTAAATGCCATTTCCGGTTTTATTAAGCAGGTCTTAACAATGCCCTTAGAATCCCAGGTAAAAGATAAAATCAAAATCGTCGATTCGGCTAGTGATCAGCTAATAAGACTCATAAACGATGTTCTTGATTTTACCAAACTTCAATCACACAAACTCTCAGTAAATAATGCTCATTTCGAGCCTCTAGTTGTTATCGAAAATGTTTGTCGCTTATTTAGCGAATTAGCAAAGAAAAAAGGCAATACCTTAACATGCAAAGTAAAAAACGACGATAACATAATTCTGTTTGGCGATGTATTAAGATTACAGCAAATATTGTATAACCTGTTAAGCAATGCGGTTAAATTTACCGAAAACGGGAAAATTGAAGTACTGGCCAATATTAATAAAGAGAACAACAATGTGCTTTTTGAGTTAATTATTGAAGATAACGGATATGGAATTGATTCTTCAAGGCTTGAAGATGTTTTTCAGGAGTATACTCAGGAAAACCAGGATGTTTCAATGCATTACACAGGAACAGGATTAGGACTGGCTATTGTTAAAAAATTAGTGGAGCTTTTTAATGGAGATGTAAAGCTTGAAAGCACAAAAGGAGTCGGAACCAAAGTGATTTGTAATTTAAGATTCACAACTGGAGATAAAACTAAAATAGATGTTAAAACCAATACCCTTAACGAATATATATTTCCACCGGATTTAAAGATATTAATAGCCGATGACGAAGAATATAACCGCTTATTAATAACTTCTACTCTGGATAAATGGAATATTACATACGATATTGCAACAAACGGACTTGAAGCAATCGAGCTTTTAAAGAAAGAAGCCTATCATGTTGTATTAATGGATATTCGAATGCCGGTGATTAACGGAGAAATGGCAACCAAATTTATTCGCGAAACACTTAAACTGTCATCACAGCAAACAAAAGTAATAGGAGTTACCGCTGATATTTCAACGAATATCGACTCCAAAACCAAAAAGCTTTTCGATGATCTATTAACCAAACCCTTTTCTGAACACGAACTTTATCAAGCAATTACAACAAACCTTAGTAAACCGGCCGATAAAAATATAACTGTACCAGATGAGCAGGAAAGTGATAGTAAAGAAGATGCCGATTTATCAAATCTGATTCGAACAGCAGCCAAAGACCTTGATTTTATTCAGGAAATGATACTCCAGTTTAAAGAATCATCAAAAAAAGGTTTAAAAGAAATCCGGAATGCTACTAAAAACAATCAGTTTGATACCGTTGCCAACGCTGCTCACAAATTAGTACCTGCTGCACGACACTTAGGTGCACAGAAACTTGTAAGCCTGCTTAAGAAAATTGAAGAAAATGCAATAAGTGAAAATAAAAATGTAATTTTGGAAATATTACCTGAAATTGAAGAAACTGTGCTAAATGCAGTACAAAGTTTAAAAACCCAATTTAAAGATTTTAAAGAACAATAATAACTAAAATCGGTTTTAGGTAAATAAACCCTAAAGAGTTCACATGAGCAGCAAACCTTTTAAAATCTTTGTGGTAGAAGACGATGAGTGGTATAATAAGCTACTCGTGCATAACCTTTCTCTAAATCCCGATTATGAAGTTATTAGTTTTTTTAACGGAAACGATTGTTTAAAAAATCTGGATCAGCAACCCGACGTAATTACATTAGATTTTAAACTACCGGATATTACCGGTATAGAAGTATTAAAAAAAATAAAACAGGAAAATTACGAAACTCAGGTTATTTTAATTTCTGAGCAAGACGACATAGAAGTGGTTGTTGAATTATTAAAAGCTGGTGCTTATGATTATATTGTTAAATCGAACGACATTAAAGAGCGTTTGCACAATACAGTTTTAAACATCAGGAAAAATGTTAACTTAAAAAAGGAAATATCTCAGCTAAAAAAAGAAGTTCAGAAAAAATATAGCTACAGCAATACACTAATCGGAGAAAGCGAATCAATTAAAGCCGTACATGAATTAATAAATAAAGCTTTAGTAACCAATATAAATGTGTCAATAACTGGTGAAACAGGCACCGGGAAAGAGCTTGTGGCAAAAGCCATTCATTACAATTCGAATCGTAAAACCAATCCTTTTGTTGCAGTTAATGTTTCTGCCATACCATCGGAGCTTGTTGAAAGTGAACTTTTCGGCCATGAAAAAGGGGCGTTTACCGGAGCCGCTTTTAAACGAATTGGAAAATTCGAAGAAGCCAACGGAGGAACTTTGTTTCTCGACGAAATTGGCGATATGGATATTGCATTTCAGGCAAAGCTTCTCAGAGCCCTACAAGAAAAAGAAATAACCAGAGTTGGTAGTAATAAAAACATAAAAGTAAACTGTAGAATTATAACAGCTACTCATAAAAATTTAGCACTCGAAGTTAAAAATGGAAATTTCAGGCAGGATTTATACTACCGTTTAATAGGATTACCAATTGAACTGCCTACTTTACGAGAGAGAAATAATGATGTGTTAATCCTGGCTAAACACTTCGTAAAATCCTTTTGTAATGAAAACAATCTACCCATAAAAAGCATTACTCCGGAAGCCAGAAAAAAATTAAAAAACCACAGCTTCCCCGGAAATATCAGAGAGTTAAAATCGGTTATTGAACTAGCCGTAACATTAAGCAGTAATGATGAAATTAACGATTATGATATTTTATTTAACAGTGAAGAATTATTAGATAATAACACATACGAGGATCTAACTCTGCGACAATACGAAAGGAAAATAGTTTCTTCGTACCTGCAAAAATACAATAACGATGTTCGCCTGGTTGCAAAAAAACTTGATATTGGCACAGCAACCATTTATCGAATGATAAAAGAAATGGAAAAGGCAGAATAAAGTTTATCAAAATGATAAACTTTATTCATTTTGAAACAATTTCCAAAACAACTACAATTCATAACGCATTGTTTTTCTGACGCTTAAATCCTTTTTTTAATGGTGGTATAATGTTTGGCACTCAGTCACCAAACACTAAAATTAATCATCATGAAAAAGGATAATCTTGACAAAACAAACAAAGAAATTAATCAACCAAACAATGAGAAAGAAGATAAAGAACAAAGAAGATTGTTCTGGTTAATCTCTTTCTTTGCTATTTTGCTTATATCGGCTGGCGGTTTTGCATATATTTCGAGTGAAAAATACCATGCCAACCGATATGAATCTGCCATTGATCTGAATTCGGATTTAGCCGATGAATTAGCATTGCGCGATTCGTTAATTAACGTGTGGATGGAAACCTTTAACGAAATCGAAAAAGATCTGCTTACGATGCAAGAAAAAGAAGATATTTTAAAAATTAACTCTTCTGATTCTGAACTTAAGAAAGACATACGGGAACGTATAAAAATTGAAATCAGGCAACTTAACTCCCTGCTCAAAGAAAACAAAGCAAAAATTGCTGTTCTTAACAAAAAGCTTGAAAAATCGGGAGTACAAATTGCTGCATTAAACAGCAAAGTAATTCAACTCGAAGAAGCAATAGATCAACGAGACAGGACATTAGCCGACCTTAAATTTCAGCTTATTGAAAATGATTTTGAACTTGCCGATCTTAATATGTTAATCGATAGCCTCGATTATGAAATACTGCAAAAAGAAGAAGAAATCTCCACAATAAATAAAGAACTATTAACTAATAAAGCACAATTAAACAGAGCATATATTGCTTCCGGCACCACAAGAGAACTTAGAGACAGAGGACTTTTAAAGAAAGAAGGTGGATTTTTAGGATTGCTTGGTAAAAGTAAAACCGTATCGACTAAACTGTCTGAGAACGAGTTTCAGGAAATTGACATAATGCAAACCAATCGAATTGCCATAAACGCAAAAAAGGCAGAACTCATTTCGGACCATCCGCAGGAGTCATATCAGATAATTAAAAACGATAGCCTTATTGCTTATGTTCAAATCGAAGATCCGAAAACATTCTGGAAAATAACCAAATATGCAGTTATTGAAACAAAATAACAGTTAATAAAAATCAGCCATATATAATTCAAACAATACATTATAAACAAAAAAAACAATAATCATGAAAAACACAGCTAAAATTACAGCAAGCCTTTTAATAGCTTTAACCATAGGCCTTTTTACTGCTTGCAACACAACACAAAACGAAGCAGAAAATACGACCGATCACATCAAAGAGCTCCGGTCTGATCTGGAAGATTTAAATGCATCAATTAATAATTTGGCACAATCCGAAAATGAAAAATTTAAAGAAGAAGCCTTATTGATTATTGATGACTTTAACTACAAAATGGCCAATTTTGAGAACCAGCTTAAAGAAGACGGTAAACAAATTGATGAAAACACTCAACAAGCACTTACTGAATTAAAAGCGTCGATGAGAAACATCGAGGCAAAGCTTGTTCAGCTTAACAATGTATCACAGGATAATTTTTCCGAAATAGAAAGTGAAATAAAACACGACTTTACTGAGTTTGGTAAAAGCGTTAAAAATTTCTTCGAAAAAAATATTTAAAAACTGCTAATAACAATCTGGTTTTCTGTTTTATACTTTAATCAGGATTAGCGTAAAGCGTCCTGATTAAAGTTCATTAAAATAACTAAGCATGCACACTACAACAAAATATAAATGGTTAAACAACAATATTATATTTGAGATTGAAGATACACTTAACTTAAAAGTATTTCTCGAGGCAAACAATATCTTACTTTCAAGTTCAAGGTTCGACACAATGAACTATCAAATCTTTAATTTGTTGAATGTAAAAAACATAGAAGTTACAGTACAAGAACTAAAAGTTTTTTTAACACTGCATGAAAAAGCAATGATCTGGAATAAAACGGTTAAAACAGCCATTATTTGTTCAGATCCCAAACTAATGAGTGATTTTGAAATATTTATAAATGAAATTCGTTGGACCGGTTTAAACTGTAAATTATTCGAAACTGTAGATAGTGCTTTAGATTGGTGCGAAACCGAGAACGAATTGTATAACAATCATTAAACTACATATCATGAAAAATCTAATAATACTTTTATCATTATTTCTTCTACCGGCATTAATAAACGCCCAGGAATATGTCGATTTTGTTTCAAAAGATGAAATTAAAATTGAGTATAAATGGAGAAAAGAGAAATTACTAAAAAAGAACAGTCCCTATGTATTATTCCTGCGAATAACTAATACAGGAGTTGAGAAAAAACTGGTTAGCTTCGAGCTTTTTTATTACCTAAACGCTGTTACTCACTCGAGAAGCGGATTTAAGGAATATTGTATAAAGCCCGGACAAAGCATTTCAGGAAAAAGATGGAACCTAGCTTTTAAATCCAATATAAAAACCCTGGAAAAAATTAACGACCGAAGTTTTATGTGGGAAATTGAAAAGTTAAAAGTGGAAAATAATGAACTCTGCAAAACGGGTTTGCGGTTAAAACTGGAACCTGCCCATAACATGTACTTAACAGATTAAGCTAAAGTCAATTAGCACTCGCAAGAAAACGCCCAAATTAAAATCATTGTTACACTTACATTTAAAAATAAATCGTTATGAAAAAGAATATCATATTAATACTATTTACTCTGAGTTTTAGCATGTATGCGCACGCTCAAAATTATAATGAAATAGGATTACGAGCAGGTGGAACTTCCGGTTTTACTTATCGGTCTGTCAATCCTAATGGATCGGCCTTAGAAGGTATTGTAGGATTATGGGATCATGGTGTATCGTTTACTGCCTTGTATGAAAGACACTTTCAGGCTTTTGATGTAAATGGATTAAACTGGTTTTATGGTGGAGGTGCACATGTTGCTTTTTATGGTGCAGATTATGTTCGAAATGCAGAACCTTATTGGCATTCAAATTATCCTCCTTATGTTGATTATGGAACCTTTGGTTTGGGACTGGATGGTATGTTTGGAATTGAATATAAAATTCCTGAAATACCCATAGCCATCAGTTTCGAGTTTAAACCATTTGTAGAATTTGTTTCAAGCAATAATGTTTGGTTTTCAATGGATCCTGGTTTAGGAATTCGTTTCGTTTTTTAATCTTAAGCAATATCCCTTTCCATGAATGATTTATAATTGTTTGTAATCTGCCGTTTTAATCAGGATAAAAAAGCATATAAGCCACAAGCTCCTAAAGTAAGGTATTTCAAACCTAGCATACAGAATATTTTTTATTAGTGATCCCGGGTTAATTGAAATAACTGTTAAAATAAATGAACAAAATTCATTTTATTTTAGTTTAAAATTTTTGTATCTTAAGCTTTCTTTAACCCAACATTCTAATGAAAATCAAATTCGAATATAAAATCACGCTGGTTTATCTGTTAGTAGCTGCTTTGTGGATTTTGTTTTCTGATAAACTTGTTTACCTTTTTATCCCAGATAGTGCAAAACTAACCCAGATGCAAACCATAAAAGGGTTATTTTATGTCATTGCAACAGCCGGTTTACTATTTTTTCTAATTCGCCGTCATTTAAAAATTATTCGCAGCTCGCAGAATGAGTTAAAAACAAAGAACGGCGAATATTACTCATTACTGGAAGAATACAAAGCCTTGTCTGAAGATTTATTCATAACCAAAGAAAAAACCGTAGAAAATTTGCAAAATTTTAAAGTTTTGCTTGAAAATGCACCCCACCCTATTTTTATTCAGGCCGAAGGCAGGTTTATTTATGTCAACAAATCATTATGTAATTTGTATGGAGCAAAAAATGAATCCGAATTAATAAACCAACCGGTATTAGAAAGAATACATCCCGATTACAGGGATTTTGCCATCGATCGGATTAACAAACTAAATAAAGAACGACAAGCAGTTCCAAACGCCCAGTACAAGCATCTGAAAATGGACGGAACCCCTATGGATGCTGAACTAATGGCTGTTCCTGTAAAATACATGGACAAACATGGAGCTTTGGTTTTTATTCGCGATATAACATCAGTGAAAAAGTATATTGATGAAATCGAACAAAAAAATCAATTTATACAAACTATTTTGGATAACCTGCCCATAGGAATTGCAATCAATAAATTTAACGAGGGCGATGCTACCTATATGAATAAAAGATTTTCTGAAATATATGGCTGGCCGGCCGATGAGTTGAGAAACATACAGGAGTTTTTCCAAAAAGTATACCCCGATAAAAAATACAGAGAAAAATTAAGCAAACAAATTATGGCCGATATAAATTCCGGCGACCCGGCCCGAATGCATTGGGAAAATATTGAAATTACACAAGAATCGGGCGAAAAACGTTATATAAATGCTGTAAACATTCCTTTAATTGATCAGAATACAATGATTTCTGCGGTAATTGATATTACAGAAAGGAAAAAGTTCGAAGGAGATTTAATCCATGCCAAAGAAAAAGCCGAAGAAAGTAATCGCTTGAAAACAGCTTTTTTAAATAACATTTCGCACGAATTCAGAACACCCATGAACGGAATTTTAGGTTTTATTGATTTACTGCTTATGGATAAAACTTCGGAAGATCAGAAAAAACTATACGCCCATATAATTAAAGAAAGTAGTAAGCAATTCTTAAATATCCTTACCGATATTGTTGAAATATCACAGATTCATAGTAAACAGGCAGAACCTGTGTTTACCGAGTTTAACTTAATAGATATTATCCATGGTGTTTTACAGGATAAACAGAACGATGCTGAAAAAAAGAATTTAGAACTTAAAACGAACTTTCAATTCGATGAGAAAGAATTATTTTTAAAAACCGATCGGCACAAATTACAGCGTTCTCTGTTTCATTTAATCGATAATGCCATTAAGTTTACCCACGAAGGCGCTATCGACATTCATTGTTCAAAAGAAAATCAGCATATCCTGATTACAATTAAAGATACCGGCATTGGTATTGATCCCAATGATTATCAGCTTATATTCGAACCCTTTCGGCAAGTTGATGTGGATGAATCGAGAGCTTTTGGAGGTAATGGAATTGGCTTAAGCATTGTTAAATCGTATATCGAATTAATTGGTGGAAAAATTGTATTAGAATCAGAAAAAAACAAAGGTACAAAAGTAATCATAACAATTCCGCTTAACTAGTCGAATTAACAACACTTCACGATATGAAAAAAATTTTTCTTGCCATACTCATAATTTTTTTCGTTGGCGTTTATGCAGGTTCGGGGCAAATTTTGCATACCGAAAGCTTTTCCGTGATTTTAGATTCAACACAAAAAATTAAAGGAAGTATTGTTCCTGATTTCAAATATCAAAATCAAAAAAAAGATTTAATAGAGTTTGAAAACACTTCCGACATATCGTTTCAATTTAAAAAAAATGCAGTAACACTGGCAAATAAAATTGAACTTTCCAAGTACGGAGATCAAACTTTACTGAGTGGCGGTTATTTATATATGGAATACCGAAAAATACTTGAAAAAAGGTTTGCTTTGGAACCCTATTCTCAGTTGCATTGGTCAGAAGCCCGTGGATTGGCATTTAAATATGCCGGAGGTATTAATGCCCGATACCGAATTGTTACCAATGATAAGATTGGGTTTTTTGCCGGTTCCGGGCCTTTTTACGAATACGAACGATGGAATTACGATGGGGTAAAAGATTCTTTATTACCTGCAATTACCAACGATGTAATTTCAGAAGAAATTAAACTGGGAACTTATATCAGTTTTAAATGGGAAACGTCATTTAATATAAGTATAGATATAAGCTTGTATCACCAGGCTCGGTTTGATCAGCTATTTTCAACACCACGACTGGCAAGCAGTTCAAGCGTATCTTTTAATTTCACAGAACATTTAGGCCTGATTCTGCAGTACCAGAATATTTACGACTATAATCCATTAGTTCCCATTGATAAGTTATATAATAAAGTTACTTTTACTGTAGATATATCATTTTAAGAAATCTAGAATAAACAATAATAATGAATCGTTAAAAATTAATTATGATGATGTTTGAAAAACTATTTACCGAAGAATTCTGGACTACTATTTTAAATCAATTTACAACATGGGTAGTGAATGAAGCACCATCCATTATTATAACAATTGTCCTGTTGTTTATATCGCTAAAGCTTTTAAAACTAATTATTCGACGATTAAAAAAGATCCTTATCTATCGTGCAACAAAAAGCGAAAAAGTAAATACCCTGGAAGCAGAAAAGAGAATTACTACTTTAATGGATATTTTAAGAGGGATCGGTAAAATTATTCTCTGGTCTGTATTTTTAATGATTTTATTAAAAAAATTCGGAGTTGATATCGGCCCCATACTTGCCGGTGCAGGAATATTAGGTTTAGCTGTTGGTTTCGGAGCTCAGGAACT
>CAYVEW010000108.1:0-10758 GCA_964450375.1 uncultured Bacteroidales bacterium
GAGAGTAGGTCGTCGCCGATTTTATAGCCTCAATCTGAAAAGATTGAGGCTTTTTAATTTAAACTAAATATTATTCTGAAACAGAATCTGAAACACTTCTCAAAATGTTACAAGTAATGGATAATTAAATCTTTTGTAACAAAATTACAATCATAACGTAAATTTATTAGCTAACCAAAACAATACAATTTGAAAGGATTTATAAAAATTCTAAGACTATCAATTGTAATCTTAACTTTATTAGTTACTCTTAACACGTGTAAAAACAAGGAAAAAGAATCATTCGTTGATTTAAATTCTTTGGAAAAAATACATAAAAGAGGAAAACTAATTGCTGTAATGGATTACAACTCTACAAATTATTTTATTTATCGAGGCGAACCCATGGGATATCAGTATGAACTTTTAAGATTACTGGCAGAACATTTAGGTGTTAAACTGGAGGTTATTGTAGAAAATAATGTGGATAAAAACTTTGAAATGCTTGAGAATGGCGAATGTGATATTATCGCCATTAATTTAACTGTAACAAAGGAGAGATCTAAAATTATCGATTTTACTTATCCACACAGTCAAACTCACCAGGTATTAGTGCAACGTAAACCGAATAACTGGAAACATTTACCAAAAAATAAAATTGATGAAAGTTTGATAAGAAATCAGTTAGATTTAGCTGGTAAGCTCGTTTATGTTCAAAAGGGAACATCGTATGCACAGCGAATTAAAAACTTATCGGATGAAATTGGCGATAGCATCATTATTATTGAAAAAGGCGATAAGGAAGTCGAAGAACTAATAGAACTCGTTGCCAGTGGTGAAATTGATTATACAGTTGCTGATGAGAATGTAGCTTTGGTAAATCAGATTTACTACCCAAATCTCGACGTAAGTACTGAAATAAGTTTTCCACAAAAAATGGCCTGGGGGGTAAAAAAAGGTGATTTGAAATTAAAAAGCGAAATAGATGCTTGGTTAAAAGATTTTACCAAATCAAGAATGTACGGTTTAATTTACAATAAATACTTCAAGAATCCGCGGTCGGTAAGAATTGTTGAAAGTGATTATTATTCGAATGCTAGCGGAAAGGTATCCCGATATGATGAATATATAAAAAAATACAGTAAAGAGATTGATTGGGATTGGCGGTTATTGGCTTCTTTAATTTATCAGGAATCGCGATTTAACCCAAATGTAAAATCATGGGCTGGCGCTTATGGCTTAATGCAACTAATGCCTACCACTGCTAATAGATTTGGTGTAAGTAAACAATCTTCACCCGAAAAGCACATTAAAGCAGGAGTTGATTTTATTAAATGGCTGGATAAGAGATTCGAAAATCGTGGAATTACGGATGATGAAGAAAAGATAAAATTCATATTAGCTTCGTATAATGTAGGTTTAGGACACATTCTTGATGCCAGAAGGTTGGCAGAAAAGAACGGAAAAAACCCTGATAAATGGGAAAATCATGTTGACGAATATATATTGAAGAAATCAAATCCTAAATATTATAAGGATCCTGTGGTAAAATATGGTTATTGTCGCGGCTCAGAAACCTATAATTATGTATATGAGATTTTAGATCGATACGAACATTATAAGAATATTATACCTGAAACGTAGATGGGTATTTCCGAACGATTTCAAGAAATTCAGATAAAATCATTGCGGTAGCTCCCCAAATAATGATTTCGTTGGGACAATAAATAGGAGCAAGAAATGATAAATCTCCATACCGAAACTCCTTGGATGTGCAGTTAGATGTATTTAGTAAATCTTGTAATTTTATTTCAAGAATTTCTTTTACTTCTGTTGGTTCGGCCTTAAAAACAGGTGTGGTATCATACTTTCCTATTACAGGATAAACCATAAAATTACTAACCGGAATATGCAAGGGGGTTAGTTGTCCAAATATATTGACCTTATTAATGTCAATTCCTATTTCTTCGTTGCTTTCGCGTAAAGCTGTAGCTAGAATATCTTCATCACCAGGTTCAGATTTTCCGCCGGGGAAAGATATCTGCCCGCTATGTGGTCCGTTGTATTCAGTACGACGAATAAAAGCGATATACAATTCCTGATTTTTTGGATATAGAAGAATTAGTACTCCTGCATTTCGGACTTTTGATTTGGGCTTAAAATAGTCGCGAATGCCAGGAGCCATTTTTACGTGAGCTTTTTCACCTGGCAAATCTTTTTTTAATTCATCTTTAAGATTTTCAAAAAAATCGGTAAACATTTATATTATTTTCTAAACTTTTTAATAAACTCTTCAACCTCAGGTACACCACCTTGATATATTAGATAACCATTATAAGGCTCTTTTGTTGTAATCTCATCATTAATAGAAGTAAGCATAATTTCTTTTACCTTTTTAGGATTATCTGTTTGCCCCAATGCCCAGCCTAATTTGATGTAAGCAACCTCCGGCAACATGTTTTCTGCCGGAATTACTCCTTTATCCATTAGGTCGCGTCCTGTGTCGTATACAAACATGTGTACATAGCCCCAAAGAGTTTGTACTGTCATGTAAATATGTACACCAGCTTTGCTTGCTCTTTCGATAGCATCGTATAGGGGTTTATTTACATGACCCAATCCGGTTCCTGCAATCACAATTCCTTTGTAACCATTATCAACTAACGAATCAATAATGTCGGGTTGCATATTGGGGTAATAGTACACTATAGTAACTTTTTCTTCAAAGTAAGGCAGAATATTTACTTTACGATCTTTTCTTCGTGGATTATAATTTTTCTTAATGGGTTTCACTTCTCCACGACGAACGGTTGCCAAAGGAACATCTCCAATGGTTCTGAAGGTAGAACGATAGGAAGAATGCATTTTTCGAACCCGGGTTCCTCGGTGAAGAAAACCATATTCATCTGAAGTAGGACCAAACATACAAACCATAACTTCGGCAATATCCGAATGCCCGGCCGTATATGCTGAATGAATTAAATTTAGTGCTGCATCGGAAGATGGACGGTCGGATGATCGCTGTGATCCAACCAAAACAATTGGAACAGGCGAGTTTTGTACCATAAATGTTAAAGCCGCAGCTGTATGTCCTAAAGTATCAGTACCATGGCCAATAATAATCCCATCTATACCATTTTCAATTTCTTTTCCGATGGCAATAGCTAAGGCTTTATATTGTTCTGGCCCCATATTTTCACTAAAAACAGCAAATATTTTTTCGGTAGTTAGGTTACAGATATCTGCTAGTTCAGGAACTGCACCGTATAACTCCCCTGGCGAAAAGGCCGGGATTACTGCGCCTGTTCTATAATCTAATCGTGATGCAATGGTGCCACCGGTACCTAATAACTTAACTTTAGGTAATCCTTTGGTATATGGAAATTCTTTTTCCGGAATTTTATAGTTGGCTTTTTTGTATCCGGTTTCCTTCATCGACTGTATGGTTCCAATGTCAATTCCAATGTTATATCCGGTAATAATTTTTAAGACAATGTGTTTATCATCATCATTTTCGGAACGCGGAAGAACAGTTCCTTCAAAATGCCCGCGGGTTGTTTCTATGGTAGCTTGCCCCCACACCCTTACATTATATTTTTTTAATACTTCTAATGCTTTGCCTTTATATCCTTGAAAAATATCTTCGCTCATTTTATTCTTTTTTTAATTTTCGTCTGATTTTAGTTTTGACCTATTGCTTTCGCTAAATCGGTTGGAGCAATATTTCCTACTGCAGTTTTTTGCAGTTCGCCCATAATCCAATCTTTAGCTACATGATCCTGTTTTGAAACTTTGATTTCTTTAAACTTTTGTTTTAAGAATGGAATTTTTGATAATATTTCTTCCTTAGGAACAGGTTTAAAGTTGATACTGGTGAGAATCGAATCAAAATCCATTTTAGGATACTGGTATACTACCGGCAACATTATCTTACTTAATTGCACTTCCAGCTTTTTATCTACCAGATATTTAAACAGATCGTAAATCCGTTCGTAATTAAAACGATCTGATGAAGTGTAGTGTCCTTCGACGAATTTTAAACGATGTCCGATAAATGTTCCTACAAACTTTGGATTTAGCTTTAGATCTTTTACAATTTTCTCAATTAAGGGATATAAGTTATTTCTGAAAATGAATGTATAAGTATCTTCAGGAATATCCCACTTTTTCATCTGATTATAGCGGTCGATTACATCGGTAGGTAGTCTTTTCTTTAATGTTTCAATATATTTATCTTCCAGTGGGATCGGTGCAGAATCGGTATCAGGATACATCCTGTCTGCTCCGGGAAGTACACGCTCAAAAATTGTTGTTCCATCGTGGAATGATTTACGTGTTTCTTTAGGAACCCCGTCAAAAGCCATCTGGCATCGTTCTTCAATTGTTTCCAATGCGGTTGGTATATCAGCATCGGGTGCCCAGAAAATTATTTGCGCATCATTTTCGCCAGCATTAAAAAGTTCTGCTAATTTTACAAAATTTTCCTTAATAACTTGTGGTTCCAGTTCCTCGGAGTGTACCATATTTGGTTTCTCGAGGCAGGCAATTACTTTTAAACGATCCGAAATTTCGTTTGCAAATATTTTTCCTGGTTGGGTAAAATGCGATAAAATACCTTTAAATCCGGGTAAATTAACAGCAATAATCCGGTATTTATCTATTAAACCAGTGGTAATGGGTTCGTATTTTAAATCGTAATCGCGGTAATCAATTTCCTGGTGTTGAATCTTCCATTTTTCGGAATCTTTAATTCTTTCGTTTAATTTCGTTCTGATATTTAATAATGCCCATTGACGAAAAGCTTCGATATGCGATAATTCAGGAATTAATTTATTGTAAGAAACGCCCTTTATTTCAACACGGGTTCCGCCTTTGCAACTAACATTCACATCTTCGCGACCTGCACCGCTGCCAGTTCTTACTCTTCCGGTGCTCCTGTTTAAAAACCTGATATACTCAGCAGCTTCTTTTAACTCATCGGGTGTGTACATCTCGGGGTAGGTAACCGTTTCTATTAAAGGCATTCCCAGTCGATCAGTCTTATATATCCGGGTATGCCGGATATCTGAAATTTCACGACATGAATCTTCTTCAATGCTTAACTGTATTAAACGAACTTTTTTATTTTTTAATGGGATTTCTCCTTCAACGCCCAGGATAGCTGTTCGCTGGAATCCGGTTGGGATACTTCCATCCAAATATTGTTTTCGGGTAATATGCACTTCGCCAACCACATTAAGTTTACAGAGTAGTGAAATTTCCAATGCATATTCCAGTGCTTCTTTGTCAATTTTAAAAGGTGGTGTGTCATCAATTTCGTAGGTGCAGGCAGTTTTGTTATTTAACCTGTAAATAATTTCTTTTTTGGTTTTATATTCCATTAAAGCTGTACCATCGTATTCGCCCAGTTCACTTAGGGTTGGACGCATGTGTCGAATGACTTCGGCATCGTAATCATCATGATCGTGATATAGTCCTGCCGGGCAATGGCAAAATAATTTTTCTTTGGTTTTTAATTGTTGATGAACCTCTAAACCTGACATGAAACCGATACGCTCATAATCTTCTTTTTTTGCTTTCTTTCGGCTAACGTATCCAATTTCTTTCCGGGTTTGTTCATAGTTTTTTTGGGGATTAAACTCAGAATTTTCGGTGGATTTATCTTTTTTCATAGTAAATAATAGGTTTAATACAATTCTTATCAAGCAAAAGGCTTTGAAAGACCGTTAAATTAGTAAAAAAAATGTGAGATAAGAAATGTTATCTTTAAACAGTTTATGAACAACGTAAAAGAGATAAAGTTTTGAGTTATATGTTGTTGGTTACAAGATGATAGAGTGGTGTAGCGTAAAAAAGAAAAGGAGAAAGTGAGAACTTGAGCGAAGATGTGAGAAGGAGATGATTTGAGAATATCAAATAGTCAATCGGTTAAACAGTTGGCATTCATAATTGAGATGCCAGAGACTTGTATGCTTATTTTAATTAAACCGAATGGTTTTTTCGGGACTTAGTTTTGAAATGATATACGAAGGAACAATGAGCATGATTATTATAACTGCTAAGGTTCCCGCGTTGATTGCCAGAATATGCCATAGGTTTAGGTTTATTGGAACAGCATCTAAGTAATACGATTCCGGATCTAGCTTAATGATTTGAAATTTAGCTTGTAAAAAGCAAATTGCAATTCCAATAACATTACCCCACAATAAACCTTTTGTTATTAAAAAGGATGACTGGTATAGGAATATTTTTCTGATAGACCAGTTTCTGGTTCCTATTGCTTTTAAGATACCAATCATGTTGGTGCGTTCTAAAATCAGAATTAATAAACCCGAAACCATATTAAATCCGGCAACAGAAATTAATAATATTAAAATAATCCATACATTCATGTCGGTTAATTCCAGCCAGTCGAACATTTGGGGATATTTTTCCTTAATGCCCAATACTCGAAGCTTTGTTCCATCAGGGTTAAATTGAAATCCTACAATATCGCGAACATCTTGTGTGAGTTGGTCGATTTTATTAAAATCTTCGATAATAATTTCAAATCCACTTATTTGATCTTGATCCCAGTTATTTAATTTCTGAATGTGTTTAATATCTACCAATGCAAATTTTTCGTCGAATTCAACCAGGCTGGTCAGATAAATTCCGGATATTTCAAAAGCGCGCATCCGTGGGGGATCCTGAATAAAATAAGCGGCAATTTTATCTCCCACCTTTAAGTTTAAAATGCTTGCGGTGTAATTTGATATCAAAATTTTATTGGAAGTCGCAGAATCATTCACTTCAAAGATGGTTCCATCAATTAGATTATTTTTAAAAAACGACCAGTCGTAATCATTTCCAACACCTTTTAAAACAATACCCTGAATATCAGTTTTGGTTCTAATAATTCCGGCTTTAATACCAAACTCCTGGATTTTTTTAATTCCCAGCAAATTCTCGATGTCACTGAAAATGGCTTGTTTTTTATTAATTGGTTCTGTTTCAAACGAGACATTGGAATCGTAATTAACAATTTGAATGTGCGAACCAAAACCGATGACTTTATTTCTTATTTCGGCTTTAAAGCCGGTAACAATTGCAACCGACAGAATCATAACAGCTAAACTCAAAGCAATACCCACAATGGCTATGGTAACAATTGGTTGAGATATTCCCTTTTTTACTGATTTATCGGAAAAAATGCGTTTAGCTATAAATAATTCGGTATTCAAAGCAATTTTGTTAAATATTTTCACAAACGTACATAATGTTTTTTATGAAAACAATATACCAATATCATAAAAAACAAGGTAATCCTTAGTTGTAAAGACTTTCGCTTATTCAAAGTTTATCACAGTTAAAGCTTTTAGTTACGATCTCATAAATTTTAAACTCTTGATGATTGCAAAAATTGCCTGCGTAAATCTTTAAATCTAAATAAACTATTCTTGCTTTGTAAATAAAATTATTAATTTAGGCCTTTCAATAAGCTGATTTTCATGAAAAATTCAAAATATTTGTTCGTTTTGCTGATTTTTTTCTGGAGTAGTTGCTCGGGCCAAACTAATCTTGCCAAAATGGAAACGGGAGCAGAGCAAACAGAAAAATACTTGCCTTTACTGAAAGGTAAAAAAGTAGCTATTGTAGCTAATCATACTACAAATATTAACGGATCGCATTTGGTCGATTCGCTGTTAAGTTCCGGTGTTCATATTGTTAAAATATTTAGCCCGGAACATGGATTTCGGGGTAAAGCCGACGCAGGCGAGCATGTAAATAATTATCAGGATTCCAAAACAGGATTACCCGTTATTTCGCTTTATGGAAGCAGTAAAAAGCCACAATTAGAAGATTTACAGGATGTTGATGTTGTAATATTCGACTTGCAGGATGTTGGCGTGCGATTTTATACTTACATATCTACCATGCATTATGTAATGGAAGCTTGTGCAGAAACTGGTGTTGAGATGATGATTCTCGACCGGCCAAACCCAAATGGATTTTATGTTGATGGGCCTGTTTTAGATACTGCTTATCATTCGTTTGTTGGAATGCATCCGGTCCCGATTGTTCATGGAATGACCATTGCAGAATTTGCTCAAATGATTAACGGTGAAGGCTGGCTAAGGAATGGAATGCAATGTAAGTTAAACATCATAAAATGTGATCACTACACACATGATTCTTTGTATCAATTACCAATAAATCCTTCGCCAAACTTACAAAATATGCTTTCGGTGTATTTGTACCCCTCGTTAGGTTTTTTCGAAGGAACCAGTTTAAGTGTTGGCCGGGGAACCGAATTCCCATTCCAGGTTTTTGGTGGGCCAGATATGCAAAACGTTGAATTTACATTTACACCAATATCCATTGATGGTGCAAGTAAATATCCGAAGCATCGCGACACAAAATGTTATGGTGTGGATTTAAGAACGATCGATAAACAAGAGTTGTTGAACCAAAAGGCAATTCAGCTACAGTGGATTTTATTTGCTTACCAAAATGTTAAAAATCAGGATGATTTTTTTAATGCCTTCTTTTATAATATATCGGGAAATGAAAAGCTTAGAAAGCAAATAGAACAAGGTAAGTCAGAAGAAGAAATTCGCCAAAGCTGGCAGCCACAATTGGATGAATTCAAGCAAATCCGAAGGAAATATTTACTGTACGAAGATTATAAGTAAACATATGAAACTACTTCGTTATTTTACGCTGTACTTTTTTATTGTTTTTAGCTTTCACCTTTCAGGGCAAAACATCATTAAGCAAGTAGCCGATATTACCGGAAGTGATACTTGTTGCGTAGAAACCTATATTGGCGAAATTCATTATTTTGGTAAAAATGCCAAAAAGGCCAGATTGTATCCGCAATATAGTTGCATAACAGGTAATGTTGGTTGTAAAATTCTTTGGGTACCTTCAAAAAGATGGAATAAAAGGGCCAAAGTTACTGTTGGTCAATTCAATGATTATGTCTACGGAATAAAAGAAAATGGATTTGAAGATTACCCCTGCTTTGCTTTTTTTCGAAAATATAATGTTAAGAAGTTTCCCGATGGGACAATTTATGAACCTGTATTTCCTGATGTTATAGAAGTATATCAATACAAAAATAACAACTGGGAAAAATTATTTGACAGAGAAGTGGAATCAAACGCAGAATTAGGACTATTGCAATTAGAATTGGTTCGATAATAAACACAAAACATCCGGAATATTGACATTCCGGATGCTTAGTCATATAAAGTATTTAAGTTAAATTGTTCTTCCTGGATATGCTTCAAGTGCTTTTTCAAGCGTTTCAATGGCATTCGCCAAATCTTCTTTTTTCAAGACATAAGCAATCCGAACTTCGTTTTTTCCTAATCCGGGAGTTGCATAAAAACCTGAAGCAGGAGCCATCATTACTGTTTGCTTTTTGTATTCGAACTCGCTCAAAATCCATTGTGCAAATTTATCCGCATCATCAACAGGGAGTTTAACCACTGTGTAAAAAGCTCCTTTAGGTTTTGGACAATAAACGCCTTCAATTTTGTTTAGTCCTTCGACCATAAAATCTCTTCGGTCGATATATTCATTATAAACTTCTTCGAAGTAATCGTTTGGTGTATTTAAAGCAGCTTCGCTAGCCCACTGCCCAAACGATGGAGGACATAAACGTGCCTGAGCAAATTTCATGGCTGCATTAATTACATCTTTGTTTTTTGTAATCATTGCTCCAATACGCACTCCGCACATGCTGTAGCGTTTCGAAACGGAATCCATCATAATCACGTTCTGCTCAATTCCTTTCAGGTTCATGGCAGAAAAATGTGTGTTTCCATCGTAGCAAAACTCACGATATACTTCATCAGAATATAAGTACAAATCGTACTTTTCAATTAAACTTTTTAATTGTTGTAATTCTGCTTCTGAATACAAATAACCTGTTGGGTTGTTTGGATTGCAAATAACAATACCTTTGGTTTTTGGAGTGATTAACTTTTCAAATTCTTCAATAGCAGGTAAAGCAAAGTCGGTTTCAATCGAAGATGTAATTGGTTTTACAACCACACCTGCCGATACTGCAAATCCATTGTAATTTGCATAAAAGGGCTCTGGAATAATAACTTCGTCGCCCGGATTTAAAGTGGATAAAAATGCAAAAGTAATTGCTTCTGAACCACCGGTAGTAATTAACATATCGTTATGATCAACATCAATGTTAACTCCCTGGTAATATTTTGCCAGTCCTTTTCGGTACGATTCATTGCCGGCAGAGTGGCTATATTCAATTACTTTTTTATCGATATTTTTTACGGCTTCTAAAGCAACATCAGGAGTTGGAATATCGGGTTGACCAATATTTAAATGATATACTTTATGTCCTTTTCTTTTTGCATCCTCTGCATACGGCACCAATTTACGAATTGGTGAAGCAGGCATCATTTGTCCTTTTTGTGAAATTTGTGGCATGATTTATTATACTTTTTAAATTATTTTTTAATCAACAACAGAACCTGTTATTTTTAATGTAACCAAATTTGTTTTTGCATTGGAATATACGCGAATGGTTTTTGTAAAAGCTCCCTTAATTCGTGTGTTATATTTTACAACGATTGTTCCTTCTTTTCCACTTTCAATGGGTTGTTTAGGCCAGGTTGGAGTGGTACAACCACATGCTGCTTTTACATTGGTTAATAACAAAGGTTCTTTTCCTGTGTTTTTAAATGTAAACTCACAGGTTCCGTCGCTATTATACTTTATCTCACCATAATTATGTGTGGTGTTCTCAAAATAAATTTCGGG
>CAYVEW010000109.1:0-10748 GCA_964450375.1 uncultured Bacteroidales bacterium
TTAGCTATTGCTCAAATATTTGTTAATTAAGTTTAACAGCTTTTCTTTTCCAATTGGTTTGGCTATAAAATCGGTGGCACCTACCTCAAAGCTTTTATTTCGGTCTTCGGGCATGGCGTAGGCAGATTGCACCACAATGGGCACCTTAGATTTACTTTTTCGTATTTCTATTATTGCTTCCAATCCGCTCATTTCCGGCATTTTAATATCCATCAATATTAAATCAATATGATAAGTTCCCTGGCAAATATCAATGGCTTGTTTCCCGTTTTTTGCCCATAATAATTCAGCTTTCGTTTTGCGAATGATCATTTCCAGGTATTTAAAATTGCTTTCCTCGTCTTCTGCAACAAGTATTGTTTTATTGTTCCATAAATAATTTGAAACACTCCTGGCTTGATCTGATGTATTTTGTCCTTCTATTTTTGTTATAGGAATGGTGAAATAAAATGTAGCTCCTTTACCAAGTTCCGATTCAACCCATATTTTACCATTCATCATTTCTATCAGGTATTTGGAGATGGTTAATCCCAATCCTGCACCGCGATAGATTTTCTGTTTCGAATCTTCAACTTTTGTAAAGCGGGCAAAAATATTCTGTTGTTGTTCGGGACTAAGCCCTATACCGGTATCTTTTACAAAAAACTGCAGTAGATTTTCACTTTCAATTATATCATATCCAAATTCAATACTCCCCTTCTCTGTAAATTTTATTGCATTGCTAAGTAAGTTTTTTAATACCTGTTCCAACCGGTAAGGGTCTGCCTGAATAACCACATCTTGCTCAGGCTGTTTATTAATTTTTAGTTTTATTTCGCTGTTTGTGGCAGAAGCACTCTGGTACTCAATAAATAAATCATGTAGTAATTTGTTCGCAGAGAATTCTTTTTCTGAAAGCCTTAATTGCTCCGATTCAATTTTAGCTATATCTATTATGTCATCAATCAGGTTTAATAAACTGTTACTATTTTTAACAATAAGTTTGGTTAATTCTTGTTTTTGCTCATTATTTATGTCGCTATCGATTAATAAATTCGAAAAACCAATAATCGCATTCATGGGGGTTCTGATTTCGTGCGACATATTAGCCAAGAACGCTGTTTTTAATTTATCAGCTTCTTCTGCTTTATTTTTTGCAATTTCCAAATCCACTGTTCTTTCTTTTACTTGTTTTTCAAGTATATTCTGCTGTTCTTCAAGTTTCTCATTTATCTTTTCCAGATTCTCGGCTTGCGATTCCAGCTCTTCTTTTTGTAAGTTAATCTCATTAGTTCTAGCAATTACTTTCTCTTCTAATATTTTTTTATCGTTAACTAACTTTCGGGTTCTTAATCTAATGTATATGAGAATTAATAGTACAATAAATACGATTACAAAAATTATAAATAATGTTGTTTTATAAAAAGGTGGTATTACTTTAATTACCATTTTAGTTGGTATATCATTCCACAATTTATCGTTATTGCTTCCTTTTACTTTAAAAACATACGTTCCCGGATCGAGGTTGGTATAGGTGGCGGTTCGGTGGTTTTTTGCGTCAATCCATTCCTTATCAAAATTTTCGAGCATGTACTGATAATGATTTTCTTGTGGTGTAGTAAAATCTAACGAAGCAAATTCGATTGTAAAGAAATAATCTTTCGGGCTAAGTTCGATTGCTTGATTTTCATGCTTTATTTTTTCGAAAGGGAGAAAAAATCGATAAAATTTTGATTTGTTCAGTATTTTAATGTCCGTAATGGCTACATTGGGTAAAAAAGGATTGTTCGTAACCTCCAAAGGATCAAAGTAGGTAACTCCTGCGTTGCTGCCAAAATACAACATTCCTTCGCGGGTTTTTAAAATTGCATTCCGGTTAAATCCGCTACTGGCTAATCCATCTGTAAAGGTGTAGTTGTAAAGAATATTTTTCCATGGGGTATATTTCGCTAAACCTCGCGATGTACTTATCCAAAGGTTTCCCATTTCATCTTCCACCATCCCCATAATCATATTACTTAACATCTCGTGGTTTTTTGGATGCACAGAAAACTTATTACTATCCAGGTCAAATTTTATAAGTCCGTTCGATTCTGTTCCAACCCATAAGTTTTTTAAATGATCTTCAAAGATTTTTAAAACATGTATATCTTCTTTGAACTCGGAATCTTTATTGCTCGATGGTGCGTATTTTATAAACTTTTCTTTATCCGGAACAAACTGAAATAAGCCACCCAGGTAAGATCCGATCCAAAATCGGTTTTGCGAATCAAAATATATGTTACCGATATAGTTGTCGATAAAAGCAACTGAATCAGTCGGGTTTTGATAATATCTTTTAAAATAGTAATTATTCGGATGATCGGTTTTTATTAATTTGTTAAGTCCGTTGGAAGTAGCCAGCCAGATCGTTCCATCTTTGTCTTCCAATACTGTGTTTATTTGATTACTGCTTAAGGATGTGCTATCTTCCGCATCATGCAAATATCTGGTAAATTGGTACTGGCCATTTTTAAATTCAATCCGGTTTAATCCGCCCAGGTAAGTTCCGGCCCAAATAATTCCTTCACTATCAATACATACAGACCAAACTCGATTGATGCTTAGCGAGTTATTATCTTGTGGATCGTTTTTTAAATGCATGAATTGATTTGTTTTGGGATTATATTTTGATAACCCGCCACCATCGGTTCCGATCCAAATGTTACCTGTGGTGTCTGACGTTATGGCCATTACATTCGAATGAGAAAGGCTAAGCTCATCGTAGGGATTGTAAATTATATTATTGAATTTTTTGGGTTTTAAATCGAGTTTATTAATACCACCACCTCGGGTTCCTATCCACAAAATTTTCGACTTGTCTTCGAATATATATTCAACCCTATTGTTACTTAAGCTATTGATGTTGTTTGGGTTATGTGTAAAGTGAGTAAAGCTTTCGGTTTCGCGGTTAAAAAGACTCAGTCCACCTTCGTAGGTACCTATCCAAAATTGATTGTAAGAATCAATATAGAGAAATTCTAATTTATTGTCATTTAGGCTGTTGGGGTTTTCGGGGTCGCTAACGTAATGTGTAAAGGTTTCTTCTTCGGGGTTAAATTTATTTAATCCTCCATTTCGTGTAGCAATCCAGATATTATCTTCTTTATCAACCAATAAATGCTGAATGATATTTGAACCCAAACTGTTTTTATTATTTGGTTCGTGAAAATAGTGTTCAAATGTTTTTGTGGCCCGGTTGAATTTGTTTAAACCATTGCCCGTGCCAATCCATAAGGTTCCGTCTTTTGTTTCGCCAATGCATTTTGCCCTGGAATGACTTAAAGTATTAGGATTATTTGGATTGTGCTGAAAACGCTCAAACGTACCAGTCTCTTTTATAAAACGATTTAACCCTCCACTTGCCGTTCCAACCCATATTTCGCCATAACTATCCTGAAAAATGAATGTTATTTGGTTGTTGCTAAGGCTTGTTGGATCTCCCGGGATATTCGCAAAATTTATAAGATGATCTGTTAGCGGATCGTAAAGGTCAACTCCACCTCCATAGGTTCCAAACCATAGTATATTTGACGAATCCTGGAATATTTTACCAAAATTACCTGTTGTTAAAGAATTCGGGTTGCCGGGTTCGTGCCTGTAAATAGTAAAATCATAACCATCGTATTTATTTAAACCATCTTGCGTACCAAACCATAAATATCCTAAATGATCCTGGATAATGCTATATACATTATTGTGCGATAACCCGTCTTTTACAGTTAACTTTTCGAATTTGTAATCGCTTGTTTGGCCAAGTGCAATTCGACCTGTAAACAGATTAAGTGTTAGTACCAGAATAGATATGGTTCTAATCTTTTTTAGTATTTGTGCCGGCATATTAATTAATGTATATGGTTTAGTTATTCACCAATTAAAAAATTCGATAATGTATCTAATAATTTATTAGCTTTTATGGGTTTTGCCAAATACGAATTGCATCCAGCCTCCAAACTCATATATTCATCATTTTCCATGGCATAAGCCGTTTGAGCAATAATTGGTATTTCAGGATAAAGTCTTTTTATTTCTCTCGTAGCTTCCAACCCATCCATATTAGGCATTTTTATGTCCATTAAAATAAGATCAGGTTGCTGTTGCTTGCATATCTCAACGGCTTGTATACCATCTTCTGCCCACAATACAGTCGCATTAGTTTTTGCTAAAACCAATTCCAGGTATCTGAAATTACTTTCTTCATCCTCTGCAACTAAAATTACTTTTTTTGACCAATTGGGAGCCTGTATTCGTGATGCCATTTTATTGTTTTTCTTATAAGGATAAGATTATACAGTTTTACAATCCTTAATCGATCATAAATTATCGAAAAAAAAGAAATATACCAAATAACAAGAGCTAATTAATAATTCATTCAATCACAGTTCTATCTTTAACTGATTGATTGTCATCCATTCAATTGTTTTCAAAAGATCTATAAATTTATCATCAATAAGTTGTCTAATAATATATTGATTCGATGAATTGAAGGTTTTAGTAATTAATAAGCTGCTCAGTAATATCGGCCTGCTTTTTTTGTGCTGGAGAATAACAGCATTACTATTTTATAGTTACTTTTTTTTGAAAAAGACGTTGGAAGTGAGATATTGATCAATAATCAAATGCTTTGGTTAAAATTCAATTCGAAAATAGTGGGCTAAAAAGAACCATATTTTTCCGGCATAACAATCCATAAAATAATATATACAATAGTTCCCGGAAACGCAACACTAGCAATACTTACAATTAAATATATTATTCTTACTAGTGCAATATCCCAACCGAAGTATTCTGCAATACCGGCGCATACGCCAGCAATAACACGGTTGTTTGATCTCATAAGCTTTTTTTCGTTCATCTTTTTAAACTTTAATTGTAAATTATTGTTGATGTTTATTGTATTTATTACCAAGAATAAAGTGTAAATTTACGATACAAATTTTAAAACTAATAATGATGAAAACGAATATTTCATTTAAATCTATTACTTTATTACTATTAAGTATAATGATATTAAGTTCTTGTAAAGAAAACATGAAAGAAGTAACACCACCCATTGCCAAGAAAATTCCTAAAGAACTTACAATTCACGAAAACACAAGAATTGATAACTATTTTTGGTTAAATCAACGGGAAGATCAGGAAGTGATTAACTACCTGGAAGCTGAAAACGAATATACAGATTATATTCTTAAACCGACTGAAGAGTTGCAGGAGAAACTTTTCGAAGAAATGAAATCGCGAATCAAAGAAACCGACCAATCGGTTCCTTACGAAAAAAACGGTTATTTTTATTATACCCGTTATGAGGAAGGAAAAGAATATCCGATTTATTGTCGTAAAAAGAATTCGCTTGATAATAATGAAGAAATTTTGCTGGATGTCAACATCATGGCCGATGGATACGATTATTTCCATGTAAATGGATTAAGTGTTAGTCCGGATAATAAAATGATGGCTTATGGGGTTGATACCATAAGCAGACGGATGTATACCATTAACATTAAGAACCTGGAGACCGGCGAGATCTTGAATGATGTAATGAACATCACAACCGGTTACGCGGTTTGGGCTAACGATAATAAAACTCTTTTTTACACTAAAAAAGACGAAGAAACACTTCGGTCAAATCAGATTTTTAAACATAAACTGGGCGATGACGCCACAGCAGACCTAAAAGTTTATGAAGAAGCCGATGAAACCTTTAATGCAAGTGTTTGGAAAACAAAATCTGAAAAGTATATTATTATTGGCTCCTATAGTACCATGTCCGAGGAATACCGATTCCTGAATGCGAATAATCCCGATGAAAATTTTAAAGTAATTCAAGAACGCGAAAGAGGACTTGAGTACTCAATTGCTCACTTTGGCGATTACTTTTATATAAAAACAAACCTGGATGCAAAAAACTTCCGTTTAATGCGCACGCCTGTTAACAAAACAGAAAAAGAGAACTGGGAAGAAGTAATTGCGCATCGCGATGATGTATTTTTAGAAGGAATGGAACTGTTTAAAGATTACTTAGTTGTTCAGGAAAGAGAGCAGGGATTAACCAAATTGCGTATTATAAACTGGGAAACCAAAGATGAGCATTATCTACAATTCGACGAAGAAGTTTACATGGCCTATGTATCAACAAACCCTAATTTCGATAGTGAAGTGCTGCGTTTTGGTTATACATCAATGACTACTCCAAGTTCGACCTATGATTATAATATGAGAACACATGAGAAAGAGCTAAAAAAACAACAAGAAGTATTAGGAGATTTTGATCCTGCAAATTACGAAACAAAACGATTATGGGCAACTGCCGATGATGGTACAAAAGTTCCCATGTCGGTTGTATATCGTAAAGGAATTAAGTTAGATGGAAATAATCCGACTTTGCTTTATGCTTATGGTTCTTATGGTGCAACCATGGATCCTTATTTTAGCAGTACTCGTTTAAGTTTATTGGATCGCGGATTTGTATATGCTTTAGCCCATATTCGTGGTGGACAATATTTAGGACGTGAATGGTACGAAGATGGTAAATTATTAAAAAAGATAAATACATTTACCGATTTTAACGATTGTGCAGAGTTTCTAATCGAAGCAAAATACACAAACCCCGATAAGTTATTTGCTATGGGTGGCAGTGCCGGTGGTTTATTAATGGGAGCTATTGTGAATATGCAACCCGAATTGTACAAAGGAGTGGTTGCTGCCGTTCCCTTTGTGGATGTGGTTACTACCATGCTCGACGAGAGTATTCCGTTAACAACAGGCGAGTTCGACGAATGGGGAAATCCAAAAGAAAAAGAGTATTACGATTACATGTTGTCCTATTCTCCTTACGATCAGGTAAAAGCACAAGATTACCCGGCAATGCTCGTTACAACAGGATTACACGATTCGCAGGTGCAATACTGGGAACCTGCCAAGTGGGTTGCTAAATTGCGCGAAATGAAAACAGATGATAATGTGTTGTTGCTACATACAAATATGGATGCAGGACACGGTGGAGCATCCGGAAGATTCGAAGCACTTAAAGAATATGCTATGGAATATGCTTTTATGTTCCAACAACTGGGAATTGAAGAATAATCATAGATTTAAAATAATTTGAAGGGCCTGTAAAATCAGGCCTTTTTTCATTTTGATTGCCCGATATTTCTTTGTATATTATCCAAAACTTAATATTATGGAAAACAAATTATTAGTAGGATTTACATTTGGATTTTTACTGGCATTTATTGGCGAGTTAATAATCGATACTTCCAACGCAGGTTTTTGGGCAGAAGTTATTTTATTGTTAATTGGAGCTGCCATTATTGCATTTCTGTGGTTTGTTCGAAAAAAGCCATCTAAAAAATAATATCTTTGACACTCTTTTTAAGGCGTTTATGCATAAAATAGATGGTTAAAGACAGAATAGAAAAACCAATCCAATAAATTATCCAGGGAAATTGTACGGGTACATAGGCTTGCGAAAGTTCAAACAAGTTCGTGTTTGCTTTGATTTTTATGATCTCACGTAAAGAAATATTGGTAAACAGAAATACACAATAATCCCATATAAATGAGATAAATACAATAGCCGAACCAGTAATCAGCAATGTCCATTCGTGCCTTAGTATGGTTGCTTTATTATCCATTTTTCGATTAAACTGATAAAGTAGTAAAGCCAGAAATATCATTATCACCGATAAAAGTATTGGTGTTATTACAGGTCCTGTCCATATAACGGGCAATAAGAACAGTAAATCCCAGGTAAGCAAACTTTCGGGCCATTGTAAAATGGCAAAAAGAAAAATATAATAAACTATATCCCACACTGCAAATGAATAAATAAACCAGGCAAAGCGTTGAGAGAAATTTTTACCGGCAATAATTCCAACCGAAAGTAACATAAATAAGGAGGCAAGTTCTCTTATGAGTTCTGCAATAGCAACACGATTTTCAATTGGATTTAATGGAAAGCCAAATCCTTCGGGATAATACAATTCACGTAAATAGACCACCACTGCACCTTCGAAAATTCCCATCGAAATTGCAAAAATGGTAATCCAGATTAGAATGCGATGTTTTTTCATTTGTAATTTTTTATGCAGATAAACCATAAAGTTCTTAATTATTTGCAACGATGTCAATGTTTTATTAAAACCATTGCTTTTATTATTGCTATTTTGCCAGTTAAAATATTAATTTTACAGCGTTTAATTCAGAACTGATAAGGTGTTATATCCAGATAACTTTGAAAAAAAAATAGGATTTGATAAAATTCGCGATATGCTTAAAGGGGGTTGTTTAAGTAACCTGGGGCTTTCGCGTGTTGATAAAATTCGTTTCTCCTTAAAATATTCTTTTGTTGAAACGCTTGTAAATCAAGTGGAAGAGTTTAAGGAAATCATGAACATGGAAGATGATTTCCCTTTAAATCATTTTTTCGATTTGGTTCCGGCTTTAAAGAAAATCAGAATTGAAGGAACCTATCTTCTGAGCGAAGAGTTATTTAACCTAAAACGATCGCTGGAAACCATTAAAGCTATTCTGAACTTTTTTAAAGCACGTAAAGAAGAAAAGAAATATCCTTACTTGCAGAAACTTACCGAGAATGTAAAATTGTATCCTTTTATTTTTGACCGGATTAATTCAATCATTACAACACAAGGTAATATTAAGGATAATGCTTCGCCAGAATTAAATACCATCCGCAAGGAAATACGCGATAAAGAAGGAGCTGTTTCGAAACGTTTACATGCCATTTTAAAAGATGCTCAGAAAAATGGCATTGTGGATCAGGATGTTACTTTATCCATTCGCGATGGGCGAGCTACCATTCCGGTTGATGCATCGAATAAGCGAAAAATAAAAGGCTTGATCCTGGATGAATCGGCAACAGGAAAAACAGCATACATCGAGCCAACCGAAATTGTTGAGCTTAACAACGATATCAAGGAGTTATACTATGCAGAACGTCGCGAAATAGTTAAAATACTTGTTGCTTTTTCAAATGACATTCGCCCATATATCGACGATTTATTGTGGGCATACGAATATATGGGAACCATCGATTTTATCAGATCGAAAGCATTACTGGCAATCAAACTAAATGCTGTAAAACCGATATTTAATGATAAACCCATGGTTCAATGGAGCCAGGCTGTGCATCCTTTGTTGTACTTAAGCTTTAAAGAAGAAAATAGAAAAGTTGTTCCGTTGGATATTTATTTAAATGATGATCAACAAAGAATTCTTTTGATTTCAGGCCCGAACGCCGGTGGTAAATCAGTATGCTTGCAAACAGTTGGATTGCTGCAATATATGTTTCAGTGTGGTTTGTTGGTTCCAATGAATGAAAACTCCGAAATGGGTATGTATCAAAATCTGTTTTTAAATATTGGTGATGATCAATCCATTGAAAACGATTTAAGTACATATAGCTCATATTTGCTGAATATGAAGAACTTCTTGAAATCGGCAGATGATAAAACACTCATTTTAATCGATGAATTTGGTTCGGGAACAGAACCTATGTTGGGTGGGGCAATTGCAGAATCAATTCTTGATTCGTTAAATCAGAAACATACACAAGGTGTTATCACTACACATTATACATCATTAAAGCATTTTGCATCATCAAGCCCGGGAATTGAGAATGGAGCTATGTTATTCGATACCGATAAAATTCAACCTTTGTTTAAGTTATCGATAGGCGAACCCGGCAGTTCTTTTGCTTTTGAGATTGCGCGTAAAATTGGCTTACCCGAAGAGATTCTTCAAAAAGCAACCGAAAAAATTGGTAAAGATCATATCGATTTTGATAAAAACTTAAAAGATATTATTCGTGATAAGCGCTATTGGGAAACCAAGCGGGAGAGTGTCCGGAAATCAGAAAAAAAGTTGGAAGAACAGATAAAAAAATATTCTTTCGAGCTGGAACAATCGGAAAAAGCGCGAAAGCAGATTTTACAGCAAGCCAAAAGAGATGCCGAAGAATTGTTAGCTGGTGTAAATAAACAAATTGAAAATACCATTCGCGAGATTAAGGAAAGCCAGGCCGAGAAAGAGAAAACAAAATCAGCCCGCAAGAAATTAACCGATTTTAAAGAAAAGCTGTCGGAAGTGAATCCGGAAGAAGAAGCACGGATCGAAAGAAAAATCGAAAAGCTGAAGAATCGCGACAAACAGGGAAAAAAGAAAAAGGAAACCATAGCAAAAGAAATAAAAAAGGAGCCGGAGTTAAATACTTACGAAAAAGGCGATAAAGTTAGATTGTTTGGACAGGATACTGCGGGAGAAGTGTTGGATGTAAATGGCAAAAGTATCATGGTTGCTTTTGGCAATATGATTACAACGGTAGATATTAAAAAGCTTGAAAAAATATCCGACGAAAAGTACAAACAAATATCGGGAGCAAATTATTCTAAATCAAATAGTTCGAAATGGGATTTTGGCGAGCGTCGATTAAATTTTAAACCCGAAATAGATGTTCGTGGTAAACGTGCCGAAGAAGCTTTGCAAATAGTAAACGATTTTATTGATGAAGCGATTGTAATTAATATGGGCTCGGTAAAAATATTACACGGGAAAGGCGATGGAATTTTACGCCAGCTTATACGCCAGTACCTGGAAACCGTTGATGTTATCAAATCTTTCCACGACGAAAGTGTTCAGTTTGGAGGATCGGGAATTACGGTAGTAGAGTTTGAATGATCGTAAAATTTTGTAAATTTGGGTAAACTAAATCA
>CAYVEW010000110.1:0-10519 GCA_964450375.1 uncultured Bacteroidales bacterium
TCCCAAAAGGTTCTGTTGTCGGTTAATTTTTCCACATGCACGTTGGTTTTCCATTCAAATGCAAACAGTAAAGCTGAGAGAGTTAGGATGATTCCTGCCTGGAAGAAGATCGTTCTGAAATTTTCCAGGTTTGCGCGTTTCGTTTTTTTAGTTTTCATGGTAATGGGGTTTTTAGGTCTGCGCCTGATTGTATGATGCAATCAGGAGCAGAAAAGTTAAACATATCGTCCCCACAAAATCGTTCTGAAAGCCGGCTTTATTCTATTATACGTTATTTATAGAAAAAGATTGTTTGTTTAACTTTTCTTAACTTAAATTAAAGAATCTTGAGAATTTGTTAAGATCAGTTTAATATTAGAGTGAATTAAAATTATGCTTCATAGCATTAAAAAATTATTTAACATAAAAGGTGCAGAGCACCGTAATATTCTTTTTAAAATATTCTTTTCTTGTGATGTTATTCCTGATTTAAAACATATTTTATAATTGCACCAATTTGAGAATGAATGAAAGCACTATAACTTTGCCTTGCCAATTTTTATCAATCCACCATGTTTCTATAGATCCATTTGTTGCCAGAAACAAAAAAGGCCGATATGAAAACACATCGGCCTTTTAAAACGAATTAAATATCTTACTCAAATGCAGCACTTATTTTCTCTGCAATATCTTTAAACTCTTGTTCGGATAATTTCAATTTGGGTTTTGAAAAACTTGCATCCGATTCGTTATTTAACGGAATTAAGTGAATGTGTGCATGTGGCACTTCCAAACCTAACACCACGACACCAACCCGCTTACAGTCAATGGTTTTGTCAATTGCTTTTGCAACACGTTTTGCAAAAAGATTTAAGCCGGCTAAGGTTTCATCATCCAGATCAAACAAATAATCAACTTCTTTTTTAGGTATTACTAATGTATGTCCTTTAGCCAAAGGGAAAATATCCAGAAAAGCGTAATAATTCTCATCTTCCGCAATTTTATAAGATGGAATTTCGCCTTGAACAATTTTCGTAAATATGGAAGCCATTTGATTCTATTTTAAAGTGATATTTCAACGATTTCAAATTCCATTTTTCCATTAGGAACTTCTACTTCAGCCACATCACCCACTTTTTTACCTAACAATCCCTTTGCAATCGGAGTATTTACCGACATTCTACCCTCTTTTAAGTTTGCTTCGCTATCGGAAACAATGGTGTACTCCATGATAGCACCATTCTTTTTATTTTTAATTTTTACTTTATTTAAAATCTGAACCGTAGAAGTATTTAATTTCGATTGATCCAATATTCTTGAATTTGCGATGGTTTCTTTCAATTTTCTGATTTTCAGCTCTAATAATCCCTGAGCTTCTTTTGCAGCATCATATTCGGCATTTTCCGACAAATCGCCTTTATCACGGGCTTCGGCAATTTGTTGTGAGATTTGTGGCCGTTCAATAGTCTCCAGTTGTTCTAACTCCTTCTTCAGTCTTTCTAAACCTTGTTCTGTAACGTAAGAAACTTTTGCCATTACTTTAATATTTTAAATGAATGCATTTTAACAAGTATTATAAATAAAGAAGAATTCCAAGCAATTGCGGAACTCTTCTTATTTCTTATTGCAAAAATAAATAAAAAAAATCATATTCCCACAAAATAATCGTAAGATCTATGTATAACTAGCTGTTAATTAATAAAAAATAAATTAATATTCTTTGCGATTCAGAATTTCGGAGTAGATAACCGCTTTTTGAAGATCAAATTCTTCATCTTCATTTTCAGCCACCACTTCTTCGTGGGTTAAATCTGAGTCTGAAATTGATTCTTCATCTATTAAATCCTTGTTATCATACTCGATACTATAAGGAGTATCCGGTACGTCATCTAACATTTCCGGGGGTACTGAGTCTAACGGCTGCTCAACTACTTCTTCCTGATTATTAACTTCATCATCTTCATAATCTTCATAAAGGTCTTTGTTTTCCAGACCCATTTCTTCTCTTATTAACTGTTCAAGGTTTGGAAAAATCGTGCGTTTTTCTTCCTCTTGTTGTTTTTCTCCAAAAGCTCTAACCGGAGGTACCTGTGGTTGCTTCTTTTTCTTTTTACCTAATGCAGATATTGCAAATGCCACAATGGTAATGATAATAAATATGAGATTATCGAAAATATCATCCATAATTTTATATTTTTATTTTATAAGCTATTTCAACTTTTAAGCATTTTAACGCTTTTTTCTCAACTTTTCCTTCTCCTTTTGCTGCTTCTTCTCTCTCTTTTCTTTTCGTCTTTCTATCTTCTTCCTGGTTTTTTCTCTTTCCTTCTCCTTTTTTTCTTGTTGTTTTATTTTGTTTTTCTCGATTTGCTTCTGTCGTTTCTCCTTTTCATTTTCCCTTTTTGCTTTTTGTTTTGCAATTCGATCATCATGTTTTCTTTCTTTCCTATCGAGCTTATTTTGTGCTTTAAGTTTCTGTTGTTTTAATTGCTTTTCTCGTTTGGCTTTTTCTACAGCTGCTTTTTCTTCTTGCTTTTGTTTAGCCTTTTCTCTTTTTGCCTGTGCCTTATTTCTTTTTTCCTGTGCTTCTTGTTGCTGTTTTATCCTTTCTTTCGCAACCTCTTCTTTATCTTTTGTTTTTGATTTAGATTTTAGCACTCGTTTAGAATATAATCCCCTACTGGGTGCTGGCTCTCTTTTAAAACGTCCAAAAAAAACTCTTATTCTATATCCAACGGAATTATCTCCAAACTCTTTTTTTCTAAGATCTTCCGATTTTTTAGCATTCAGATCCCAGCTATTTCTTGTGTTTTCGGCCTGTCGTTCGTAATTCTTATTTCTTTGCTTTTCGATGTATTGCTGATATTCCTTTTTTTGTTTTGCATCAGCTCTTTCTTTTGCTTGCTGCTCTTTATTTTTTTGAGGACTGATAAAAGTATCGGCAGCCCATCTTGTATTGCATGCACTAAGCATTAATAATCCCAAAATAATCAAGAACGTTTGCTTTATATTGAAAAGCATTTGTTTATTTTTGTAATCCAAAGCGGGTTGAATATGAGACAACTTTTTTCAAAATCAAATTTAAGGTTTTTTTTGATACCATTTTTAGTTCTTTTGATGTTTGTCCGTTGCGACGATAATGAGACTGCATTTCCGAACGTTTCTGTTAATGTTTATTTATCGCTCGACACGCAACTTGGTAATATGCTAATTGATTCGTACAAATTTATTGACGGGCATGGTGTTGGTGGTTTAATTATTTACAGAAAGGATCATCATATTTTCATGGCTTTTGATCGTGCTTGCAGGCACGAAGCTTCACGAGACTGTATTGTTGAAGAGCATCCGGAATTTACCGGAATATTACAGTGTACCTGTTGCGAATCGGAATACTGGATGACCGGTATTGACCTGGCCGGAAGCATAAAACAAGGCCCGGCTAAAGCACCTTTAATGCAATACAACTGCTATTTCGATGGAACGAACACGATTCGTGTAACGAACTAAAAAAAACATCCGATAAATTACCGGATGTTTAATTTTCTAGTATCTAATTACTTTTTAATATCTGTAATGATCTGGTTTGTAAGGACCTTCAAGAGGAACTCCCAGATACTCCGCCTGATCTTTGGTAAGTTTGGTAAGTTTAACTCCGATTTGCTCTAGATGTAAGCGCGCTACTTCTTCGTCTAAATGTTTTGGTAAACGATAAACATCTATCTCATAGTTATTTTTCCATAACTCTAACTGAGCCAGCGTTTGGTTTGTAAAGGAGTTACTCATAACAAAAGATGGATGACCTGTAGCACAACCTAAGTTAACCAGTCGTCCTTCGGCTAATAAGAAAATTGCATGTCCGTCAGGGAACACATATTTATCAACCTGAGGCTTGATATTAATTTTCTGAATACCCGTATAATTTTCCAATTGATCAACTTGTATTTCATTATCGAAATGGCCAATATTACAAACAATAGCCTGATCTTTCATGTTAGCCATATGTTCGGCTGTAATTACATCTTTATTACCGGTTGTGGTAACAAAAATATTTCCTTCGGTAAGTGCTTCTTCAACAGTTTTTACTTCGAAACCTTCCATTGCAGCTTGCAATGCACAGATAGGATCAATTTCGGTAACAATTACTCTGGCTCCATACGAACGCATTGATTTTGCAGAACCTTTACCAACATCACCATAACCACAAACTACTACTACTTTACCGGCTAACATTACATCGGTTGCTCGTTTAATTCCATCTGCCAATGATTCGCGACATCCGTATAAATTATCGAATTTCGATTTAGTAACCGAATCATTCACATTAATGGCAGGAAAAAGCAACTCACCACGTTCCATCATTTGATATAAGCGATGAACTCCGGTAGTTGTTTCTTCTGAAACACCTTTTATTTCTTTACTTACCCGATGCCATTTTTGAGAATCTTGTTCCAGTGTTTTTTTCAAAATTTTATAAAGTTCTCTTTCATCAATTGCTGAAGGATTTGAATCTAAGAAAGAGGCATCATTTTCGGCCTGATATCCTTTATGAATCATTAAAGTTGCATCACCACCGTCGTCAACGATTAAGTGTGGCCCTTGTCCACCGGGAAATGTTAATGCCTGATTCGTACACCACCAGTATTCTTCTAAAGTTTCGCCTTTCCATGCAAAAACCGGAACTCCTGCTTCGGCAATTGCTGCTGCTGCATGATCCTGAGTTGAAAAAATATTACAACTTGCCCAACGAACATCTGCTCCAAGCTCAACAAGAGTTTCAATTAATACGGCGGTTTGAATTGTCATATGAAGCGAACCAGTAATTCTGGAACCTTTTAAAGGTTTTTCCTTACCATATTTTTCGCGTAACGACATTAATCCCGGCATTTCTTTCTCTGCAATCTCAATTTCTTTTCTTCCATACTCTGCCAAGCTCATATCTTTTACTTTGTATGGTAAGCTATCTACCATTGTACCTTCAATTTCCATTTTTATTATATTTTAATTAGTATTTCAATTTATTGGAAGTGCAAAATTACTCAAAATATATATCATTCAAAACTATACGGTTCTAATTCTGTTTTGTTCACTCAATCCATTAAAAAAAGTTTCTGAATTTCTTTTTTATCCTGATGCAGTTGCGCTGTTAATTCTTCCAGTCCGTTAAATTTCTTTTCGTCTCTGATTCTCTTTACAAAAGAAACCGTAATGGTTTGATTATAGATTTTCTGATTAAAATCAAAAATATGAACCTCAATATTTTTTGATCCCAAGGTAGGTTCTACAGTTGGCCGTGAGCCAATATTGAGCATTCCAAAAAAAGATTCTCCGTTTAATCGCACACGCACTGCATATACTCCGTCTTTCGGAACCTGTTTATAGGGTTCGGGAATTTTAATGTTTGCTGTCGGGAAGCCTATCTTTCGTCCAATTTGATTCCCTTCTACCACATGTCCGCTTATAAAATATTCGTACCCCAGGTATTTGTTGGCTGTTTCCAAATAGCCCGAAGTTAAAAAATTCCTGATTTTGGTTGAGCTTACGCTATCGTTCTCAACCAATTTTACATCCAGCTTTTCGATTTGAAATCCATATTTATCAGCACATCCCTGCAAAAATTCATAACCAGCTTTACGATCTTTGCCAAACTGATGATTGTATCCAACCACCAGGTGCTTTACGCCTATTCTCTGAACCAGATATTGCTCAATAAACTCACAAGCAGTTAATTGCGAAAACTCCTTTGTAAATGGAAGAACAATTAAATGATCGATTCCTGTTTTGGATAAAAGGAATTTCTTCTCGTCGATATTAGTAAGTAATCTAAGATTTTCAACATCTTTATTTAAAACAATTCGCGGATGTGGCCAAAGTGTGAGAACCACCGATTCTCCTTCTTGATCTTTAGCAATTTGCTTTAACCTGCTTAAGATACTCAGATGCCCTTGATGAACTCCATCAAAAACGCCTATTGTAAGAATGGGGTTTTTAATATTAAAATGATCGCTTTGATTATGAATTATCACTTTTTTTCATTTTATGAAGCACAAAAATATAAAAAATACCCTATTTAACCTGATCTTCAATTATTATTAACTCATTAGGTGGTATAATAAACTTAAAAAAACAGAGTTAATACAGTAAAATCAGCTAAAAATTATCATCACAACCGAATAAATTTAGCAAAAAGAAGTACTTTTGAATCCAAATGAAACAATCAATCGATAATCAAAATAAATTTAACATCATGAAAAGATTCATCCTGCTATTTATTTTAAGCATAATGATTTATGGATGCACTGATCAACCCGAATATTTCACTGTGTCGGGAGAAATTAGTAATGCAAATGGTGAGAAATTCTATTTAACCGAGTTAAAAACAAATCAGGTGGCAATTATTGATTCGATTATACTTAGCGATGATGGTGCGTTTCGCTTCAAAGGCGAATCTGATATTCCCAGGTTTTATGCCATACGGACAACCGCAGATAATTATTTAACCTTAATAATTCATCCTACCGACCAAATAATAATTCAGGCCAATGGAAAAGAGCTAACAGATAACCCTGTTATAACAGGTTCTCCGGAAAGTGTTGCCATATATAATCTGAGAATGCGACTAGAAAAAACAGTTGGTCAGCTCGATTCACTAAGTGCCTACTACCGATCGATTATTGGAACAGCAGAACAGCATAAAATGAGAGATTCTTTGAGTAAATTGTCACAAGATCTTATGTCGGAGCATACCGAATATACCAAAACATTTATTGAGGAAAACATTTATTCTTTATCCAGCTTAATGGCTCTTTACCAACAAATTGCTCCACGAAGGTATTTATTAAATCCCACGGATCATTTTGAATATTTTAAAATGGTTGATACGTCGCTCGTGTCGAAATATCCAGAATCTGAAGCCGTTCAAGCTTTTCACACTCAGTTTAAAGAAATTAAACGCCAGCAAGATGAAGAGAATGAAAATATGTCTGCTGTTGCTACCGGAATAAAAGCTCCTGATATTGTTTTACCTAATCCGGATGGCGACACCATCAGGTTATCTTCATTAAAAGGCAAATATGTTCTTGTTGATTTTTGGGCTTCGTGGTGCCGTCCGTGCAGAATAGAGAATCCGGTTTTAGTAAAAAGTTATCAAAAATATAATTCGAAAGGTTTCGAGATTTTTCAGGTATCTTTAGATAAAAACAAAGAATCGTGGACTGATGCAATCGAAAAAGATCAGCTTGACTGGTATCATGTTAGCGACTTGAAGTTCTGGGAATCGGAACCGGCAAAAAATTATAGGGTGCAAGGAATACCCGCTAATTTTTTATTGGATAGACAAGGTAATATTATTGCAAAAAATTTAAGGGGGGATGCTTTAGAAGCTAAACTTTCAGAAATATTTGATTAATTTAGAGCCTTTTAAAAAAAATCTTACTAATTTGGATAATAACTTTTACAAAAAATATTACAACTATTTTAATATGAAACACTTAATTTATTTTTTAATAGGTATAACCCTGCTTACATCTTGTAACACACCGAACCGGTTTGAAATAAAAGGTACCATTGAAAATGGAAAAGGCAAACAACTTACTTTTAGCGAGTTATTGGTAAACGGAACCAGCAAAATTAAAGATGTAAAGATTAACGACAAAGGTAGTTTTGTAATCAAACACGAAACAAACATACCCCGCTTTTATCACCTGGCAATTTCGGAAAAAAACTTTTTAACTTTACTTATTGAACCGGGCGAAAAAGTAAGCATTAATGCCATGGCTTCGGATCTAAGCCAGGCTCAAATTATTGGTTCAGAAGGCACTGTGTATGTTCAAAAATTAAGCAATCAACTGGCTTATACCAAAGAACGACTTGATTCGATTCAGAATTACATAGATTCTTTCGAAGATCAAAATCGCTTAAACGAAGAAATGGAAGAGATAAACCAGAAATATGCTGAAATTGTTGATGAACAAAGGGATTCTTCCATTAAATTCATTGTAAGTAATTTAAACAGCCTGGCTAGTATTGTGGCCTTGTATCAAAAGTACGACGATGAAAACTACGTTTTGTATAAAAACAGAGACATACAATACATTAAGATTGTTTCGGAAGCATTACAAAAAGAATATCCCGAATCGCAGCATGTGAAAGCTTTGATTGCTGATAAAGACAATTTACTAAAAAGATACGAGCAGTTAAAAGTAAACCAAAAACTAAGTGAGTTAGCTGAGTCGCAAGCAACAGTTTATAATGTTCCGGAAATCTATCTGCCGAACCAGTCGGGCGATAGTATCTCCTTAAATGAAGTTAATGCCAAATACATTTTATTAAGTTTTTGGGCATCGTGGAACGAAGAAAGCATGAATCGTAATGTAGAATTGTTAGATCTTTATAAGAAATATCACATCAAAGGATTTGAAATTTACCAGGTGTCGCTGGATACAAAAATAGAAAATTGGATGCGAGCTATTAATTTTGATCAATTACCCTGGATTAACGTAATTGACACCAACGGCCGAACATCCTATTATGCAAAATTGTATAATGTAAAAACATTGCCAACAAGTTATCTGATAAATCCTGAAGGAGAGATTGTTTCGATAAATCCGTCGAAGGCATTATTGGAAAGTACTTTTCAATATAACCTAAAATAAACACTTTTGAGCCAACGAAATAAAATATACTTTGCATCGGATGTTCATTTAGGATTGCCCAATTACGAAAGCAGTCTTAAACGCGAAAAATTATTTGTTCAGTGGCTCGACGAAATAAAAAACGATGCCAGCGAAATTTATCTTTTAGGCGACATTTTTGATTTCTGGTTTGAATACAAAAGGGCTATTCCGCGTGGCTTTTCAAGATTTTTAGGAAAACTTTGTGAGATTACAGATTCAGGTATTCCGGTCCATTTTTTTACGGGAAATCACGATATGTGGATTTTTGATTACCTGCCCAAAGAAACCGGAATCATATTGCATAAAAAACCTTTGGTGAAAGAATTTTCAGGCAAGAAATTCTATCTTGCTCATGGAGATGGTTTTGGCCCCGGAGATCCTTTTTACAAAATCTTAAAAAAGATTTTTGCCAGTCGTTTTTCACAATGGTTATTTGCTCGCTTTCATCCCAATATCGGTATCTGGATAGCCAACTCCTGGTCGAGTCACAGCAGGTATTCGAGAGAAACCAGGCCATTTGAAGGCGAAAACAAAGAGTGGCTCATTATCTATTCAAAAGAGCTGCTGCAAAAAGAGCATTTCGATTTTATGATCTACGGACACAGGCATTACCCTACCGATATGGTAATAAATAAAACAACCCGTTACATTAATCTGGGCGATTGGCTTAGTCATTTTACCTATGCTGTTTTCGACGGTGAAAATTTTGAGTTGAAAAAATATCTGGAAAAGAAGGAATAAAAACCATGAATATAGCTAAAAAAATCATTTTTGTTTTTTTACTGTTAGGAATCGTTGCGGCTTGCTCCGACGATCCGTGTAACCTGGAAACAGATTCCTTTTTAACATTAGGAATTACTGTTGATGACACGGCTTTAACCAATGCTGATTTTACAGGCGGTTTATTTGTTTTTTCGCCGGAATGGACTGATAGCGTTTATTATGACAGCGAAAAAATTGACAGCATCACACTATCGCCAAACAACACCATCACAACATTCGTTCTTGCATCAAACAACGAAACATTAAAAGACACCTTATGGATCTATCACCAGAATACAATACGATTATTGTCAATGGAATGTGGTTTTGTAATTGATTCGAAAATCGATTCGGTTGAAAATACCTGGAATCTGATTGACTCGGTTGCTGTGGTAAATGAAAAATTAACCAATGAAAAAAATGGCCTTATTGAGATATATTACTTTTAGTATATTACTTATTTTATTTACTTACTCCTTTTCTTTTGGGCAGGATGAAAACTTGTATGCGCAAAAAAAAGAGAAAGAGCCATTAAAGTTGATGGGCATAAAGTTTGGTGCTAACATTGGCCGTTTTGCCGATTTTCAGTTTAAGCCCGAACGTTTTTCGTACGAAGGCTCGGCAGACATCAACCTGAATAATAAATATTTTGGCTTAATCGAAGGAGGATATTCCAAAATTGATCTGGAAAAAAACAATTACCATTATTTATCGGAAGGAACATTTATTAAACTGGGTTTCGAATACAATATGCTTAAGAAACAGCCCACCGATTTTTTAGGTATTGCCATAAAAATTGGCAAGTCAGATTTTTCGCAACAAGCAAAAAATGTGCTTATTGAAACCAGTCAGTGGGGCACTTTTGAAACCAACATTGCACCTATAGATTACAGCATGTATTGGTTAGAAGCATCCTTAGGAATAAAAGGCGAAATTTTTAATAATGTGTATCTGGGATGGTCGGCTCTTGTTAAGGCCAGGGTTTCGGGTGGTAAAGACACCAATTTACAGCCCTATGACATTCCCGGATTTGGCAATGGATCGAAATCTATTAACCTGGGTATAAATTATTATATTTATTATCAGATACCTTTTAACCGGAGTAA
>CAYVEW010000111.1:0-4667 GCA_964450375.1 uncultured Bacteroidales bacterium
CTGCTAAGTAATATTCAGCATATTCCTGTTTTAAAAAGGCGATATAGAATGAATTTAACAGCAACACTCAACTATTTTAAAACAAATGAGATGAACGATTTAACGGTTTTAAAATCGAATGTAAAACCCGGTTCAGATGAGTATAAAAGTAATTATAACGAAACCATCCAGATTATGGATGATTTTAAACAAAGATTGCAATGGGTAACCGAAAGGAATGATGATCCCTACGTTCAGAAGCATAAATCAAAAGGAAAATGCTTAGCCAGAGAACGGATTAATGCACTCATTGATAGTCAAACAGAATTTTACGAATTTTCTGCTTTGGCAACCAACGATTTGTATGAAGGTAAATTCCATTCTGCCGGTATTGTAACCGGAATAGGAATAATTCATGGAATTGAAAGTGTTATTATTGCCAATGATCCTACTGTGAAGGGCGGAACATATGTATACGAAACCATCAAAAAACATTTAAGAGCACAGGAAATTGCTTATGAACATCATCTTCCTTGTGTGTATATTGTTGAATCGGGTGGGATTTTTCTTCCTGAGCAGGCCCATGTTTTTGCCGACAGAGATCATTTTGGAAAGATTTTTTATAATCAGTCCCGCTTATCTGCAGCCGGAATCCCGCAAATAGCGATGGTCATGGGTTCGTGTACTGCCGGTGGAGCTTATATTCCTGCGATGAGCGACGAATCGATAATTGTAGAAAACCAGGGAACCATATTTCTGGCCGGCCCACCTTTAGTAAAAGCAGCGATAGGAGAAACCATTTCAGCCGAAGATCTGGGCGGAGCTTATGCTCATACACACATTTCGGGTGTTGCTGATTATATGGCAAAAACAGAAAAAGAAGCCATTCAGATGTGCCGGAATATTTTTGAAAATCTGCCAAAGCCTAAAAAAACAGCCCAAGTTTCTGAGAAAGTTGAAGAACCCTTATATCCCGCCAGGGAGTTATATGGTATTATTCATTCACAGAGTTCACGATGGATGAACCCTTACGAAATTATTGCACGAATTGTGGATGGAAGCAGGTTTCAGGAGTTTAAACCCAACTACGGGAAAACACTGGTTACCGGTTTTGCCAGGATTAAAGGGCAAACGATTGGTATTGTAGCTAACAACGGAGTGCTATTTTCCGAATCGGCGTTAAAAGGAACGCACTTTATTGAGATGTGCAGTATTCGAAAAATACCACTTGTTTTTTTGCATAATATATCCGGATTTATGGTAGGAAAAGATGCCGAACATAAAGGAATTGCCAAAGATGGAGCCAAAATGGTTCATGCTGTAGCCAATACCAATGTTCCTAAAATTACCATCATTTATGGGCGATCGCATGGTGCAGGAAATTATGCCATGGCGGGCAGAGCTTATAATCCAAATTTACTGTTTACCTGGCCCAATGCTAAAATATCTGTAATGGGCGGTCGACAAGCAGCAGAAGTGTTATGGAGTGTTAAGAAAAATGGTTCGGACAATGAAGAAGAATTAAAAAAGCAGATTACTGAAAAGTATGAGCAGGAGGGTTCTGCCTATTACAGCACTTCCAGAATTTGGGATGATGGAATCATTGATCCGGTGGATACCCGAAAGATGATTGCCCTGGGACTTTCCATCGCAGCTAATAAAGAAATACCCGATTACAAACCCGGAATTTACAGAATGTAGTAGAATGAAAGATTATCATACCATACAAATCGATATTCACATTCATATTGCAACGGTCTGGCTCAACAGGCCGGAAGCACAGAATGCGGTAAACAATGAAATGCTTCAGGAGTTGACAGAAAGCTTTCAGCTTCTGAACAATGATAGTAATGTTCGTGTAATTATAGTAAGAGGAAAAGGCAAATCGTTTAGTGCCGGAGCAGACTTAAAAAAAATGCTGGAAAAGAACAAATCAGGTTTTGATGAAAATTTGGAAGATGGAAAACTCTGGACCCAATGCTTAAGCCAAATTTATAATTGTTCAAAGCCTGTTATAGCTGTTGCAACCGGAAATGTTTTTGGCGGCGGAAACGGATTGTTAGCAGCAACTGATATTGTTCTTGCCGAAAAAGATTCTGTATTTTCATTTTCTGAAGTAAAAATCGGATTGGCACCATCCACCATATTGCCTTATGTGCTGACTCGCTTAAACGAGCACAAAGCCAAATTATTGATGTTTACCGGTAAGAGAATTTCAGCGATTGAAGCTTTGCAATATAACCTGGTTGATTTTGTATTAAGCCAGAATGAAATGGAACTGACATTAGAATCCTTAATAAACGACATCACAAGCGCATCACCAAACGGAATAAAAGAAATTAAATTTTTAATCAGAGAACTAAAAAAAGGATTGAGTTATGATCAAATCAATGATTTAACGGCAAATTCAATTGCGCGGTTAAAAATATCGGAAGAAGCATTTGAAGGTATTTCTGCTTTTTTAGCGAAAAGGAAACCAGTATGGAACAACAGTAAATGATTTTAATTCATATTCTAAAATTCAAATAAGTAATGAATAGAACTATATATCATCCGTTAATTCAGGATAAACACGAAAAATTAAGATCGCAAGTCAGGGAGTTTGCACTAAAAGAAATTAAGCCAATCGCTCAAAAATTGGATGAGCACTCGGAATTTTCTGCAGATATCACTTATAAAATGGGCCAGCAGGGATTGTTTGGGATTACCATTCCAAGAGCATTTGGTGGTCAGGAGTTGGATACACTATCATATATTATCGCTGTTGAAGAGCTTGCTAGGATCGATAGTTCGCAAGCAGCTACGGTTGCTGCCCATAATTCATTAGGATTATCGCCAATATTCAAATACGGAACGAATGATCAAAGACAACAATTGTTACCTAAATTAACTACCGGCGAATATGTATGGGGTTTTGGTTTAACAGAGCCCAATGCCGGATCCGATGCAAAAGCAATTGAAACCACAGCCAGGTTAGAGAATAATTATTGGATGGTAAACGGGCAAAAAATATTTATCACCAATTCGGCTTCAGCAATTTCTATGGGAGTTACACTATTGGCGAATACAAGCAATGATCCAGCCAGGAAAGAATATTCAGCCATTTTGGTGGAAAGAGAAAATTCAAAGTATCAAGCCGAAAGTATTAAAAACAAAATGGTTTGGCGGGCTGCAGATACCGGGCGATTAACATTTCAAAATACCGAAGTGCCCAAAGAAAACCTGTTGGGCGAGCGGGGTAAAGGCTTGCGTATTATTTTGGAAACACTCGATGCCGGAAGACTTTCTGTTGCTGCAATTGGTCTGGGTTTGGCGCAAGGCGCTCTGGATATGGCCAAAGAATATTCTACTAAGCGAAAGCAATTTGGCTCCAGCCTGAATCAGTTTCAGGTCATTTCTCACAAGCTGGTTGATATGGAAGTAAAAATCGAATTGGCACGAAACTATCTTTATACCAGTTGCTGGTTAAAAGATAATCAATTGCCATTTGCCAAACAAGCGGCCATTTCAAAATTGTATACATCTGAAATTGCCAGGGAAATTGCTGATGAAGCTGTTCAGATTTTTGGTGGATATGGTTTATTTAAAGATAATGATATCGAAAGGTTTTATCGAGATCAGCGAATATTAAGTATTGGAGAAGGAACTTCGGAGATTCTTAAAATGGTGATCGGCAAAGAGATGGGGATATAAAAACGGAGTGTTATGGAAAAACGAAAGAAAGATCATATTGATTTGGCATTGAATTCACAGTCATCGGCTATTGAGCACGACAATCGGTTTAATTACGAACCGATGCTAAAACCACATCCGAAAAAGGATGATTTGTCCATACAGTTTTTGGGCAAGACTATGAAAAATCCTATTTGGATTTCCAGTATGACCGGCGGAACGGAGTATGCAAAAATCATCAATACCAATTTAGCCAGAGCCACCAAAGAATTTGGATTAGGTATGGGATTAGGATCGTGCCGTACTTTACTGGAAAGCGACGAATACCTGAGTCATTTCGATTTAAGAGATATAATTGGTGATGAACTCCCTTTTTATGCCAATTTAGGCATTAGTCAGGTTGAGCAGGCAATTCAACAGGATAATATAAAGCAAATTGTTGATTTGGTTACAAAATTACGTGCTGATGGATTGGTGATTCATGTAAACCCGATACAGGAATGGCTGCAACCCGAAGGTGATATCTTGCTTCAATCTCCAATAGAAACGATTAAGAAATTGTTAGAAAAATCAAAGCTAAAAGTTATTGTTAAAGAAGTAGGGCAGGGCTTTGGCCCCGAAAGCTTAAAAGAATTGCTAAAACTGCCTTTGGAAGCAATTGAGCTGGGTGCTTACGGTGGAACCAATTTTTCGAAAGTGGAGCTAAAACGCAGTATGCCTATTGTAAATGAGATGCTGGAGCCTTTTTCAAAAGTAGGAAATAGTGCCGCACAAATGATTGAAGATATCAATACAGTAGTCGAAAATTCAAGTGAAGTGAAATGTAAACATATTATTATTTCGGGCGGAATTCGTTCATTCTTAGATGGATATTACCTGATGAAAAAAAGTCAGTTGCCATCTATCTACGGACAGGCATCGACCATGCTGCGCTATGCTCGTGAAGATCATGAAAAGTTACGCGAATATATTCAGTATCAGCTTAAAGGATTACAAATGGCTTATACTTATTTAAC
>CAYVEW010000111.1:4767-10454 GCA_964450375.1 uncultured Bacteroidales bacterium
CTAAAAGTTTCGTTCGAAACAGCGGATGCTATGGGTGCCAATATTATCAATTCTGTGTTGGAACAAATGGCTGTCTCCTTAAAGGATTATATGGCTTCGAACTTTCAATGGAAGGAACAAAAGTGCGAAATTATCATGGCTATTTTATCGAATCATACGCCGGAAAGTATTGTGGAGTGTTCTGTTGAATGCCCAATCGAAGATTTATCCGAAATCTCAGGTGAATTATCTCCTGAAGAATTTGCCCGTAAGTTTAAAATGGCTGTGGATATTGCGAACATTGATATTTACAGGGCAACAACGCATAACAAAGGGATTTATAACGGCATTGATGCGGTTGTACTGGCTACCGGGAATGATTTCAGGGCAGTTGAAGCCGGCGGACATTCTTTCGCTTCCAGAGATGGTCATTACAAAAGTTTAACAAATGCTGAAATTAAAGATGGAAAATTCTGGTACTCATTAAAAATCCCTATGGCTTTAGGGACTGTTGGCGGATTAACCAATATGCATCCGCTGGCTAAACTTTCCATGGATATTTTAGAAAATCCATCAGCTCGTGAATTAATGGAAATAACGGCAGCAGCTGGGTTAGCCAATACTTTTTCGGCTATTAAAGCTCTTACTACATCAGGTATTCAAAAAGGACATATGCGGTTTCACCTGAATAACATTCTTAACTCTTTGAATGCCAATGAAACCGAAAAAGAAAAAGCAGCAGTTTATTTTAAAGACAGGAAAGTTTCATTCAAAGCTGTGCAGGAATATCTGTCATCTATAAAAGCGAATGCAACACAATGAGTTCTTCTTTTTATTCAAGGGGTAAATTGTTATTAACCGGAGAATACTTCGTAATGGAAGGTTCGCAAGCTCTGGCTGTACCATTGAAGGTGGGGCAACATTTACTTGTAGAAAAAAACAGTGATCTAAGGCTTGAAATTAACTGGGAATCGTACATAAAAGATAAGTTGTGGTTTTTAGCTACATTCGACTTGATTTCTTTACATATTATTGATACCAATGATTTAGCTATAGCACAATACCTTCAAAGGCTGTTAGGTTATATCAAAAATCAAAGCAATGTTCTTTCAACAGATCAGGGCATTCAAATCAAAACACAGCTTGAATTTTTACCGGAATGGGGATTAGGAAGCAGTTCGTCTTTAATTTCTAATTTGGCGTATTGGGCTGATATTAATCCATATAAACTATTTTTTTCATTGTTTGAAGGTTCGGGTTATGATATTGCCTGTGCTCGCTCTGATAAAGCTATTTTGTATCAATATCAAGATAAACCGGTAATCAATCCGGTAAAATTTGAATCCGGTTTTTTGAATAAAATATATTTTGTGTATTTGGGTAAAAAGCAGAATTCGTTGCAAAGCGTATTAAAAAATAAGGAAAAGTTAAAAAACAAAAAGAAAGATGCTGAAAGAATTTCTCAAATAACCGCCCAGATTATTCAATCTAAAAGTTTGAGTGAATTTGATAACTACATCCATGAGCATGAAGAAATCATTTCAAAAACCATTAATGAATCAACCGTAAAATCAAAATATTTTCCGGATTACAAAGGAGCTGTGAAATCACTGGGAGCGTGGGGTGGTGATTTTATAATGGCAACCTATGAAGGCAAACCGAATGATGTGAAAAATTATTTTCATAGAAAAGGCATGGATATGATCTTTTCTTATAAGGAGTTGGTATTATGAACGATCAGTTAATTTCAAATCAGTACAAAGAAGTAGCAACCAATTTAGAAAATTTTGATTTGGTTGGCAGCAAGTCTGTTTGCTGGGAGAGTCCTTCGAATATCGCGTTGATAAAATACTGGGGAAAGCATGGTGATCAACTGCCACAGAATCCGTCGTTGAGTTTCAATCTGAAACATTCCAAAACAGTTACAAAAATTATTTACCAAAAAAAGAAAAACAGCGAAGCCAATATTCAATACTTTTTTGAAGAAAAGCAGAACGAATTATTTGAAACGAGAGTAAAAAAATATTTTGAAAAGATCTCGGTATTTTTACCTTTTCTTAAAAAGCTGGATTTTACGATCTACAGTAACAATACTTTTCCACATTCAGCAGGAATAGCATCTTCGGCATCTTCATTCAGTGCGTTGGCACATGGTTTATGCAGTATAGAACAAGAACTATTTCAAACCCTTTCTAATAGTGACAAATTTAAAAGGAAAGCTTCTTTTTTGGCTCGATTGGGTTCCGGAAGTGCAGCACGGTCGGTCGCAGGTAAGTCAGTTTTATGGGGGAGAACAGAACGGGTAACTCAATCATCCGATGAATTCGCCGTGTCAATTGATGAGCATGTGCATCATTTATTTAAATCCTATCGGGATGCAGTTTTAGTTATTGACTCAGGACAAAAAGCTTCTTCAAGTTCCAAAGGGCATTCGCTTATGGAGAATCATCCATTTGCAAAAGCAAGGTATTTGCAGGCAAATATAAATCTGGAGAAAATCTTGTTAGCATTAAAATCAGGTGGCGAAAAACTATTTGCCGAAATTGTAGAAAACGAAGCTATGACTTTACATGCTTTAATGTTGTCATCAAATCCTTCGGTATCTTTAATAAAACCTAATACCATAGTTATTATTGAAAAACTGAAAGAATTCAGGAGACAGAACCAACTAAACTTTGCTTTTACTCTGGATGCCGGTCCTAATGTTCATATTCTTTATCCGAACAAAATACGAAACAAAATGGTTTCTTTCATTGAAAATGAGCTTATACAATTTTGCGAAAATGGTAAATGGATCGATGATGAAATTTCGGGTGGCCCAAAACAGATCTTATTATGATGTTTAACGCAAAAATACTATTGTTTGGCGAGTATCTGGTATTGCATAATTCAGATGCATTGCTCATTCCTTTAACCAGATATTCGGGTAAGCTAACTTTTACCAGAGCTTTGGATAGAGAGAATGGTAATATGCATTCTAATAAAGTTCTGGCCGAGTTTCATAATTACCTGATCAAAGAATATCAAACGGAAAGTTTAACTGATTGGTTTGACCTGACCCAATTCAAACATGATGTGGATGCAGGGCTTTATTTCAATTCAGATATACCTGTAGGTTATGGAGTGGGAAGTTCAGGAGCTTTAGTTGCTGCTTTATTTGATAAATACAATAAATTTCCACCGGAGTATTGGAAAAAAGATTTAACCAATCTCAAAATAAATCTTTCTGTGCTGGAGTCCTTTTTTCATGGAAAAAGTTCGGGGCTCGATCCACTGGTAAATTACTTAAACGAAGGATTACTGGTTCAAGAAAACAAAATACAAGCTGTAAATCCTGACTTTTCCGTTTTTCATCCCTTTTTAATTGATACCCAAAAATCTAGATCTACAGGTGATTTAGTAAACTTATTTCATGAAAAATGCCTGAGCAGCGCTTATTTTAATGTAATTCAAACCCAATTGATAACAGCCAATAATCAATGCATTCAATTTTTGAGAAAAGGAGATAAGGAAAGATTTTTTAGTTCGCTAAAAGAATTATCTGTTTTACAGTTTGAGTATTTCAGGGAGATGATTTTGCCCGGGTATGAATCGGTATGGATGCATGGAATTGAATCGGGTGATTTTTATTTGAAACTATGTGGTGCCGGTGGTGGTGGATATTTATTGGGATTTGCGCATAACAGAAAAGATATTGAACAGTTAGAACAACAATTTAAATTGGAGGTTTTGGAATTGCTCTAAAGGTTTTTTATCAATTCAGGAATATTTAACAGATAAGCCGTAAACAAAACAATTACCGCCATCAGAACCCAGCGAACAAAATTACTTCCCCAACTTATGGCCATTCTTGAACCGACATAACCACCAAATACATTTCCAATGGCAGCTATTAATCCCATACCATAATGCACCTGGTCGTTCATCATGAAAACAACTAATGCAAACGGACTGTATAAGAAAACGGTCATAACCTTAATGGCATTAGCTTTAACCAAATCATATCCGGCGTTTAACACCAGAACCGATAACATAAAAATGCCAACACCAATGTGGATAAATCCGCCATAAATACCAATAAGAAAGAAAAGAGAGAGTTGAACTATTGTTGGTTTGCTCTGTATTTTATGCATCTGATCTTTTAACCAACGCTCGGGTCGGTAAAAGATAAAAAACAGCATGATAAGCAAGATTCCGGCTAAAATCTTTTCAAAAACAGCTTCGTTAATTTCAACCGCAATTTGTGCACCTACAACAGACCCAATAACAACAGGCAAGGCAAGTTTAAATCCCTTTCTCCAGTCCAGCGCATTGTGTTTTTTAAAATTTAGTGTAGAGGTAAGGGTTTGCATGATAACGCCTAAACGAATGGTTCCGTTGGCTAAATTAACAGGTAAACCCAACATCATAAATAGAGAATAGGTAATAACAGTTCCACTGCCCGCTATAGTATTTATAACACCAACCAGAAATCCTGCAAAAATAAGTAAGGCAATTATTCCGGGGGAATAAATATCAGCATCTTTTAAAAAATCTATTGAAACAGTCAGTAGCATAATCAAATTAAACAAATCATCCTTCGACATCCCGATAATTTATCGGGACAAGATGACAATAATAATCTACATTTATGTCACACTGAGCCTGACTGCCTTCAGGCAGGCTTGTCGAAGTGTGAATTAGAAAAAATCCTGCCTGAATAATCAGACAGGATCACAATATTAATTAAAAAAAATATTATTCTATTCTGTTGGGATATTTTTTAATACATCCAGTAATAAATCCCAGAACTTTTGATTGGTTTCAATATTAATTCTTTCTTCCGGCGTGTGTGCACCTTTAATGGTTGGCCCAAACGAAATCATATCTAAATAGGGATATTTTTCCAAAAATAGTCCACATTCCAAACCTGCATGAATTGCTCTAACAATAGGTTTTACCTTAAATAGTTTTTCATATGATTTTTCGGTTATTTTCATGATTTCCGAATTGGTATTGGGTTTCCATCCCGGATATCCTTCACCATGTTTTACTTTTGCCCCGGCCAAACGGAATACACTTTCCACTTTGCTGGCAATATTAAATTTTGATGTTTCAATTGAACTGCGCTGACTTGTTGTAATAAAAATCTGATTATTTTCAATGAATTTTATAGATGCCAGGTTCGTTGATGTTTCAACTAATCCTTCGATGGCCATACTCATTGCATACACTCCATGAGGACATGCGTATAGGCCATTTAAAAGAGCAAACTGTGTATCTTCGTCAATAACAAAATTCGGAAGGTCAGCATCTTCTATCGATAAAGCCAATTTTGGTTCAGTAATTTCTAATTCGCCTTTAATGGCCGGAATATATTCGTTAAAAAGTTTAATCAGTTCTTCTTTTTCATCTTTATGAACTGTAATATGCGCAAAAGCTTCGCGAGGAATTGCATTACGTGCTCTTCCACCATCAAAATCTGCAATTCTGATATCAAATTCGTTGCTCGCATTCCATAAAAAGCGATTCATGATTTTGATAGAGTTTCCTAAGCCTTTATCAATTTCGTCGCCAGAATGGCCACCATTTAAGCCTGTAACACTTATTTTAATTCCTAAATGATTTTCAGGTACTTTTTCTTCTTCGTATTCGAAAGTTGCTAAAGTATCAATTCCACCGGCACAACCTATAAACAATTCGCCTTCATCTTCCGAATCTAAATTAAT
>CAYVEW010000112.1:0-1664 GCA_964450375.1 uncultured Bacteroidales bacterium
GCAATCTACTGATAATCTATGAATATAGATTGCTTCATTTCACCTGCCTGCCGACAAGGCAGGTTCGCAATGACACTTGTAATTCTTTTTGGACAGCCCTTTAGCATTAAGATAATATCTTTTTAAAGTTTACGAATCCAATCAATTACATAATCCATAACTTCCGGTGCAATGGTTTCTTCTATTTCTGCATACTCGCTTACCGCTCCGGTTTCACAGGTTTGAAATAAATGATTTTTATTTTCGAAAAGCTTTATTTTATAATGTGTATTTCCTGCATCAATTAAAGCGCTCTCAATTTTCTCTAAGTTGTGTGGAAGTACCTGCAAATCTTTACTCCCATTAAGTGCCAGAACAGGACAAGTTAATTTATTGATGTAATCGGATGGATTATGAAAAAGGCCGAACCTTTGGTTTGGTTTAAGCCAATGATAGTAATATTTAGGGTTTAATGGAGTTGATAATTCCAGTATTTGAGCATCTTTTTCATCTAATTTCTCTGCTTCGCTATTAAATGATGCCAGTTTTTCAGCAATTTTTATTCGGGCAATGCTATCATTCGGCTCAGTTTTAACTATTTCAAAAACCGATTCGTTGATTCGCTGGTTAAGGTCAACGCCATAATCACTTGCACCCATGGTCGGATAAATAGCTCTGCATTGTTCATGTATGTTTTGGTCTATAGGAATAGCAGCGCCAGCCATCAAAATAACGAAATCAACATCCTTCGATTTTACAGCAGCCATCGGTGCAATATCTGCTCCTAAACTATGCCCCATTAATCCTATTTTTGTGGTATCAACATCGGTTCTTGTTCTCAAATAATTAACACCTGCCACTACATCATCAGCCAAATCTCTGTTATCGGCAGTAGAAAATTTTCCGGTTGATTCATAAACTCCTCTGTCATCAACACGCAACACAGCAATTCCGGCACGAGTTAAAATATCTGCCCACACCAAAAAAACCTTATGTCCAAAAATCCGTGCATCGCGCTCATTAGGGCCACTGCCCGATATTAACAATACAACAGGGTATTGCCCCATCTCTTTTGGGCGCGTAAAAGTACCTGCAATTGTAACATCTGCCGATTCGTTTTGAAATGTAATATCTTCTTCAAAATAAGAATATGGCTTTTCAGGTTCCTGAGGGCGATTTGGTTTTGCAACAGGCAGTTCATCTACCTTTTTTAATGCCAATTGCCAGGGATTATTTTTTCCTTGTGTAATACTTCCGTTAATAGAGTCGGGTGAAACTATTGTTCCATTAAAAACAGAGTGTAGTGATTTTATCTGCATGCTTAGTTCCGATTTTTCCAAATCAATTTTTTCTACCCGAATATCAAAAGCACTTTGATCGAGGCTATGCATAACTGCCAAAATTGACTTATCGGGCATTTGGGTTATTTCAAAAGCCATTTGAAGTTTAACATTTTCATTAATGATCATATCTCCGACCCAGATTCCTATGATCGATTCTTTATTCTGTGAATACAGATTAGAGGTACTAACTAAGATGAACATGATTAATGCTGCAATCTTATAATTCATTTTTGTTTTCATCATTCTTTGTTTTTAGTAAAAAGTTGAAATTATTTTGAAACGAAGAACGTTGATTTCTGATTACTTATAAAATCAAATCAACAACTTACACGATAAACTATC
>CAYVEW010000112.1:1764-10301 GCA_964450375.1 uncultured Bacteroidales bacterium
CGTTGATTTCTGATTACTTATAAAATCAAATCAACAACTTACACGATAAACTATCCGAAATAAGTGCATTATTATTCAAACCATCATTCACATAAAATCCGGTTAAATTTGAATAATAAATGATGCAATACACACAAGTGCAGTTTTACTTTCGCAGGCTTTTCATATCTTTAGCCTGATATTCATAACTATTAGAAATTTATCGTATTTATGGATAGTACAGAAGAAGCTTTGAATCAGGTTTATTTACAAACGCATTATAAAATTTACGACTTTTGAAAAAACATATTGAACCCATCATACACATCTTAATCTGGGTGTCAGGTTTTATTCTAATTTTAACTCAGGTGCGAACAATCGGGTCGTTTAGAAAGGCGGACGGCACTTTATTATACCCGATTATTTTCGGAACCATTAATAGTATTATTCTTTTTTACACCATTGTTTTGATTTTGATTCCCAGATATTCAAAACATAAAAACGCACTCAGGCTTTTTGCATCTATTGTACTATTTCTTCTGGTAATTACGGTTTTTGAAGCTGTAATTGATTATTTTTGTTTTGTTGTTTATCATTCCACAGAAGAAGAACCTTTCTTAACACAGTTCACCACCAATCTTACTATTAACCTTTTCATTACAGCTCTCGCCTTAGGTTTCGGACTAACAAAACACTGGTTAAAAAATGAAAAGAGAAATCAGATTTTAACCAAAGAGAAACTAACCGCCGAGTTAGATTTTTTGAAAGCTCAGCTAAACCCGCATTTTCTTTTTAACATACTAAATATGGCATTCTCGAGTGCCACAAGCCATGGCGACGACAGAACTGCAGATATGATAGAAAAACTATCGAGTCTGATGCGATATATGCTCTATGAAAGTAATGTAGATAGAATTGAGCTAAGCAAAGAAATCGAATACATCGAGAATTATATTAATCTTCAGAAATTACGTTTATCTGCTGATCTGCCCGTAAATATTAGTTTTAATGTTAATGGTGATATACACAAAAATAAAATTGCACCCCTTATATTAATTCCATTTGTTGAAAATGCGTTCAAATATGGTGTTAAACTTGGCCATCAATCAGATATAAACATTAAAATAAAAATCAGGAATAATAATTTTCTGTTTACGATAGAAAATACAAACTTTAATGCAACTAATCGCCTGGAAAATAAAAACTCAGGGTTAGGATTAAAAAATGTAAAAAAGCGATTGTCCATTATTTATCCTGATAAACATCAATTAAAAATAACCAGAAATAATAATTTCTGTGTAGATTTAAAAATTGCACTTTAAACTCTATTGAATGAAATGTATAGTTATTGATGATGAACCATTTGCCTTAAATTTAATTAAGGATTATGTTATAAAAACACCCTATCTGGAATTGGTTGAGTCGTTTACAAATCCGTTTAAGGCCCTGGCCTATTTAATAAATAACCAGGCCGATCTGATATTTCTTGATATAAATATGCCTGAGTTATCAGGAATTCAGTTATTAAAGTCGCTGCCTTATCAACCCAAAGTAATATTTACAACAGCTTATCCCGAATATGGCGCAGAAAGTTATGAGTACAATGCAATCGATTATCTTTTAAAACCCATAAAATATGAGCGGTTTTTAAAAGCAGTAAATAAAGTGCAAAATCCAGTTAGTGCATCAATACATGAAAATCAGAATCAGAAAACCACCAAACAAGATCAGGATGAGTTATTTATAAAAAGTGGAACCCAAATTCATAAAGTAAATAAAAACGATATATTATACATCGAAGGAGCCGGAAACTATACAACAATTCATTTTAAAGAATCGAAAATACTTACGCTGTTAAAAATGACCGAAGTATTAGACCTATTACCTTCCGATGAATTTATACGAATACATAAATCTTATATTGTTTCTTTCAAACACATTGATATTATAGAAAAACACAGGGTTTTGATTCATAAAAAACCCATTCCGATTGGAATAAGCTACCGAGCGCATTTTCTATCGAAATTTGATAATAAAGGTTAAATATGATAATTGAATATATCAAAAGCTCCCATCACAAAACCACACAGTGGACAGGAGGAACAACTACCGAACTTGCCATTTATCCTAAAGAAGCATCTTATAATGACAGGAACTTTCTATTCAGAATAAGCACAGCAAAGATTGAAACGGAAGAATCGACTTTTACAAAACTTCCGGGCGTTTCGAGAAAGCTAATGATTTTGGATGGAGAAATTAAAATTGAACATACAGGCCATTACACGAAAACCCTGAAAAAATTTGATCAGGATAGCTTTGATGGCAACTGGAATACAAAAAGTTTTGGTAAAGCTGTGGATTTTAACTTGATGACAACAGGAAGTACAGAAGGAGAAATCGACGTATTTATAATGGATAAAAACAAGGAGATTAAACACACTATTAACTCATACATTTACAGTATTTATATTTACTCTGGAAAAGTTAACGTATCTTGCAAGCATAAAATTTATGAACTTTTCTGCGGAGATATTTTATTGGCAATCGCCGAAAATGAAGAACAGGATCTGGTTTTATCAACAAAAGAAAAAAGTGAAGTTGTCTTTTCTAAAATTAATTTTAAAAACCCTTAATTAAACTTGTTGTCAACTTTCTTGTTTAATTATAAATACATCATTATGACAAAACAAGAAATTCTAAATCAGCTTAAAGAATTCGGAAGCGAACAAACCAGAACAATTTTTATGCGCCACGGGGCAAAAGAGCCTTTTTATGGCGTTAAGGTTCAGGATCTAAAAAAAATTCAAACGAAAGCAGGTAAAAGTCATGAACTGGCATTAGAGCTTTTCGATACAGGAAACTCAGATGCAATGTATCTGGCCGCTTTAATCTCTGAACCACAGAAAATGTCGAAAGAACAGCTTCAGAAATGGGCCGAAGATGCTTATTGGTATATGCTTAGCGAATATCCGGTAGCTTGGGCAACAGCCGAAAGTAATTATGGATGGGAACTTGCTATGGAATGGATACATTCTGATAAAGAAAACATTGCATCATCGGGCTGGTCAACTTTATCGTGCTATATGGCCATAAAAAAAGATAAAGAATTGGATTTAGAAAAAATTGAAGAATTGCTTGATTTTATTTCTACAAATATTCATACTTCAAAGAACAGGGTAAAATATACCATGAATGGTTTTGTTATTTCTGTTGGTTCGTACGTAAAGCCACTGTATAATAAATCGAAAGAAGTTGCAGAACAAATCGGTAAAGTTAAAGTTGAAATGGCTGGAACATCATGTAAGGTTCCGGTAGCAAAAGAATATCTTGAAAAGGTAAAAAAGACCTTTAAAGTGGGAATTAAACGAAAAACATCTTTCTGCTAATTAAAATATTGTTTATGAGAATTATTATTATTTTACTTTTAGGATTCTTCCTTTTGGCTTGTAATCCTTCCGATAAAGAAAAGCAAGCCTCCGTTTTAACAGAAGAAAACATGTACGATTCGTTATTAGCACAAAAATATGGTGCAGATGAATATGGTATGAGAAAATATGTTATTGCTTTCTTAAAGCGCGGCCCTAATCGAAGTAAAGACTCAACGGAAGCTGCTCAGCTGCAAAAGGCTCATTTAGAAAATATTATGCGATTAGCTGATGAAGGCAAACTGATACTTGCCGGCCCGTTTTTTGGCAATGGCGACTTACGCGGAATTTATCTATTTGATGTACAAACTATTGAAGAAGCAAAAAAACTTACAGAAACAGACCCTGCCATACAAAAAGGTAGTTTGGTAATGGAACTGCACGAATGGTATGGAAGTGCTGCTGTTATGGCAATTCCGGAAACTCATAAAAAATTAGAGAAAATAAATGTAGCTGAATAGATTACAGCTTGCAGGTTTCAAATTAACAAGTAACTAGAAACCAGAAACTATTTTACCAATTCATCATTGGCTTTACTATAATTTTCCCTTTTCTCAAACGCTAACAGGTCCTTCGGACACTGTCAGGTTTTTCCATCTCACCAATTCACTATTTTACCGTTTTACGAATCCGCAAATAAACTATTTCTACATCTCAATTCCTAAACGTGCATCAACACCTTTGGTAAAGTAATGTTTTACTTCTTTCATTTCGGTAACCAGATCGGCTATTTCAATTATTTCATTGGGGGCATACCTTCCGGTAATTACGATCTCAACATGCTCTGGTTTTGACCTAAGAATATCCAATACAGCTTCAAGATCAATTAATTTGTAATATAGTGCAATATTTAGTTCATCCATAATTACCAAATCATAATCTCCAGACTTGATTATCTCAGACATTTCCTTAAAGCCATTTTGGGCAGCCATAAAATCTTTTTCTTCGGGTTCATTCACAATAAAGCAATCCAGTCCATATTGTTTAATCTGAATATCTTTTAAATGATTTTTAATTGAATCGAGCTCGCTGTAATGTTTCCCCTTAATAAACTGCCCGATAAAAACCTTTTTACCAGCACCACATGCACGTAAAGCTAAGCCCAGGGCTGCTGTTGTTTTTCCTTTACCATTTCCGGTATAAACCTGAATATAAGCTTTCGAATCCATTAAATCACCTTAATCGATTAATTGTATGCAATACGAATTTCTTTGGTAGCCATGGTTGGCTCAATAATTTTTTGCCACATGGGCGATTTCCATGTTCCCATCGGCTCATGATTATCTAAATATTTTTGTGGTATAGGGTGCGTGCCATAAACCACTTTTAGCTTATAATTGGTTTCGATAAAATTTTTAAACTGTTCAATTCTTGGGCATGGCGGATAACCAACAATTAATCCGGTTGCCAGATGAACAACTTCGGCTCCGTTTTTAATCATTTCGGCTGGTGCATATTCCACATTGCCACCCGGGCAACCATCACAAGTGGTATAACCTACTAACTCTAGATCTTCGTCTTTACCATAAATACTAAAAGCCCCTTCGCGGTTTTTCATTGCTCTGAAACATTTACCACCGGCACAAGTGTGGTAACGATGGCAAATAATAATTCCTATTTTAGTTGTCTTTTTCATTTTAAATTATTTTTAAGATAATTATGTATTATTAATTCTACATCACTCATTTTTATTCCGTACTCCTTTCGTAAATGGCCTAGCTTGTACGTATTCGAAACACCAGATGGAATATTCATTTTTTCTTTTAACACATCGCAAGGTATCCCATATAAGTCGCTAATTTCCTGCAAGGTATTGTAGCCTTTTACTTCAATCGATTCATCGATATGATGATGATGCCCATCGTGCTCTTCCTGTTCTTCTAGCAATTCATTTTGTTTACTATCTGCACTCATAATGGTATTTTCATTAGACTGCTCAACTGGTAGTTTGTTTAGTTCCTGGTTCGAAGCCGCTTTTCTTCCCATTCCATTTTCTACGCCAGCTTCTATTGCATTTACGGTTTGAAACCGTTCTCTGCCGCTCTGCATATCTGTAACATCAACCGTAATAATAAAAGGAAAAACAATAAATAACAAAGTAACAACAGATAGTGCACTACCACAGATTATTCTTCCTTTTCTGTTTCCGATTATTTTTTTATACAGGCATATAATCATTTTCCAGTGTAGGATTATGTGCAAAACAAGCAATACAACAAGAGCTACAGCAACCCAAAGGTGAATAGCACCCCACTGATGGCGGTCTAATCCCCAAAATGTTAACTCTACATTACGCTCGTATTTTAGCCAGCGCTCCGTTCCCGAAAGCAATACATATTTAATAAGTAAGCCTAAACCAGCCAATAATCCCATAAGAGCAAACATTACCACATCGATAATAAAATTAATTTTTCCTTTCATAACTAATCGGATTTTGTATGATTAACTATTTATTCCCTTTAAAACGATATCATCTTCCTTTACGCCCAAATCATTTGCAATGATTTTGCATTTTGCTTTTAGCATAAAAAATACCGAACGATTCACTTCCGATAATCCTTCGTAATTCCCTTGCCCTTTGCTTATAACCAGATCAGCTTTTTCGAACTTTTCCAGAAAGTCACTGTTGCACAAACTTAAAATAGTTGCAGGAGCAGTACTACCCGATGATATTATTTCTGCGACTTCGTTTAATCCCGATGCACGGGCATCATCTACAATACAATCGTTAATAACAGGAATCTCGCGAACCACAAAAGTTGTTGGTTTTGCCATCTGTTCAATTAGTATTCGGTCGAAAACACTTTCTCCGGCATTATCGCCAATATAGAGTATCGATCTTGCTTTTTCCAGTTTATGCTTAAAATCTGCGTAATCAAAAACTGCAAAATCCTGCTTTAAAATCTTCTGAATATCTTCGGTAATATTAAACTCTTTGTTTACACCCAGATCAATTACATTACCGGCTATTGCAATACGAATAGCAGTTAGTAAAGGATCATCAGACCATAAAACAAAATTTTTTAGTCGTGGATACAGCTCAAGGGCTTCGTTTATATTATCATTTTTTATTGTTTGATAAGGATCATTATTCAAGGTTACTTCCCTGATTTTCTTATAGATCATGTCTCCTGTTTCGGGAGGAGTGCTTTCCATCGAAATGCTTTTAATCATTTCGCCAACTGAATCGAGCACTTCCTTAATTTTTTTATCATCGTTTGTCGCAATTTTGGCTGTACGATATGCTTGCTGCATGAAACATGGAATACACGCTAAATAGGTTTTCATCTTTGGTCGAAGTTTAAAATCATTCCGGTTTTTAATTGCTTACACTTAAATTCGTTGTAAAAAGCTGCCAATGCAGGTAATTCGGTGCAATGTGATGGATAAACATCTTCAATTTCCTGTGATTTCAGATAATTAATCGTTTCCCGGGTTTGCTCATCATTGTACTTTAAATGAAAACCACCAATTACAGCCCTTATTTTTGATATCCCTGTTATTTCCTTTGCGTGCTCGATCATATTGCAAATTCCTGAATGAGCACAGCCGGAAATAATGACAATTTCATCTCCTAAACGTATAACAAGACCGGAATCATCAATCACATAATCATCCTTTCCGCTTTCCAGTTCGAATGTTGTTGTTTGCGACTCGAAATTATTTTTCCTAGGCACTTCGCCTAAAAATGTAATATTTGGCGATATAGCCAAAGGTAACCTGGTGTATTGAATATCGAATTTAGCTTTAAGCTCCTGAAAACTCAATGCAAGGCCTATATTTTGATCTCCATTTTTACGATACCTTTTTTCGAAAGCATCCGGATGGCAAATAAGTTCTTTTTTTTCAATATACCTTAATCCGTCGCCATGGTCCCAATGCCCATGACTCAGTACTACAGTTTTAACTTTATCCAGATCAACATGAAGCTTTTTAGCATTTTGTAAAAATACATCTGAATGGCCTGTATCAAATAAAATATTGGCATCGTGCTCAATATAATACGACAAGCCATGTTCGGCTAAACATTTGCCGGAAGCCGTATTTTCTGTAAGAACAATTAATTTCAGATTAATCATATTTTTCAACATCCATTTTTAAGATTCCGGATTTTATTTTATACAATTTATAATCACCGGATTTTTTTTTAAGTTCTTCGTTAATCCACATTAATTTATCGGCAATGGCAGTTTTAACACTATCAATTGTTTCTAAATAAACTACAACAGGTATAAAGTGTTTATTTACTTCTTTTATGTTCTTCCCAAACTGCTGCGAAACAATTACATTAACGCCATGCTGTTGAAGGTAATTGCTGATTGCAACACCTTTCTTTTGTAATCCGTGATATTGTTCATCAAACTCTTTGTATACATTTTCAAGTTCTTTTGTTAAAAACAGATTTCCATTTTCAGACTCGAAAATCAAATATTTATCGGCATCGCCAAAATGCCTTTTCTCGAATGAATTATTTTTATTAACAGCAAAAGCAAATTTCAGATTCATAGGCTCTCCGTTTTAATTTCAAATTTATTTCCTGATTTATCTTTAATAAATACCAGATCGTTTGTTTCCCGCTTAATTCGGATACATTCGTATCCTTTGGCAAGAACATTTTGTATGAACTCTTCTCTGTTTTTTGTTGAAAAACAAATGTGGTTTATGTTTTTATGTTGATTTTGATTTAAAATAAATACCTCCAGATAAAGATTATTATTTTTCAGCAAATAAGCAGGTATTTCTGAATCGATCTCAAAGATTTGCTTCGCCAGATTCTGGTTTAGAGTAAAACTCCTTATTTGTTCCATTCCCAGAATGTCTGAATAAAAATCCTTGATTTCGTTTTTGCTTGAAACAGCTATGGCTATATGTTTAAAATCAATCATATGGTAATCGATTTTAATAAAAAACAACTATCAGAGTTGGTTCTGATAGTTGTTAAAAATTATTTATCGTTTAGAAATTTGCCCGATAATCATTTCAGCAGCTTTAATTAATACAGTTTTTGTAGGAGCCGCTGTTAAAAGAGGATGTGAGCCAATTTGGAATGAAACCAACTCGTATACGGTAACTCCCTTTTGGATTGCCATACTAATGGTATTAACGATTTCGCCTGCCGATTTACCACCCCAT
>CAYVEW010000113.1:0-10257 GCA_964450375.1 uncultured Bacteroidales bacterium
AAAATTGATAAAATTATTTAAATATTGCAACTTCTTTTTCGCCGGTAGATTTTGCAAATCCCCTGAACATCATGTTGGAATTGAAGGTCATGGCCACGTTTCCATCTTTATCAACCGAAATAATACCTCCATTACCACCGGCATCAACTAGTTTTTTATTTATCACCATATCTGCTGCTTCTTTTAAATTCATTCCTTTGTATTCCATCAAAGCCGAAATGTCGTGAGCAACCGTATAGCGGATAAAAAACTCACCATGTCCTGTTGCAGAAACAGCGCAGGTATTGTTATTGGCATAGGTTCCGGCTCCAATAATGGGAGCATCGCCAATTCGGTTGTATCTTTTATTGGTCATTCCACCCGTTGATGTGCCGGCAGCAAGATTTCCATCTTTATCTAAAGCAACACATCCAACGGTTCCGTATTTTTCGGCTGCTAAGATTTTTTGCAGGCTTTCCCATCTGTCTTCGGTAAAAAAGTAGGATGAGTCAACCATTTCAAGTCCTTGTTCTTTTGCAAACTCCGAAGCACCTTTTCCGGCCATCATAACGTGTTTCGAGTTGGTCATTACTTTAATGGCTGCCGAAATGGGATTCTTAATGTCACCAACTCCGGCAACAGCACCAGCATTTAAATCCCAACCCTGCATAATGGATGCGTCTAGTTCGTTATGTCCGTCGTGTGCAAAAACAGCTCCTTTACCTGCATTAAACAGGGGGCAATCTTCTAAAAAATTGATGGTTTTTTCAATGGCTTCAATGCAGGTACCTCCATTGGCTAAGATCGTTTCTCCGATGCTTAATGCTTCGTTTAGCTTTTCAAGATATTCTTTTTGTTGTACTTCGTTAATATCGCGATTACTGGCATTTCCTGCTCCACCGTGTATTACAATTACATATTCGGGTTTAGTTGTTGTGTCTGCTTGCTGGCATCCACTGCTAAAAATTAACATACTAAAAATGAATGTGAAAATAGGGGTGATAAACGTTTTCATAGAGTAGATTTTAATTAAATGTATTTTAATAAGGTTTCTAAATTACAATAATTTTACATTTGCATAAAATTTAAAACCGGTGAAATGAAAGAACGATTAAAATTATTTGGAATTTATTCTTTGTTTTGGATTGGATATTTTGTGCTGGCTCGAATACTATTTTTATTATATCAGAACGAATTATCATTTGAATTGGGTTTTACGGAATGGGTTCTGGTTTTTGTTCATGGTTTCCGAATGGATTTGTCATCTGCCGGTTATATAATGGCTTTGGTAGGCTTGCTTTTGGTTTTCACCAGTTTTAGCAATGGAAAATGGATTCATCGGTTTTTATATCCCTTAAACATTGTATTTCTTATTCTCACTTCAATAATTGTGGTTGCCGATTTGGAATTATACGAAAACTGGGGTTTTCGGATGGATGCAACGCCACTCTTATATATTACTAAACCAAAAGAAGCAATGGCTTCTACCGAATGGTGGTTAACACTGATTCTGATATTCATGATGATCGCTTTAGTTTTATCAGGCATATATATCTACAATCGATTGATAAAACAACAGGTTTTAAGAATAGGCAAATCAAAAATTTACGCACCTTTATTATTGCTATTATTAACCGGAAGTATGATTTTGCCTGTGCGTGGAGGCATCGGTGTAGCTCCTATGAATACCGGAATGGTATATTTTAGTCACATAAAATTTGCGAACCACGCCGCAATCAATGTGGTGTGGAATGTAATGCATTCTGTGGTATACATAAACCGGATGAAAGTTACCAATAAGTTTATGGAGACTGACAAAGCAAATAAAATAGTTCAAAACCTGAACAAACAAAGTGGCTCGACACAAAAAGTAATTACTAACCAACGGCCCAATGTGTTATTATTGATCTTGGAAAGTTTCTCAACAAAAGTGGTTACTTCGTTGGGAGGACAGTGGGATGCTGCTCCGAATTTCAATCGTTTGGCACGAGAAGAACTCACATTTACTAACTTTTATGCAAACGGCGACAGAAGCGATAAAGGATTGGTTTCCATTATAAGTGGTTATCCTGCTCAGCCTACCACTTCTATCATTAAAGAACACAGTAAAACAGAATCCTTGCCTTCTTTATTTGATGTTTTTAATAAGCTGGATTATAAAACATCTTTCTATTATGGTGGCGATATGAACTTCGCCAATATGAATTCATATTTCCACAATGCTGAAGTGCAATATATTATTTCAGACAGAAATTTTAATGCCAAATTAAGAAACTCAAAATGGGGAGTTCATGATGAACATTTGTTTAAAAAACTATACGAAGATTTAGTGCTGGAAGATAGCTTGTTTTTTAATGTCGTATTTACACTTAGTAGTCACGATCCTTTTGATGTACCCATGGATCCTGTATTTGAAGGAAACGATCGCGGAACTAAGTATTTGAATTCGGTTTACTATACCGATAGTTGTTTAATTGATTTTATCGAGAAATTCAAAAAAACCGACTTGTGGAATAATACATTAGTGATTCTGGTGGCAGACCACGGCAGCAGAAGACCCGGTAAGTCGAGAAATCACGAAATCAGCAAATTTCATATTCCAATGATTTGGATGGGGGGTGTGGTTTCTGATTCCATTAAAAAAGTTCACACGGTAGGTTCGCAAATTGATATTCCGGCTACACTTTTTGGTCAGTTAGAAGTTCCATCCGATCAGTTTATTTATAGTAAAGATTTATTGAAAGAACAAAAAAGCGAATTTGCTTACTACGTTTTTAACGATGGTTTTGCTTTTATAACCGATTCATCAAAAGTAATTTACGATAATGTTGGAAGTCAGATTATTCTAAAAGAAGGAAATATTGATCACGACTTACTGAATGGTAAAGCTTTACTGCAGGTTATTACGGATGACTATCAGAACCGTTAGTAAAAAAACGATCGATCATCTCGAGTATTACCTTCGATTTAATAGGTTTTGGAATGTACTCGTTACAACCGGCTTCGAAGCACAGATCGCGTTCGTTTTTAAACACAAAAGCTGTTTGGCCGATAATAGGTAAATTGGGCCGGAACGCTTTTATTTGTTTTGTTGCATCAATGCCATTCAGTACTGGCATTTTAATATCCATAAGCACAATATCAAAATGATGATTCTTGCAATTTTCAACTGCCTGATCACCTTGTGTTACACGAGTAAGCGAAGCGTGGGTTCTTGAAAGGGTAGCTTTAAGTACTTCGTAATTAGAATCTTCATCTTCGGCAATTAAAATCTTTTTGCCATTCCAGTTGTAATCTTTAAAGCTTTTTGTTTGATGAAAAGGTATTTCAAACAATTCAATTTTCGATGGTAGTGTGAAATAAAAAATGGAACCAATGCCGGGATTCGATTCAACCCAGATATTTCCTCCCAATAAGTTTACCAGTTTTTGTGTTATGGTTAGCCCAATGCCTGTTCCTCGGTATAGTTTGGTTCGTTCTTCCAGCTTGGTAAAATGTTTAAAAATGAACTCTGTTTTGTCTTCCGGAATACCAATGCCTGTATCACGAACATAAAAAGTGGGCATATCGCTTTGATCAATATCAAAACCAAATTCGATAAAACCTTTGTGTGTATATTTAACCGCATTATTTAAAAGGTGCTCAAATATTTGCTTTAAACGGTATTCGTCTGATTCAATAAAAACCGGAAGTTCGTTAAACGGACTGTGCACAAGAATTTCAATATCTGATTGTGAATCTATTTCTTTTAAAGTTCTATTACGAAGGTTATCCAGAGTATTTGTTAAGTTGATTTTTTTTATGCTTGTGTTCACATCTCCCGCATCAATTTTGGAAATATCTAATATATCGTCGATTAGTTTTGTAAGGGCTTTACTGCTTGTGTAAATCTGATTGACAAATTCTCTTCGCGAATCCATATCCAGGTCAGGTTCCGCCATAAGTTCTGCAAATCCAATAATGGCATTCATGGGTGTTCTGATCTCGTGCGACATGTTGGTTAGAAAAGATGTTTTTAAGCGATCCGATTCTTCGGCTTTCTCTTTGGCTTTTTTTAATTCTTGCTCGTACTTTATGGTTTCAGAGATATCTTCACCCATTCCAATAACATATTCCGGGGCTCCAAACTCATCATTTACTGCGGTGGCGGTAAGCCTTAACCATATTATCGACTGATCTTTTTTAACGAATGGCTGTATTCCTGTATATTTGCCTAGTTCTGAATTAAATAGAGCATCAATAAATTTGCGGGCATTCTTTTTCTTTTCTTCCGGAATCAAATCAAGATACGACATTTCGTATAACTCATCTTTACTATATCCAAAGTTCGTTGCAAATACCTTATTAAATTTTACAATATGCGAATTGCGATTGATAATGGCCATTCCAATTCCGGCTTCTTCAAAAATAGAATGGAAAAGGTTCTTGTTTTTTTTATGGCTAAATTTATCTTTTTGATCTGATGATTGTATATCAAACAACTTACGCTCCAGATCGGCATTGTTTGAACGCAATAATGCCAGCTCCTTAAGTAACTCTTCTTTTGATTTATGTTGATCCGGATGATTCATTTACAAACTTTCTTAGATCAAAAATCCGTAATATTTTAATTAAGTACAAATATATCAGGCAATAATGAACAGTGATTTTGACAAATGTACATTTCGCGTATCTCTATTAATTAAATTACCGGATGAACAAATCTTTTTACAAGATGTTAATCAATAAACACCAGCGAATTAAATTATTTTGTAACTTATAGAAACTTATTATTGAATTAAATCTATTTAAAATTATGGCAAACTTAAGTACTACTTATCTTGGTTTAAATCTGAAAAACCCAATTATTGCAGCCAGTTCGGGTTTAACAAACTCTTTGGACGATATAAAAGAGTTTGAGAAAAAAGGAGCAGCAGCTGTTGTTCTGAAATCGATTTTCGAAGAAGAGATCAGGCGAGAGCTTGAAAAAGACCTGAATACCATGACAATGGATACGTTCACATATCCTGAAACCATGGAATACTATGATAATTTTGCAGAAGATGACAGCTTAACCAATTACCTGAAACTAATACGTGATGCAAAACAAGCGGTAAAGATACCGATTATTGCAAGTGTAAACTGTGTGAGTGCCGAAAAATGGCCTTATTATGCAGAAACATTGCAAGATGCTGGTGCCGATGCCCTGGAGCTAAATGTTTTTGTGCTGCCTACCGATTTCGAAAGAAGCAGTGAAGAAAACGAAAAGGTTTATTTCGATATAGTGAAAGAAGTTAAAAAACATGTAAAAATTCCGGTAGCCCTTAAAATAAGTTACTATTCATCTAATTTGGGTTCATTCATCCAGAAATTATCAAATACCGGAATTGATGGATTGGTGCTTTTTAATCGCTTTTATAGTCCGGATATTGATATCAATAAACTCGATATTCTTTCAACCAATGTTACCAGTACGCCTAATGAACTTCCAATTTCCTTGCGATGGATAGGAATTATGCATAACCGTGTTGGTTGTGATTTAGCAGCTTCAACCGGAATACACGATGGAGCAGCGGTTATTAAACAATTACTTGCCGGTGCGAACGCAGTGCAAATTGCTTCGGCTTTTTATAAAAACGGAAAAGGAATTATTGAAACTATGTTAAGCGATTTAAGCCGATGGATGGATGAGAAAAAGTTTGATTCCATTGATGAGTTCAGAGGAAAATTAAGTCAGGATAAATCACAAAATCCTGCAGCTTATGAACGAGTACAGTTTATGAAATACTTTTCGGGCAAAGGACTTTAATAATTGATTAGAAATAGTTTCTTTTAAATCTTAAAAATGTCACACTTTGGAGAGCTAAGTGTGACATTTTTTGTTAATCCCTGTGATTATTTAGTCTGGATTTTGCATTTTTGTAAAATGTATGCCATTATTGATATCGAAACCACGGGCTTAAGTCCTGTTAATGATAGAATCATTGAAATTGCCATTTACATTCACGATGGAGAGAAAATTGTTCAGGAATATAGTTCATTGATCAATCCGGAAAGATATATTTCTGCAACCATTACTCGACTAACGGGCATAACGAACGAGATGGTTGAAAAAGCACCTAAGTTCTGGGAAATTGCCAAAGATATTGTGATACTAACCGAAGGAAAATCTTTTGTGGCGCATAATGCTACTTTCGATTACAATTTTGTGCGGAACGAATTTAAAAGCTTAGGATATGATTTTAAACGAGAAAGACTATGTACGGTTAAGTTAAGCAGAAAAATATTACCCAATCATCAATCTTATAGTTTAGGTAAGCTTTGTAACGATCTGAAAATAAAAATCGATGGCAGGCACAGGGCGGCAGGCGATGCCCTGGCTACGGTTAAACTTTTCGAGCATTTACTTAAAACCGATTCGAGCTTAGGTCAGTTAAACTCAAGTAAATTTTATCATATCGACGCCGGAATAATTAAAAACTTACCCGAAGAACCAGGAGTGTATTACATGCACGATACGCATGGCGACATAGTTTATGTTGGTAAAAGTAAAAACATTCGAACACGGGTGTTTTCACATTTTAGTAACGAAAAAACTGAGAAAGCATTGAAAATGTTGGATGAAGTTTACGATATATCTTATGAACTTACCGGAAGCGAGCTGGTTGCGCTATTGTTGGAATCGGATGAAATAAAGATACATAAACCAAAATATAACCGGCGACAAAGGCGTACAGCAAATCATTACGGGATTTTTACCTATGTTGATGAGCACGGTTATATTTGTTTTAAAACCGAAGGGATAAAAAAGGAAAACCCTATTGTATCATTTAATTCTGCAAAGGAAGCGCGTGACCGATTGTATGTACTTTCAGAAAAATTTGAATTATGTCAGAAACTATCCAATTTATACGAAACAACAGGAGCCTGTTTTTATTATCAGTTGAATCATTGCAAAGGAGCATGCATTCAGAAAGAGTCGCCTGATGATTATAACATGCGGGCACAAGCTATGCTCGATGAACTTTCGTACGACTGGCAAAATTTCTTTATTATCGATAAAGGCCGAAACGAGGATGAAAAGTCTGTTGTAAAAATTGAGAACGGAAAATACATAGGATTTGGTTATATCAATTCCGAATCGGTTGGTAACAACCTGGAATCCCTGTCGGATGTAATAAAGGTTTATCCGGATAACAGGGATGTTCAGCAAATTATTAGAACCTACTTAAAACAACATTCGGTTGAAATGCTGATTAAATTTTAATTAAAACAATATGCCAAGCCAATAGATACTGAGAAGGATCTGAATTTTGAGTTGGCATCTAAACCAAGTGGATTTATTTCGACTTTTTCTCCAGCGGTATTTTCAAATTTGTAAACTTCGTCATCGTCGTACGAGAATACATTTGAAAAATCATGATCGTAAAAAAGATTCAAATTGAATGCAACCTGCTCCGATATTTGGTACGAAACAGCCCCTCCAACAATACCACTCACTAAAAAATCACTTATTTCAATGGTTTGTGGTGCTACACCCAGATCAAAAGGTAAGGTGTTTTCTTCCAGTTCAATGTATTTTCCTATGAGTAAATAGCTAGAAAGGCCTATCGAAGAAGTAAATGATAGTTTATTTCCTATGGTATACTGAAATAATAAAGGTATTTGTAAATATTCAAAATTTGAATTGATGTAATATTTAATACTGAAGTTATATTCAATGGATGTACCCGTGTTTACATAAATATCGTTGATGTTATTGTATTTTAATCCTTTTATTAGGTAGTTTATACCAGATTGTATACTAATTTTCTCAGAAAAATAATATCGAAGCTGAATGCCTGACAAGGTACTTGTCTTTACGGAAGGCTTTGTGTCTTCCAAAATACCAAAATTGTTGTTAAAAACAGGAATATAAATATCGTCTGTGTAATTGATTCTGCTAAAGTTTAAACCTGAATGCATACCTAAAGTGATTTTTCCTTTTTGTGCATTTAAGATAAAAGGTACTAAGATTAGTAGTAGAATAATAATTAAAAATCGTTTTTTCATAATGGGATATAAGGTTCTGAAATTAGGAATACGAAATTAACAAAATATACTGTTATAACGAAAGTAATGTAAACTTTATCGAACGCTTATTGTTTAACGTTAAACAGAAAATCATGGCACATAAATATTCCAATCAGTTAATTAAGGAAACCAGTCCGTATTTGCTTCAACATGCTCATAATCCCGTAAATTGGTATGCATGGAATCAGGAAACTTTAGATAAAGCAAAAAAGGAAAACAAACTTATACTCGTAAGCATCGGTTATGCAGCTTGCCACTGGTGTCATGTAATGGAGCATGAATCGTTCGAGAACGAAGAAATTGCCGCAATCATGAACGAACATTTTGTTTGTATCAAAGTGGATCGGGAAGAGCGCCCCGATATCGATCATATTTATATGAATGCCGTGCAGCTTATTGCAGGTAATGGTGGATGGCCTTTAAACTGTTTTGCTTTACCTGATGGTAGTCCTGTTTATGGAGGAACCTATTTTCGCCCTGATCAATGGAAAAACATTCTGGAGAATCTTGCTTTTGGTTTTAAAACCGATCCGGAAAAATTTCAGAAGGCAGCTAAAGAAATTAAACAAGGAATAAAATCGCTGGATACAATAATTAAAGTAAATGATGATGAAAGTAGTTTTAGTTACGAAGATTTAATTCAGATTATTCTGAAATTAAGAAAACAATTTGATCACACCAATGGCGGAACCTGGGGAGCTCCTAAGTTTCCGATGCCTGTAAATTACTATCCCCTAATGCGTTATTTTTATCATTCGCAGGATCAGGATATGATCAAACACATTGAATTATCATTGGAGAAAATGGCAAATGGCGGTATTTATGATCATTTGGGTGGTGGTTTTGCCCGTTATACAGTAGATAGGGAATGGCTGGTTCCGCATTTCGAAAAAATGCTTTACGACAATGCCCAGTTAATAAGCTTATATTCCGAAGCATACAAGATAAAACCAAACCAAAGATATAAGCAGTTAGTTGATGAAACCATTGAATTTCTAAAACGCGAAATGAAATCGCCCGAAGGTGGATTTTACTCATCGTACGATGCCGATAGCGAGGGAGTGGAAGGAAAATATTATGTTTGGGATAAGTACGAAGTGGATTTTTTGCTGGAAAATAAATCCGAGATATTTTCTGATTATTATGGCCTTACACTCGATGGTAATTGGGAAGGACGTAATATTTTAAACATAAAGAAAAGTATTAAAGAGTTATCCAAAAAGTATACTAAATCGGAAGATGAAATCATTACAATAATTGAAGAATGCAAACAGATTTTATTTAAACATCGCGAGAAACGCATAAAACCAGGTTTGGATAATAAAATATTAACATCCTGGAATGCTCTGGTAATAAAGGCACTCGCCGATGCTTACCGGGTTTTTCAAAACAACGAATACCTGGAATTAGCCGTCGAAACCTATGGTTTTATCGAAAAAGAGTTATTGCAAAACGATTTTCGGCTATATCGTAATTTTAATCAGGGTAAAGCTTCTATTAATGCTTTTCTAGATGATTATGCATTATTAATAGAATCGCTGATTAGCTTGTATCAGGCCACATTTAACGAAAAATATATTTTCCGTGCAAAGGAACTTATAAATTATACCATTCACCATTTTTATGATAGAAAAACGGGTATGTTCTTTTACACATCAAATCTGGATGAAAAGCTCATTACTCGTTCAAAAGAAATTATGGATAATGTAATTCCTGCTTCCAATTCAGTTATGGCGCAAAATTTATTTAAACTGGGGCACTACTTTATTAAGAAGGATTATCTGGATATGTCAGAACAAATGGTAATGAATATAAAAGATCAACTTTTAAAAAATCCACATTATATGGCTAATTGGTTCGATTTATTTACTCAGTTTGTTCACAAACCTTACGAAGTGTGTATACTGGGAAACAATGTAAATCCCATAAAAGCCGAGTTTCAAAAAAGTTATTTCCCCAATATCTTATTAGCCGGAGGAACCGAAGGTAAATTACCTTTATTAAAAGAAAGATATACAGATGGAAAAGCAAGCATTTACGTATGTAAAGAAAATGTTTGTAAACGTCCGGTAAAATCTTTTGTTGAAGCTTTAAAACTGATTGAAAATTAACAAGATAGTTTCGGTTGAATTCGTTTGTAACAAATTTTGAATTTGTATTTTTCTCTATTCTTTGTATCTTAGGGCTTGCAAGAGTGGTACGAATAAACCCTAAACTACTTACACA
>CAYVEW010000114.1:0-10174 GCA_964450375.1 uncultured Bacteroidales bacterium
ATTATTTCTGTGTATCGGTATTTATTTACAAAGTTAAATTAAATAATCATGAAAAGATTAACCTTTAAAGAACTTGCCTGCAAAGAAGTTCCATCGTTCCAAAATATTTGCGATGTTTTAACCAGAAAATTTATCGTTTCGGGGAAAAGTATTAGCTGTGTTAATAACTATTTATTACAAATTAGCAAACTTGCTCTTTATTATAAACGATCACCATTGGATTTAAGTTTAGACGAAATAGAAGAATACATGGTGGTTGCAAGAAAAAACGAATCGCCCAGTTTAAGTAGTTTCAAACATTTGGTTTGTGGATTGCGCCATATTTTTGATATATTTAATATTAATGATCTTTACATTAATTTACCTATAGTTCACCAGCCGAAACTTTTACCAGTTGTATTATCGAAGGAAGAAATAAAGCTTATATTAAAAACACCGGATAATTTAAAGCATAGGATTATTTTAGCAACCATATACGATTCTGGTTTAAGAATTAGCGAGGCGATCAACCTACATATTGCTGATGTTGATTTAAACCGTAAGGCAATTCATGTGCGTCAGTCGAAATTTAAGAAGGATCGTTATGTGCCCATCTCCGACATGTTAATACGTGGATTAAAACAATATATTGAACTATATCAGCCAATTACGTATCTTTTTAATGGCAAAGTAAAAGGAAGTTGCACCAGTGCAACAACTATACAAAGAATTATGCGAAACACATTAAAAAAATGCAATATTGCAAAAAATGCAAGTGTTCATACTTTGCGTCATAGTTATGCTACACATTTACTCGAAGATGGTTTAGATATCGTTAGCCTGAGAAATCAATTGGGGCATGCCGACATTAAAAATACAATGACATATATTCATATTGCACAAATTTCCCCACACAGAGGCTTTAGCCCTTTAAAAACATTATACTCCTGACAACAAAAAACGCGGTATAAACCGCGTTTTTTTGTTATCATTAATCTTTATTCTCTGTATTTGTATACTTTTGCTTTGTTTAAGCATTAAAAGATTTGTTATCTATTTTTTCGAATACACCTTACTTGTCGTTTCGCATTAGCACTTGTATCATACCTTTTACCATCAACAAAATTGATTTCGTATTTTGCTGACCGGCCTTTTTCAGTAGATGACCAATACCATTCACCAATCATGTTTAAAGCTACTTTGTTCTTATATAAAAACTCCAAATCGTCAATTGTTGGCAAATACCAATCGTTATAACCATGAGCTGTAGAATTTTCACATACATTCATTGCTTCTTCCCATCTATGTTCGCCAGGTAAATCTTCTGGCATGACCATATAATTCGTTCCGTATAAACTATATTCCCAAACTCCGTCGTTATTAGCAAGATTAATAGTTCCATTATTGTGCACACAACGTGCAAAAGCTTTTGCATCAGCTTTTGCAGGAGCTAATTTATCGGCATCAAAAGCCTGGCGAAAATAAACTTCGCTTTTTTCGGGAGTAGCTGACCAATACCAGTACTTTTCCATTTTTTTAAGCTTGTCATTTTGGGCATACATTTCAGAAATTTCCAGTTTTGTTGGCAACCTCCATTCATCTAGGCCATAAGCACTACTTTCAAGGCACATGGCATTTGCTTCGTGCCAGGTTACCTTATCGGGTGCCGCATCAATTGGCATAACTAATAAACTCAAGCCCATCATATTGATCTCGGTTAAGTCGTTCTTATCAGACTCGTTAACCTCGTATACTTGCTTATAAACTGTGGGTTTCGAACTGCTTGTACTAGTTTTTACTGATGTACTCTGTTGTTGTAACATGGCTCTTGAGACTGCTGAGACCACAGAAAAAAGGTCGTCTAAACCAGATTGCGTAATTCCGGTATTTTGTCGCTCAATCTTAGCGGTCATAACATCAACCATTTTACACGAAATGTAATAATTACCACCAACCGATGATATGGATGCATAAGCAACGTAATTTGCTCCCATTTTTTTACCAAGCTCTCCAATTTGTCCATCATCCACATGGCCTGTCATTTGGAACTCACTTTCGGCTAATACCTTATTGATTAATTCTCGCTCCAGAACAGTAAAACCAAGCGTGTTTACAACTGCATTGCTTAACTCTTCGCGAATGATTATTTTTAGATTATTAGATACATCTCCAACGGGATCGAACACCGCCACTTTTTTATCTTTGCCGGATTGTGCATTGGAAAATCCAACTGATAACAATATAAGTAGTATGGCTAAAAAACTTACCTTATTCATGATGTTATGATTTAATTATTTATCCAATTTAATATTTTCTCTGAGATCAAGTTACTAACTTCGTTATATGCTTTTTGTGCCGCTGCTTTATATGATTTACTGTGGGCGCCCTTTTGCTCAAATTCATTCTGATACACATGTTTCTCCGATGGCGCTTTATAAAGTTCTACTTTGGCATCTACATAACTAAAATATACTTTATTAGAATAATTATATTCTCTCGATGCAGCTTCAATAATTATTTTCCAGTCGGCATCTGCTTCATTTTTTGTAAAACTACAATTATTTTCAGCTAAAATTGCTTTTAAACCATTCTCGATGGCAATAACTTTTTCGCCAAATAAATCTTCTTCGGTTGCCAGATAAACTAAAACACCCTGCTCTAACCTTGCATTTGCCTGAATTACTTCGTTGTATAAATTCATTGTTTTTTCCATCTTCAAATCGGCATCACTCAAGTTTTTGTCCAATGCACTTAAAATTCCTTGTGCTTTTTGTATCTCATCAAAAAATGGTAATGTTTTATTAAATTCATCTTTTGCTTTTACTTTTTCTCTTTTTTGTTCGAGCTCCTTTGCAGTTTGAATATGTCCTTCAATTTGCTGAATATTCATATTCAGATTCGCCTTATAATACCCAATAATCTCATATTTGTTAGCATATGCAAAACCATACACAGTATTGTTTTTTACATAACTTTCAAGGTTTACCCCATTAATCTCTACATCGGTAGATACCTGTATTTCTGATTTAAACGTTTCTTTAACCGTTTCGGATTTTCCATCTGAAACACTTTGACTATAACTATCGCTAACACTTTTAATTGAAGATATGATTTGTTCCGATAAATTTCCCCTGGCCATCGCAGTAACTCTGCCAATTGCTTCTGCTTTTGATTCATTTTTATTGATCCCATCCTGAGCAAAACCTGTAAGATATACATTGGAAGGATATTGTTCTGATCGCCATGAATCCATCATCCAGGAAGGATCGTTTTGCGCATTAGTTTCAAAGGAACTAAACGCAATGAATAAAATAACTATGAGAATATTAAGCTGAATGCGATAGGGTTTTGTCTTCATAATACAAAAATTTTCAAACGAAATATACAATAAATATACCAAAAAAGATTTCGTTTCATTCACAATCCTAATCAGAAATTGACAAAATGTTTATTTTTATAGGTAGAAGATAAATATATTATGGTTTAAAAAATTTTATCATCCAGATTTTAATATCATTTTGGTTTTATTGAATAAAAATCATTATCCTTATGAATAAATGAAAGGAAATCATAATTAAAGTCAAAGCTTAACTGCAATTATTATAAATAAATGATTATACATCGAATATCAATGCTATTAATCTAAAAAAATTAGAATTATATAAGATTTATGTCTATTTTTATTAGCGAAAAATACATACAGAATGTCTAAACAATTCCATTATTTCCTGTTGCTATTTGTGATTCAATTTTTTTTTATAAATCACTTATTTTCCCAAGAAAAAAAAGATACTTTATATGGCCTCAACCCGTTTTTATATAATGGTGAAATTTATTCTAGTATAGGTACGGTTAACATATCTGGTAATCAATATTTGATTAGTGATGAATTCGTTAATGGAAATTTAATTATAAATGATCAGCTATATGAAGATTGCCTAATTAACTATGATATTTATAAACAACATGTTCTATTAAAGTTTAAATTAAATTACAGAACAATTATCATTAAGCTATCCTATGAAAAATTAGAAAGTTTTTATTTTGGAGATAAGTATTTTGAGATTATTCCTAATGAAAATTCTGAAAAAACTGTATACCAGACCTATGGCAGCGGACAGTATAAGATTCTTTATCAATGGTATAAGTTATTATCATTGTCGCACGTAGCTGGAACGACAAATTATGTATTTAGTAATCCAAAAAAAAGAATGTACCTGCAAATTGGTAATGAAAAGTTCAGATATAAAAATAAAAGAACCTTTATCTCTTTGTTCAACAATAACAATAAAAAACCGATTAAAAAATTTATCAGCAAGAATAAAATAAAAATTAAAAAAGCTACTGACGCTGAAGTTAACCTCTTAATCAACTATTGTAATACCCTTATAATGTGAAACAAACAACATTTTTATTGACATTAATTCTATTCTGTTCATTAATTTATGGACAAGAAAAAGAATATATTTCAATTAATCTATCGGATGATAATTTTACAGAACTTACTACATTAATAAAAGAACAAACCGGCATTACGATATTTTATAATAGTGAATTAACTTCTAACATTAAAGTTACTTTACAAAAAGACAGTATTACCATTGAAGATGCACTATTTCAAGTACTACAAAATACTAACATTAGATTATCTAAGTGGCACAAGCATTATGTATTAATGCATAATGAAATTTTAATAGATAAACTTCCATTTTTTAGTCAAAAAATAACAGATTCGTTAGTTGAAAATAAAAAAACATTAGTTACTGAAAGTGAAAAAAGATATATGTCAGGTCGCGAATCAGATGCAATAAAAACAATAATAGTAGGTACTAAAAATAATCCAACTAAAGGAATTATTAGAATCGGAGGTAAAATACAAGATTTAGACACTGGAGAACCTATAATTGGTGCTACTATATATATAGAAGAAACTAACACCGGTGCCGCAACTGACCTAAACGGATATTTTACAATTTTATTACCTTCAGGTTCTTACAATGCAAAGTTTTCTTCGTTAGGTTATAAGACAAATAAGTATAAACTAAAAGTTTACTCCAATTCGACAATAAAAATAGAACTCAAAAGTTCTTCTTTTACCCTGCAAGAGGCTATTATTAAAGGCGATAGACAGATGGACATTAAGCAAAAAGATCCTGGACTTGAAAAATTAACAGCAAAATCTATTAAAGCAATTCCAATGATGATGGGCGAAAGAGATATTTTAAAAGTTTCTGAAATGCTTCCAGGCATTGTAAGTGTTGGAGAGGGGTCATCTGGTTTAAATGTTAGAGGAGGAAGTTCAGATCAAAATGCTTTTTATATCAATAAAATACCGATATATAATACATCACATTTATTTGGCTTTTTTCCAGCTTTTAATTCTGACATTATAAAAGACTTCTCGATATATAAAGGACATGTTCCTGCAGAATATGGTGGCAGAATCTCATCCGTTTTCAATATTACAACGAGACAAGGAAATAGAAAAAAGTTTAGTTTACATGGAGGAGTAAATCCGATTTCCGCTAACGTAACCTTAGAAGGCCCCATAAAACAAAATAAAAGCTCAATATTGTTAAGTGCACGGTCATCTTACTCAGATTGGATTTTATCCAGAATAAAAGATCCAACCATTCGTAATAGCCATGCTAATTTTAATGATATTGCATTAGGCTTGAATTATGACTTTGATAAAACTTATATATCAACATTTTTTTATTCAAGTAATGATAAGTTTGATCTTTCAGATATTAATAGTTATTCCTATTCTAATAATGGGGCATCCATAAACTTACATCACAATTTTAATAATATCTTAAGAATGAATACAAGCCTAGTAGGCTCTCAATATGCTTTCGAAACTATTGATAAACAAGAAGTATCAACTGCATATAAGCACAATTATAAGATAAATCATTATGAACTTAAAAATGATTTTACACAAACAATTAAAAATAACAATGAAGTAAGCTTTGGTTTCAGTGGAATCTATTATCAATTAGACAGAGGCAGTGTAATTCCATATGGACAGCAATCATTAAAATTACCAATTAATCATGGTATCGAGAAAGGTACTGAAATTGCTGCTTATTTATCATTAAATTATGATTTTACATCATGGTTTAATTTGAATGCAGGAATAAGATATTCTGTATTTGCACCTTTAGGAAAACAAGAAGTATACATATACGATAAAAATAAAGCTAAAGACGTAAATAGTATTCGGGATACCTTATTTTTTAATAATAATGAAATTATTAAGTGGTATAAAAGCCCAGAGTTTAGATTCTCTTTAAACTTTGAAACAGATCCGTATGGTTCAATAAAGCTGGCTTTTAACCAAATGAGTCAAAACTTGTTCATGCTTAATAATACAATCTCAATTGCACCTAACTCTCAATGGAAGATTGCTGATTATCACATTAAGCCTTCCAAAAGTAATCAGTTGTCATTAGGAGTTTTTAGAAGCTTTCCAGATAAAAAAATTGAAGCATCATTTGAACTGTTTTATAAAATGACGAAAGATTTTACAGAATTTAAAGATGGTGCAGATTTTCTAAATACTCCGAAAATAGAAACAGAATTATTACAGGGGGAGCAAAAAGCTTATGGAATAGAAATATTGCTTAAAAAGAAATCCGGTATTATTGACGGGTGGATTGCATATACTTATTCCAGATCTTTTGTTCAAGTTAAAAGTGATAATACCTCAGCGCAAATTAATAATGGGGAAATTTATCCATCAAATCATGATATTCCTCATGTTGTAAATACCGTTATTAATTACAATATATCTAAACGCGTAACATTATCATCTGTTATTACATATCAAAGCGGAAAACCTGTAACATACCCTGTATCTATTTATTATCTGGATAATACCCCTTTAATAGATTATTCAGAAAGAAATAAATATAGAATACCTGATTATTTTAGAACTGACTTATCACTCACAGTTGAAGGAAATTTAAAAAGAAACAAACTAATACATAGCTCGTGGATGTTGAGTGTATATAATCTAACGGGCAGGAAGAACGCCTATTCAGTTTACTTTATTTCTGAAGATGGATATATTAAAGGTTATAAATACTCTGTTATAGGTAATCCGCTAATAACTTTTACATGGTTATTTAAATTAGGGAATTATTCATCACAATAGATTGTAATTGCATAATTATTTATACATTAAGATTAATATCGACTCTAAAAACATAAAATATGAATAACATCAAATCATTAATAGTAATAATTATTGGTATGCTATTTTCACATTCGTGCATTGAAGAGTACATGCCTATAATAAAAACTAAAGATGCAGAACAATATGTAGTAAATGGACATATAACTAATGAAGAAGGATATCAAAGTGTTAAAATTTCCTATTCAACTTCAATAAAAACAGATGTTAGTATTCCTGACTATATTCCTATTAGTAATTGTAATGTGATTATTAGAGATGATAAAGGTAACAGTTTTGAACTAATTGAAGATATAAACAGCCCTGGAAAATATATCACTTGGATAGATAAAGTTTATTTAAACGTTGGGACTTCTTATAAAATTGATATTATAACACCTGAAGGAGTTGAGATTAGTTCAGACTACGATGAGATGACCGATTGTGCTGAAATTGATTCTGTTTACTTTATAACTCAAGATAAACCTACAACGAACCCTGACTCACCAATACAGGGCATCCAATATTACACAAACTTAAATGGATTATATAATCAATCTTTTTACTATAAATTTACTATTGAAGAAACATGGGAATATCATTCTCGACATTATAATCATGGTTCCATTGATTATGATGGATTCATTAATATCATTGATCCACCAGATTCTTCACTGAAGATTTGTTGGAAAACTCAAATATTTCCACAAATTTTTACACTTTCAACGGCAGAATTATCAGAAAACAAATATCTAAAATTTCCATTACATTATGTAAAAAGTAGAACAGGCCGGCTTGCACATGGATATAGCGTACTATTAAAGCTACACTCGCTGACTGAAAATGCATTTACTTATTGGGAAAAAGTGAAAAACAATATTATCTCTACTGGAGGTTTGTACACTAAACAACCAGAACTTGTAAAGGGTAACTTATATAATTTAACAGATCCCAATTCAGAAGTGCTTGGCTATTTTTATGCAACATCAGTTAGAACAAAAAGAATTTTTACAGATAAAATTGAAGACCTGGAATTAGATTATTACGATTATTGTCTAGAACATCTTTTAAAATATGGCGCTTACTCAATACCTAGATCAAGTCGGCCTGCCTATCTATATTACAATGGAAGATCCATAACTCTTTGGTTAAGTAATGGCTGTGTTGATTGCACTACATTAGGTGGATCAACAACCAAACCCGATTTTTGGCCTTATTAAACATAGAAACGAATGAAAAAAACTTTATTTTATCTTATATTAGTTTTAATATCTAAATACATGGTTTCCCAAACTATTGATAATTGTAGTGAACATGTATTGTTAGATACTGATCGTAACATCTATATCGTTGGTGAAGATATACTCTTTTCAACGACAAGACATGGTGCCAATGATGTAAGTAAGATAATCTACATTGAACTATTAACGCCTAATGGCAAACAAATAGCTGGCAGTAAATTTAAACTTGATGATGATAAATGTTCAGGTTTAATTAGCATTCCTGAAGATATTACATCAGGCAATTACTATTTGAGAGCATATACAAAATATATGCGCAACTTCGGGCCATATCAATATAATTATCAAGTAATAAAAATTATTAATCCTTACAAAAAGGAAATTTTAAATGAACAATATTTAAAGGATTCATTGAATTTCACCACAAGCAATATAAGTCTTAAGCAAGGAGATTATAATATTCAATTAACTAAAGATGTTTTTCAAACTAGAGAAAAAGTAAACGTAATTATAAACTTAGATCAAAATAAAAAAGATACTATTATAAATACTATTATTTCAGTTGTTCCAATGGGAGTAGCTAATTCTAAAATTTTAAATCCTAAAAATTTTAAAAACAATTCTTTAATGGATATAAATTCAACATTATATTATAAGCCCGAAACTAGAGGAATTACATTATCGGGTGCAGTAAAAGATAAAAATACAAATGATGCTATTACTAAAATAAAAGTTAACCTATCTATTTTAGATAGCACAAGAAATAGTTTTTTTTCAACTTTAACGAATGCAAATGGACAATTCTTTTTTATACTTCCAGATCAAATAGGTTACAAGGATATATTTATAAGTCCTCAACATATTGAAAATAAAACACCAAATTTATTGGTGGATAACGATTTTTGCACAGAACCTATACTTTTACCTAACCCTACTTTTTCTTTAACTAGCATAGAACAGTCTGCAGCTTACAATTTAGCTATAAATAAAAAAGTAAAAGACCAGTTTAAAAGTGATACTATTATTGGTTTTAAAAACGGAAATAATAAAAATGATACATTACCCTTTTACGGTTTGCCTGCGAGCACATTGAAAATTAATGATTATATTAATTTGCCAACGCTTGAAGATTACTTTACAGAAATCCCTTTTTTAGTGAAAATTAAAAAATATGATGGTAAAAAACAATTTGTAGTATTAGGTAAACAAGCTGAGTTAGATATCTATGATCCTTTAGTTATGGTAGATTTAATTTCAATAAATCAAATACAAAGGATTTTAGAAATCTCACCAAAAAAAGTTGAAAGAATTGAGGTTATTAATGCTCCGTATGTCTTAGGAGATATCATTTACGGTGGTATAATTAATATAATTTCAATTAAAAATGATTGGGCCGGAATAAAACTCCCTGAATCTGGTATGTTTTTAAATTATTTATTTCTCGATGAAAAAGATTATTCTTACAGTTTATCAACCTGGTCAGAAAACATACCAGACACAAGAAATACACTTTATTGGTCGCCAATTAATACTCTAACTAAAGATTACACTTTAGAATTTGATTTTACTACTTCAGACACGACTGGTGATTATGTCATATTAGTTACTGGAATAACCAAACTTGGTGAGAGAATTCATACATCCATAAATTTTAAAGTAAAATAACAATTATCGTTAGAAATCAAAGAAAAGTAAATACTCAAAGGGAAGAATTATTATCAAATTAGTCCTGTAACACTTGAGAAATTTACTAAATGCATAAAAAATGATGTGTAAA
>CAYVEW010000115.1:0-10138 GCA_964450375.1 uncultured Bacteroidales bacterium
GTTGATAACTTATCACACAGCAACAATATAATAACAATTTAAAAAAGTTCTCTTAACCTTAAAAACTGAATTTTGTTTTAAAACAAATTCACTAGTATGGAAAATCTGAATATAGTAGAATACGATCTGGTTGATGCCATCGAAAAAATGCAGGTTATAAGAGAAAAGGTTCATTTAGGTTTTGCTAATCGCATTGAAATAGAAGAGCTTCTGGCATTTGAAAACAGTTTGCAGGAAACAAGTGTTGAGTTTCAATCCGAGTTCTGGGCTTAGCTTCTAAATAAAAAATCCGAAGATTTTGTTCTTCGGATTTTTGAATACTCTGAAATAAAAAAATCTTAATTTGTTTTATACTCATATTTTACCGTAGCAAGTTCTTCATTTGCTTTTACAATTTTGGCTTTCAGGTTTTCCTTATATTCAACCAAAGTTTGCTTCATTTTCTCGTCTCCTGCTGCAAGAATTTGAGCGGCTAAAATACCAGCATTTTGAGCACCGTTAATTCCAACAGTTGCAACCGGAATTCCGGGAGGCATCTGAACAATTGCCAGTAAAGAGTCCATTCCATCTAACGAAGCATTAATGGGTACTCCAATTACAGGCAGGCTTGTCATTGCAGCAATAACACCGGGTAAATGCGCAGCCATACCGGCTCCTGCAATAATTACTTCTACGCCACGATCTTTGGCTCCTTTTGCAAACTTTTCCACTTGTTCAGGAGTTCTGTGCGCCGAAAGGGCATTCATCTCAAATGGGATTTTAAATTCATCCAGAATTTTTGCTGCTTTTTCCATAACCGGCAAGTCGGATGTGCTGCCCATAATAATACTTACTTTTGCTTCCATGTTGAATTTTACTTTTTTATTTGATTATAAATTATTTTTCGAGCATTAATTTGTATTTTCGCACCATATTTTAATCATATGTTCTTAAAACAAGTGTCATTTAAACATGGTAAAGTTAATATTTCTAAGGTAAATTATTTTTATCTCAGAACAGTTTAATTGACAGTTTGTTTGTTAGTACATAACCAAATCATTATTAAGATGAATCAGATAAAGCTAAAGGATAAAGAGTTCAGGGTTTCGATCCCTCAGGAGAAAATACAAGATGCAATCAAAAAAATAGCAGAAAAAATTAATAATGATTATAAAAACAAAGAAGTTCCTTTATTTATCAGTATTTTAAATGGATCTTTTATGTTTACTGCAGATTTATTTAAGCACATTGATTTTATTTGCGAGGTTACTTTCCTAAAACTAACATCGTATAAGGGAACAGCATCAACCGGAGCAGTAAGGCAACTGATTGGTGTTAACGAATCTGTTGAAGGGCGCGATGTAATTGTTCTTGAAGACATTGTAGATACCGGAATTACTTTAGAGCAAATATTAGGTCAGCTAAAGAGTTTCGAGCCTGCCAGTGTGCGTGTTGCTTCGTTACTTTTTAAACCGGAGGCTTATCAAAAGGATTTTAATATAGATTACGTTGGAATGGAAATTCCCAACGATTTTATTGTTGGATATGGTTTAGATTACGATGGTTTGGGAAGAAATCTTCCGGATATTTATACACTTGTAAGTTAAAAAATCAGTACGCATGTTGAATATTGTATTGTTTGGCCCTCCGGGTGCAGGGAAAGGTACGCAATCGAAAAAAATAATCGATAAGTATAAATTAACTCATATTTCTACCGGAGATATTTTGCGAGAAGCGATTGAAGCAAAAACAGCTTTGGGAGTTCTGGCCGCAAGTTATATCGATGATGGCAATTATGTTCCTGATGATGTTGCAATTGATATTATTAAAGAAGAACTGGATAAACATGCAAACCCGAATGGTTTTATTTTTGATGGTTTTCCACGTACTCGTTTTCAAGCCGAAAAGTTTTCGGGAATCTTATCGAAATTTGGTGGCGATGTAAATGTTATGATATCCTTGGATGTTCGGGAAGACGAACTGATCGAAAGGCTTAATAATAGAGCAAAAGAATCGGGAAGGCCCGATGACCGAGCCGAAGATATTATCAAAAAACGAATTGAAATTTATAATAACAGAACAGCATTAATAGCAGATTTTTACAAATCCTTAGGAAAATACGAATCCATTAACGGAAATGGCGAAATTGATAGTATCTTTGGTGATATTTGTAAAGCTATCGAAAAATATATGTAAATTAGGAGATTATGGCAGGTTCGAATTTTGTTGATTATGTAAAAATATTTTTCAGATCGGGTAAAGGGGGTGCTGGTTCACCACATTTACGTCGCGAAAAGTTTGTTGCCAAAGGTGGACCCGATGGTGGCGATGGTGGCCGTGGCGGACATATTATCTTAAAGGGGAATGCACAACTTTGGACTTTACTGCATTTACGATACAAGAAACACATTTTTGCAACCAGCGGAGAAGCAGGCGGACAGCAAGAAAGTACAGGAGCAAACGGAAAAGATATTTTGGTTGAAGTTCCTCTTGGAACGGTTGCCAAAGATGCAGAAACTGGTGAGTTCCTATTTGAAATTACCGAAGATGGACAAGAAATAGTGTTGCTTGAAGGAGGCCGTGGCGGACTGGGGAACTGTCATTTTAAATCAGCAACCAATCAAACACCACGATACGCGCAGTCTGGAGAAGAAGGAAAAGAAGGCTGGTTTATTCTTGAATTAAAAATATTAGCCGATGTTGGTTTGGTAGGTTTTCCGAATGCAGGAAAATCAACATTGCTTTCTGTAGTTTCGGCGGCAAAACCCGAGATAGCCGATTATCCGTTTACCACACTGGTTCCTAATTTAGGATTTGTGCAATACCGCGATATGCAATCGTTTGTAATGGCCGATATACCTGGAATTATTGAAGGTGCACACGAAGGAAAAGGCCTTGGCTTGCGCTTTTTACGCCATATCGAACGAAACTCCATGCTTTTATTTATGGTTCCTTGCGATAGCGACGATATAAATAAGGAATATAAAACTTTACTAAACGAACTGGAGGAATATAATCCCGAGTTACTGGATAAAAACCGGATTTTAGCCATTACCAAAGCTGATATGTTAGATGATGAATTGATTGAAGAAATGAAAAAAGATTTACCAGACATACCTTACATTTTTATCTCATCCGTTGCTCAAAAAGGAATTCAGGAATTGAAAGATATGATCTGGAAAGAACTACAATAAGATAAACGATCATGTTAGAGTTTTTAAATAAGCTGGATACCGAATTTTTCCTTTTTTTTAATAGCATACATTCGCCATTTTGGGATAACATCATGTGGTGGATTTCAGGGTCAAAGTCATGGATTCCCATGTACCTGATCATCGTAATTTATATAATTTATAAATTTAAATGGAAAGCGGTTATTACTTTACTATTTATTGCTTTGGTTGTAACGTTGGCTGATCAAATATCAGTAAAAGCATTTAAAGATGTATTTCAACGCTTGAGGCCTTGCCACAATCCTGCTTTAGAAGATATTGTGCATTTGGTTCGTAATAAATGCGGAGGAAAGTACGGATTTGTGTCATCCCATGCAGCTAACACTTTCGCTGTTGCTTTTTTTCTATCTAAATTAATTAAACACAACTACTTTTCGGTTTTTATCTTCGTATGGGCAACTATTGTTTCATACAGCCGGATTTATTTGGGTGTTCATTATCCGTTCGATGTATTGTGCGGAGCTATTCTAGGCAGCTCAATCGGATGGTCGGTATTTCTGCTTCACGATTTTACACAAAGGAAATTATCAAAACATTTCGCTTAAAAACTTGTTTCTCTTTTAAATCTTAAAATAACCATTATGCTTTGTATTAAAAACGATAATACCAATCCTTATTTTAATTTGGCTGCCGAAGAATATGTTTTAAGAAATCTGAAAGAAAACTGTTTTATGCTTTGGCGAAACAGGCCATCCATTATAGTTGGCAAACATCAAAATACCCTGGCTGAGATTAATGTTGAGTATGTAAAAGAGAATAATATCGATGTGGTGCGCAGGTTATCGGGCGGTGGAGCCGTTTTTCACGATTTGGGAAATTTGAACTTTACTTTTATAAAAAATGTGGAAGGCGAAGGTGCTCTGGTCGATTTCAAGAAATATGTAGAGCCCATACTGCAAGTATTAAAACATTTAGGTGTCGATGCACAGTTCGAAGGCCGAAACGATATCATGATTCATGGTAAAAAGATTTCGGGTAATGCCGAACATGTTTTTAAGAAAAGAGTATTGCATCATGGCACTTTACTTTTTTCATCAAAAATGGCTGATCTTTCAAGTGCCTTAAAAGTAAATCCTTTAAAATATCAGGATAAAGGGGTGAAATCTGTGCGAAGCCGGGTTACTAATATTAGTGAGCATTTACCAAAAAAAATGACCGTTACCGAATTTAATGATGAAATAATGGATTTTATGATGAACGCTGTGGAAGGAGCTTCATTATACGAATATTCTCAATACGATCTGGACCAGATAAACAAGCTGGTTAAAGAAAAATACTCCACCTGGGACTGGAACTTCGGTTATTCTCCCAAATATAACTTCGAGAAACTGATTAAAACCAAAGGTGGGCATATTGAAGTGCAGATGAATATTGAAAAAGGAATTATTCAGGATATAAGGTTTTTTGGCGATTTTTTTAACGAGAAAGATGTTTCGGAAGTTGAAAAAGAACTTGCAGGGTCTAAACACGAAGAAAAATCGATTCGGGAAGTCTTATCTAAAATACACATCGAAAAATATTTTCATAATATCTCTTTAGACGAATTGGTTTCGGCAATGTTTTAAAAAACCAACATTCTTAAAGTCAAGTTTGTCAGGGGGTGTGGCCAGATATAGTTTAGCTTATATTTGTATAAGTTGACTCTCTGTTTATTTCTTCGTATATTTAATTGTGTAATTTTTCAGCTCACTGCAAATACTTTTTTGAATAAAACATAACCTAAAACCCCAAGATTATGCAAAAAAAAATCATAATCATCGGTTTAATTTTAATGTCTTTTTTATTTAATCAATGCAATACGAATAAAAAAGATGATTCACAACAACTTCAAACCAAAATAGATAAGTTGTTAACGAATTATGCCGATGTAAAATTAGAAGCTGATTTGAGTGTATTAAGCGAAAATCAGAAGAAAATGATCCCCTTGCTTATCGATGCGGCCAAATTAATTGACGAAATCTATTGGGCGCAAACCTGCAACAAAAAGGATGAAATTCTGAATTCAATTAATGATCCAAAGGTTAAAAAATACTTTATGATAAACTATGGGCCCTGGGATCGTTTGGGAGGAATGGAATCTTTTGTTGATGGAGTAGGCGAAAGGCCCGATGGTGCAAATTTCTATCCGAAAAATATGTCGTATCAGGAGTTCGATGAATTTAAAGATCTTGAAAAATATAGTTTATATACACTGGTTCGACGAAATGAACTGGGTGGTTTGCAAACTGTTCCATACCACAAAGCATATAAAGAAAAACTGGTTCAAATTGCTGATGTATTGAATAAAGTAGCAGATCTTGCTGAAGATAAAGGTTTTAAAAAATACATCCAGCTTAGAGCTAAGGCATTGTTAGATGATGAGTATTACGAAAGTGATATTGCCTGGATGGAAATGAAAGATAATTTGTTAGACTTTATTGTTGGGCCCATTGAAGATGTTGAAGACAGGTTGTTTTACACAAAAGCATCCTATCAATCCATGGTTCTTTTAAAGAACAAACAAGCAAGTAAAGATTTGGAGAAGTATTCTCTACTGTTACCCTATTTGCAAAAAAACTTACCCGTAGACGATAAATACAAAACAGAAGTGCCTGGAAATTTATCGGATATTATGGTGTACGATGTATTATATTCTTCGGGATACTGGAATGCCGGCAGTAAAAAAATTGCCATTACGTTGCCTACTGATGGTCAGGTTCAGCTAAAAGTTGGTAGCAGAAAACTTCAGTTTAAAAATGTGATGGAAGCGAAGTTTGAGAAAATATTAGTGCCAATTAGTAAGCTGTTAATAGCCGAAAATCAACAAGAACATATTACATCAAAAGCATTTTTTGAAAACACCATGTTTTATGAGGTAGGAAGTGCATTAGGAATTAAAAATACAGTAAATGGTAAAGGCGAAGTTCGTGATGTATTAAAAGAACAAAGCAATATAATTGCCGAGTGTAAAAACGATATCCTGAGTTTGTTCTTCGTAACCAAATTATACGAGATGGGTGAAATGGACGAAGGTGTTTTAATGGATAATTATGTTACCTACATGGCAGATGTATTCCGTTCAGTTCGTTTCGGCATATCAAACGATCAGGGTGTTGCTAACATGATTCGTTTCCACTATTTTGAAGAAATGGGGGCTTTTACCCGCGACGAAAAAACAAAAAAGTATAGTATTGATTTTGAGAAGATGAAGCAGGCAATGCTAAAGTTTGCAGAAGAAATACTCGTTATTCAGGGAAACGGAGATTACAAGGCAGCAAAAAAACTGGTTGATGAGAAAGGATTTATTAGGGATGAGTTGTTAAACGATTTATACAGGATTCAAAAGGAGCGAATCCCAAAGGACATTGTCTTTATACAGGGACTGGAAGAGTTAGGATTAAATAACTAAAAAAACAGGGAGCTTTTTGGCTCCCTGTTTTTTTAGTTATCTGTGTTATCTTCTTCTTTTTTTGGCGGTTCGTAACCGTATGCAATTCCTTCTGCAACATAAGTTGGGGGTTCTCCAAAACCACCAATTGATTCTTCGCGTGTGATTAAAATGATCATTCCACCAATATTGGCTGCTTTCTTTTGTAGTCGGATAATGGCACTTTTCTTAGCCGATTTGGCGTTCCTGCTACCAGGTGATGATTTGGCTTCAACCTTACCCAACTCATACAATCCGCTAACATCATTCTCCCGGTCGGTAACAATTACTGTCTTCCAGTCACCTTGTTCCACCATCATCATTACTGGTTTATTAAATACTTCCACACGTCCTGTATTAAAAACAATTTTCTGAATTTGTTTTCTTTCGAGCGTAACAGTTTCATCAGATCCCTTTTCCGAATATCGCACGGTTGCAGAAGAAATATTTCGAACTTGTACAATCAGCTTCCGACGTCCTAATAAATAAATGGTATCTAATTTAGTTTCTTCCTGGGCAATTAATGGTAAACTCATTAAAAATACCAACCCGCCTATAACAATCTGTTTTACCTTCATAATTCAAGAGTTTTTCGTTCCAAACTTAGCTTTTTGCGCTGTGAAATTAATAAGTAATATCTTAAATTCAAAAAATATACCAAACATTTAGAATCTAACAAATTAAAAAATAAAACCAAAAATGTTAAGCATTAAAACGATGAAAAAGATACTTTTGTATTTGATTTAACTTACTTCAAAATTAATAAAATGTTGCGTTTTCTGTTTTCATTATATGTTTGGTTATTGGTTATTACGGTTACAATAATATTATCACCAGTATTTGTACTTATTTGGTTATTAACCGTTTTGTTTGATAAACGACTGGTTGTATTGCATTACTTTGCAAATTTCTGGGGAAGTTTATTTACCATTTTGGTTCCGGGATGGAAAGTAAATATAATTGATAAAGATAAACTCAATAAAAAAACAAAAATAATTGTAGCAAATCACCAATCGCAACAAGACATATTGTTGATGTATCGTTTGGGTGTTCCTTTTCGCTGGATATCAAAAGCAGAAGTATTTCGAATTCCGTTTTACGGTTGGCTGATGCGCTTAAAGGGAGATATTCGACTTCAAAGAACTAGCAAAGCCAGTATTAAGAAAATGATTATTGATGCCGAAAAAGTTCTGAATAAAGCATGTACAATTGCTATTTTTCCCGAAGGAACCCGGTCGAAAACAGGCGAGCTTGGTAATTTCAAAGAAGGAGCCTTTAAATTAGCTCAGGACACCAAAGTACCAATTCAACCGATCGTTATCGAAGGAGTTCATCGTAATTTAATTTATAATTATTTTATGTTTAAAGGAAAAAATACCATTACGGTAAAAGTGTTGGATGAAATTCCCTATCAGGATTTTAAAGATGAAGAAATTAAGGATCTAGCAAAAAGAGTGCGATCTATGATCGAAAAAGAACTAAAAATTTTACGCAATAAATAATAATGCATCATAAAGTTTATAAAATATACCACGAGCGGTTCGAAAAATTTACACAACAGGTTAATGCAACTAAAACGCAAATTGTTTACTTAAGTAGTCTTCGTTTTTTATCATTTATTGCTTCAGTTTTTTTATTTATATTAACGATAAAGGATTACCATATAATAAAATTAGCATCTGCTTTAATACTCCTTGCATTATTTATTTATCTGGTTATTAAATTCGTTAAGCTTACCGACAAATTAAAACATTACAAAAACCTGGTGAAATTAAATTCAGAAGAAAAACAGGTTTTGCAGTACAAATTTGGATTCTTTGATAGCGGTAAGGAATTTATAGATCGGGAGCATCCTTATTCATTCGATTTAGATCTTTTTGGCGATGGATCAATGTTTCAGTATTTAAACAGAACGGTAACATTGGTTGGTAAAAACTTACTGGCAAAGCGTTTACTTAACATGTCAAACTCCAAACAACAAATCAAAATATGGCAGGAAGCAATTCGGGAAATGAGCCCGGAGATCGATTGGCGACAAAATTTTATCGCAACAGGTTATGCTTATCCCATAGGGAAAGACGACAATAAAAAAATAAATTTCTGGGTAGATAAACCGGCTTATTTTATCAGCAAGAAATTTTTTAAGGTGTTGGTAATTGCATTGCCAGCTGTTACATTAACTCTTTTGGCTCTTGTGCTTACTGGATTAACACACTACTCGTGGTTTGTTTTATTTGCATTGTTACAGTTGTTTATCGCCAGCATGATGTTACGGCGCACAAATCATGAACAAGAATTGGTTTCCAAAGAGTTAAAAATTTTAAAAAACTATTCGATGCTGATTGAGTTAATCGAAAATAAAGGCTTTCATGCGGATTACTTAATCAATTTACAACAGAATCTTAAAACCGGAAACGATTACGCCAAAACTGCCTTTAAAAAGCTTATTCGGATTATCGATGCGTTCGATACAAGGTTAAATATTTTCTTAGGAATTATTTTGAATGCTACTTTGATGTGGGATTTATATTCCATTATGCGATTGGAAAAATGGAAACTTAAATATGGCAAGAATCTGAAAAACTGGATTCTGGTAATATCCGAATTTGATGTGCTGTGTAGTTTAGCAAACTATAGTTTTAATAATCCCGATTATATTTATCCGGTAATCGACGAAGAAACCATAATTCAAACAAAAGATATAGGACATCCTTTAATCCCGGGCTCAAAAAGAGTTAATAATGATTTTAGCTTAACAGCACCAGGCGAAATCGACATTACTACAGGTGCAAACATGGCTGGTAAAAGTACCTTTTTAAGAACAATTGGAATTAACCTGGTGCTGGCAATGAACGGATTACCGGTTGCAGCAAAAGATTTCCGTTTTAGAGTCATGAATATTTTTTCCGGAATGCGTACCGCCGATTCCTTAACGGATAACGAATCGTATTTTTTTGCTGAATTAAAGCGTTTAAAAAGTGCGATCGAAGCACTTAAAAAAGGAGAGTTAACTTTTCTTTTACTCGACGAGATTTTAAAAGGGACAAATTCTGTAGATAAAGCAAAAGGCTCGTGGAAGTTTGTTGAACATCTGGTAAAATTAAATGCTACAGGTATTGTTGCTACACACGATTTGACCCTATGCGATCTGGAAAAGGAGTATCCAGAAAAGATTAAAAACAAGTGTTTCGAAGTGGAAATTAATGGCGATGAAATTAAATTTGATTATAAACTCCGTAATGGAGTTACAAAAAATATGAATGCTTCAATTTTAATGAAAAAAATGGGATTATTTTCTAATTAATAATTTTTCAACAATCCTGATACCCCATTTTTCATTGGTTTTTATTTAATTTGTGTGATTTAAAATTTTATTAACAGCTTCCGTGGCTTGCCTGTTGATAAACAAATTAATCAGTGACTTTTCTTTTAAGTATATTTACGAAAAATTTGGTGAAATGACGGCTATATATACAGAAGACAGTATTCGTACTTTAGATTGGAAAGAACATATCAGGAA
>CAYVEW010000116.1:0-2176 GCA_964450375.1 uncultured Bacteroidales bacterium
ACCATTGAAAACGATATGCCTAAAATTATATCTATCCCGAAAATTGACAGCGAAAATAATCACTACCTAAAAGTAAGAACGTCGAGTGGCAGAATTGGCTACATTTATGATAATCATATTAAATATCATTTTAGCGACTCAATTCCCGAAATAAATTCCGATCATGTTTTACCGGTGGCATCTACCAAACTGAAAAAGTGGAAAGGGCAAACAATTACCGAACTGGAAAATCAGTATGGACCTGCTTCTGCTTATATGGGAGATCGCTGCTATTGGGACTATATGCGTGTTATAGGAGACACTCTGGCATATAGTGGTGTTATTGCATATGTAAATCAGGAAGGAACTATTGATTCTATACAATTTGGAAAACAAGAGAAGCTTTTTGCATCCATCAGTTTTTTCCCCATCTGGAGGATGATTTCTTCCTTGGAACCATTTTATGGTAAAACAGATATGTACTATGAACAAAGCGATAGAGATTTGAATATGGCCTGGTGGGAAAACCTGCGTTCATCGCATTGGTCTGTTAGGTTTATCACCTGGATTATTCAAATCATCCTAAAAATAATCTGGTTTCTTATAAAAATTTCTATTTTCTTTTTGCCGATAATGGCCATCGGTGTTATTATCAGCCATCTGGAGAAACCATCTTACCGAACCAGTTTAAGGATAGTAATCTGGCTACTTATTTTTGTTTACTCATATATTGCTATCTTTCTTCTACTGCAAAATTCTTTTTCATTTATAGTTATGATCATCTTATTTGGAGCAGTTATTATGAACTTTATAGGATTTTCAATTCATCTTAGCAGAAAGTGTTATAATTGCGGGAATTGGGATGGAGAAATTACCGAAAGAACTGATTTTAAGGGACAATCAGTATCGGTTCAATATGGATCCAGAGATAAATATATAGGAAGCGATACAAAACTTACCGGGGTTACTGATAGCATTAATACCAATACAAAAACCTATCAATATACCACAACCAATCGCTACCAGCGGGTAAGAACAAAAGATACGTATCAGTACGATAATTATGAAGATCATAAAATGTGTAAATATTGTGGAAGCCGTTGGAAAGTTAGTTATAAAGTACTGAGAGGAGAAAAACATCAGGAATACTAGAGGGTTTTTCGGGATAAAAATTAGTTTTCAATTACCATTGTTTTGGTAAAATAAGTTTAACGAGTTCGGTATAAATAAATAGTATATATTTACTTTACGATTGAACATTTATTCAAAATTGCGTTGGATTAATAGGTTTAAACATCGAAATCCCGGTAGCCGCAGAGTGCCAACTCTTGTGTGAAACCTATATAAAACAGCGTACAACTAAAACGAAGTGAAATAACAATACTATAAACTATGGAAACCAACGAATTGCAGAAAAATTATTTGACTTTTGGATATTATTCGTCTTTCCTTTTGTCAATTCTCACACTAATAACCTTTGGATTTGCCATGACAGCAATACCATCAGTTGGGCCATACTGTCCTGAAAATTGTATGGAGTATCCCTTTCCGGATATTCTCTTATATTACCCAAGAGATTACTACTGGATGTATTTAGCCATTTTTCAATTATTTGCTTTTGTAATATTTATTGTGACAAATCATTTTATTGTCAATGCATCGAAAAAACTTTATACCTTTCTTAGTATCTCATTCGCTTTGATTTCATCTACCGTTTTACTGAATGCTTATTTTACACAATTTTCAGTTGTTCCAATTAGTGTGATGAAAGGAGAAGCCGATGGAATTGCCCTGATTACACAATATAACGAACATGGCTTGTTTATTGCCATGGAAGAATTAGGCTATATTGCCATGTCCGTGGCACTGTTTTTTCTTGCATTTGCTTTCTCTAAAAGCAGCCGTGCAGAAAGGAAAATCCGCATAATTCTTATATCGCAATTGATTTTAACCTTTACAGCCTTTATGTTTTACACATTAAAATTTGGTATTGAAAGGAGTTATCTTTTTGAAGTTGCAACAATTACAATAAATTGGTTAGTAATAATTATTGTCGGTATGATGATAGGACTTTATTATAGAAAAAAATTAAAATCGATGCGTTCAGGCAATGATTAACAAATATTCAAATTATATGGCAACCGAAATATAGAAAGGAGCTTCACACACTTCGAAAACCATTTTGCACACTTCGATG
>CAYVEW010000116.1:2276-5523 GCA_964450375.1 uncultured Bacteroidales bacterium
ATATATGAAGGATTGCAATATATTAGAAATATGTATATATTTACTTCATGATCGCAAAAGAGTTATTTAAGGGAACAATACGAACTATTGTTTTGCAGCTGCTGGCTGAACAAGGGAAAATGTATGGTTATGAAATTATGCAGATGATTGAGAAGAAATCAGATGGAAAAATAAAACTTACATTTGGCAGTCTTTATCCAATCTTGCATAAGTTGGAATCAGAAGGCCTGATTAATTCCGAAAGTGAATATTACGGAAAAAGGCTTAGGAAATACTACATTCTTACAGAGAATGGTGTGAAGGAAAAAGAAAGTAAAGTTCTTGAAATGAAAGAGTTTATAAAAACCCTGAATGGATTACTTGATGAAGGGGGACTCATTCATGCATAAGTTAAGTGATACTGAAATAGATTTTATTGCTAAAAAAATAAAGGAACAAAGTTTAAAATCCTTTGCTTTTTCAGATGAGTTAATCGATCATGTTTGTTGCAGAATAGAACAGCTTATGGAAAACGGAAGTACGTTTGAAAGTGCATTAAACCAGTCTTCACATTTGTATCAGCGAAACGAAATTAAAAAAATCAAAAAGAACTTTACAATTATCTTAAACTATAGTGGGTTTATGAACTCATTGATTATTTATGCAAGCCTTCTGTTTTATCTGGGTAGTTGGATATTTCAATGGGGGCAGGTTGATTGGGTAGGTTTGGTGGCTTTTGTTCTTATTTCTATTTTAATTTTCCGTTACAGTTTGCTTTTTTATTCGGATAACAATCTGAGATTCAAAAAATCTCTGGTAATTCTTTCATCGGTTGGTTTTGCACTCTTTTTTATTGCTTGTTTAAAAAGATTTCTTTGGTTAAATTTTGGCTTTAGCGGGCAGCATGTAATGCCTGTAATGTTGTTTTCGTGGTTGATCATTTCAATTACCGGCCTAATTTACATCAAAGCACTGTTTCCTATAAAACCAAACAGATTATTATATTTAGTAGCGATCATTCAGATTGCACTGGCATGCCTGAGTCTTTCAACATTTATCTTTCCATTTACCATGCAGTATATTCCATGGTATGCCACAATTATTATCATTATTAATATGGTAAGTTTCCTGTTTTTATACACGATCAGGGGAAAAGGGAAAAGCTTCCTGAGACTTATCCTGGTGAGTTCAAGTTTGATTGTTTTTATATACACTCCCCACAGAGCCATTGCCAATAATACGAATATTAAGGTTCAGTTCGCGATAAAAGCAAGGGAAGAGATTCCCGGCACAAAGCTTTTTCTTTACCTGAATTATTATAAATACGGCAAGGAAATGCTGATACTTAAAAAGATTGGTAGTTCATCGTTTAAGTCAGAACTTATTGAATTTAAGGGTGGTGATTTGAAGATGTCGTATGTGGTTTTAAAAGATTCCTTAAACCTGTATGATGTGCTTTATGATTCAGAAATTCATAAACAAAAACTATTGCTAGAAAAAGGAGATACTGTTTTTTATGTTAAATATAACCCAAATCAAAACCCATGAAAATAATCATTTATATTTCAGGAATATCGGGTGCAATTCTTTTAGCAGTTAGGATGATTGGAAGTATGCTGGAATTTCAATGGAATAATGTATTTCTTATTCTGGGATTAATTTTACTCATGTGTGTTTTTCTTCCGCTAATCCTAATTGATAAATACCGGCAAAACAAAAAGATTAAAAGTATTATAGATTCCTATAAAGGATCCGATAAAAATAATATTCATTTGGAGAAAGGAGATTCAAAGATCAAACGCTGGGGGATGAACGATTCTCCGTTTAGAGAGCGCAGATCCGGTTTAAGCTGGGGTGGAGGAAATATTAAGGGAGCCAATGCATCAAGAGGAACAAGAAAATCATTTTTAAAATAATATACTTATCATGAAATCAATTAAATTATTTACTCTATTCCTTTTTATTTCTGCAATGTGTTTTAGCCAGGAGAAAACAGAATTGCTGGACAGTCTTTTTAGTGTGATGAACGAACGTGGACAGTTTAATGGGAATGTATTGATTGCTGAGCATAATGAGGTAATATTCTCAAAAAGTTATGGGTTTGCCGATAAAGAAAAAAAGGAATTACTAAATGAGCAATCATTATTCAATGTCGGATCTGTAAGCAAAGCATTCACTGCAGTTGCCATTCTGCAACTTGCTGAAAAAGAAAAATTAAAATTATCGGATCAGGTGATAAAGCATTTACCCGATTTTCCATATTCAGATATTACAATTCACCACCTTCTGATACATTCGGGTGGTTTACCCGATGATTATGGATTACTTATGAATAGTGGCTGGGATAATTCAAAAATTGCTACCAATAAAGTTGTATTATCCAAATTATATAATCAAAAACCGGAGTTAGAATTTGTCCCCGGTGAAAGAAGCGAATACAACAATTTAGGATATATTATATTAGCAGAAATTGCAGAAGTAGCATCCAAAATCGATTTTAAAGAATACTTGAAAAATCATATTTTTCAGCCTGCAAACATGGTTCGAACGAGTATTTACAATGCAGAAGAAATAAAACAGGTTGAAAATGTAGCAAAAGGGTTTTTATTATATCCTTTTACAGGTAAATATGAAAATGCAATTGATATTCCTGAATTTGCCACACAATATGTAACCAGCGGATTTCAGGGAGATGGAAATGTGTATTCAACAACATCAGACTTGTATCGTTTTTACGAAGCACTTTCGGACAATACGTTGATAAAAGAAGAATCCTTACAAATTGCTTTTCAGAAACATATTTCTGCACAAATGAAGGGCACACCTGATTTTGGACATAGCTATGGCTATGGTTGGCTGATCATGAATGCTCCCACGCAAACTGTCTATCGGGGAGGTGGATTGCAAGGTTACGTGTCCAATACGTTTTGGAATTTAACAGATGATCGAGTGATTATTTATCTGATGAATGAGTATTTATCGTATACATCTTATGACAAACAAATTCCATACGCAATTGGAAATATTTTTCATCAAAACAAGTTGCATATTCCCCAAATGCTTGCAAGTGTAGAGTTGACAAAGATGGTAGTAACTAGCACTAATGAAATGCTAACCCAAAAAATTGTAGAAATAAAAAATAACCCGCAGATATATCAAATTGATATAGAAGGATTGAAAATGTTAGTTATGAAGCTTGAGCAAATTGGGAATATGGAAAAAGCAGATTTAATTAAAAACAGTTTTAAACCAGAGTAAAAACTTGTCT
>CAYVEW010000116.1:5623-10122 GCA_964450375.1 uncultured Bacteroidales bacterium
TTTAATTAAAAACAGTTTTAAACCAGAGTAAAAACTTGTCTAACTTGTTTAGTGTGTCGTTAAAATAACCTGACTAATCATTAATCGTGCCGGGCGTGTAATAATAGCTCTTTCTTTGCTTACTCTGTTATCGTTAACTGGTCGTGAATCATCCTGTTGTTGTACTGTTGGATAAATGCATGCATTTTTTCAAGCATTTTTTCTTCGATTTCCGGTAAAGTACCTTTCAGGTTATGCTGAAACAGACTGTCGGATTTAAACTGAAACAGACTAACCACTTCCGGTTCGGTGTATTGCATCAAATAATCACCCATGTATAACTGATAGGTGTTATTCAGTACATTTACCGCAAAACGGCTACTGTCTGCAGAAAACAAATCATTACCAAAAGCTATAAAAGGTTCATCATAATTCAGATAATTTAGTATAGTCGGCATAATATCAATTTGCTGTCCAAGTTTATATTCAATGCCCGACAAATCATCGCCTGGATGATAAAAGAATAAAGGAACAGAATAGCTGCCGCGAATGGTTTTATATTCCGGGTGGCTCACCTGGTAAAAGGAATGATCAGCAGTTATTACGAACAAAGTACTGTCGTACCATGGCGAATCCTGTATTTTGTTGAAAAATTTCTCCAGTGCCATATCGGTGTAATGAATGCACTGGTGTATGGGCTTGGTTCCTTTTGGGAATTTCTCTTCGTATTTTTCCGGCACTTTAAAGGGATGATGCGATGATACAGAAAAGAAAGTACTGATAAAGGGTTCCGAAATGGTGTCCAGCATATCTGCATAATACCTTAGAAAATCTTCATCCCAGGCACCCCACATGCCATCCCATTCGTTTCTCGTTCCAAATTCTGTTAAACCGTAATAATGATCAACGCCTACCAGATTTACAAACGACTGGAATCCCATGGAACCATTGGGCGCTCCATGAAAAAACGAACTGTTGTATCCTTTTTTCTTTAACAAATTAGGTAGGCTGTTTAGCTTATTGCCCGAATAATAACTTAACACAAAAGGTGTTTTTACCGAAGGTATGCTGGTTAATACCGAAGGCAGTACATCGATGGATTTACGACCGTTGGCTAAACTATACCAAAACACTTTGCTTTCGTTCATTAAGGAATCAAGAAAAGGAGTGTAGCCTGCATATTTTCCATTATCCAGATGCGGATTGTAAAATCCAAAGTATTCGCGGGCAAAACTTTCTAAGATGATGATGATGACATTATTATATTTAAAATCCTGTGCAGTATCCGGTGTAAATACCGGATTGTAAATGGCACTTAGTTTTTCTTCAGTAAAGTATTTCTTTTCATTTAAAGCATTCTGGCCAATGGTTCGGTAAACAGAAAATGGCGTATTAAGCACAATGGCCATCTGGTTGGGGGTATCAACGTATTTGCCTGCATTGCTTAAGGTGATTGGCCGCGTGCTGTGTCGAAAACCACCACGCAATCCGCCAATCATCAGGTATGTAAATAACAGCATCATGGCAATACCTGTTGTGTAGAAAAATAAGTGATTTTTAACTTTGGGTTTGTTGAATTTTACTTTTTTAAACAGGAAAACCATTAAAGCGATTAATCCAATCCAAAACAGCATGGCATACCAATAATCGATAATAAACTGAAAGAAAAGTTTAAACCCGTTTTCTTCATTCCGGAACTCACCGAAAATCTTGAATGTGGTTCTGCGTAAGGTAAATTTATAATAGATGAAATCGGCTACATTTGCAGCCAGGGCTATTCCGTTAAAAACAAAGAAAATATATTTTAAAATCGATCTGAATATACGATGATACCTGAATGGTTGCGGAATCAAATACATAAAGAAAAACAGCATGTTGGTGTAAAGTATAGCGGAAACATCGAACTTGAGCCCGCCTGCCATAATGCGCATGAATTTTCCCAATGGAATCTCCGAAAATAAATCTTTATTGTACAAATAAAAACCGATACGGCTTAAGCTGAATAAAAACATCATGATCAGGAAATACAGCACCAAAGCAACATAAATATTTCCTTTCAGCTCAATCTGTTTAAACGATGCAATGTAGGATCGAAGGTATTCTCTTAATTTACTGTTTTTCATTGGGTATAAATTATTCTTGAAGCTTACAAAAATATAAAATTATTTGCTTGGATGGATGAAATGCTGTTATTGTTCCGTCTGTTAATTAATCTTTACACTATCCCAGCTCGATTGGATGGTTTTACGTAACAGATCTTCAGAGAATTCAATTTCTTCGAGCAAGATCATACGGGTAAAAGTGGCAACATTATTAAATACAATTTCTGTAAGTAAAATAACCGGCATGTGGCGCAGAATCCCCATTTGTATTCCCGATTCAAAAAAGTCAATGGCCGCCTGGTAGTTTCTTCTGCTAATTGCTTTTACTTCCTTTTTTACAAAAGGCGAGTTGGCATAATTCTCCAGGTATTCAAATTTTTTGCGATTTTCGGAGTAAAAGTAAAACAGGTTTTTCCAGATTAATATGAATTTATTTTTGTAATGATCTTCACAATCTAAATTTTGAACGATGGCTTTTCCCATTTCCATTTTCAACTCTGAATACAGGGTATCGATTAAATCTTCTTTGTTTTTAAAATGATGATAAATGGTTCCCGCTGCTGCTCCGGATTTTTTAATAATTAACGACATGGGTGTTGCATGAAAACCCAATTCCGAAATTAATTCCATCGCAGTATCCAATATTTCTTGTCGTTTTTGCATCTGAACATGATCTTATTTTAGCATAACAAAAGTAAGTTTTTTGATATGAATAATTAAAAAAAGGAAGCTCAAAACGAACTTCCTTTTTTGTGGAAAATGAACTAATATTTTTCTTCTGCCAGCTTTAAAGCTTCGTAGGCACTTACAATACCATCGGTGAGTGAGAGTTTCTTGAACTTGGTTTTTCCTTTAATCAATCTCAAACCATCTTTGGGTTTGTACACTTTTGTGTCGGGGTAAGTAATGGCCGACTCAAGAATGATTTCTTTTACCTGCAAAGCGGTTAATTCTGGATAGTACGAAAAAAGCAATGCTGCAACACCCGAAACCACCGGAGCAGAGAAACTTGTTCCATCAGCAATTTTATACTCGTTTTCAGGCGCAAGAGATTGTATACGAACTCCGGGAGCAAAAATATCAACCATCTGGTCGCCATAATTGGTGAAATTTGCTGCAAAATTCAAATTATATGTTTTTGAGTTTGCACCAACCGTAATCCAGCTCTCAACAGCTGTCTGATCGTCTATCTTTTTCGTTGGGTATTGTTTTATTTTATCAATGTTTTTTGCATCGTTACCAGCGGCATGAACCAGCAAAACACCTTTTTCCTGAGCATACAGAATGGCTTCATCAACCAGGTATTTGTAAGGAGATAAGTCCTTTCCGAAACTCATGTTAATAACCCGGGCACCATTATCGGCAGCGTAACGAATGGCTTTGGCAACATCTTTATCACGCTCATCGCCATTGGGAACCACTTTTAATGCCATGATTTTAACATTTTCGGCAATCCCGTTTATTCCTATATCATTATTTCGTTTAGCTGCAATAATTCCAGAAACGAACGTGCCATGATCTGCTTCGGGGCCATACACATTGTTATTTCCGTAAGGCTCTGACAGATCGGTTAAATCATCGCCAATAATATCTCTTGGATTAAAATCAAGATTTAAATGATAATCGAGCTCCATATTAATGTACGATTCTATTTCTTTAAAGAAATCTTCGTTAACACCAAACTTTACAAAGTTATAAACCACTTTAATGTCCTTCTTGTAATCTTTGTTATTAATTTTCAAGCTATCCAGATCGCTTAATTCAAGGCTGTCTTTTCCAATTGCTTCAGCTATCTTATTATAAGAAGTAAAATATTTGTTTTTATATTTTTCAAATCCTTCTTTTTGGCGCTTGGCATTTTTAAGGCTCTCTTCGTATCTCTTTTTAGCATCTTTATACAAATCGTATGTTGCTTTTTCTTCCTCGCTTAAAGCACTTTTTTTAATATTGCTGTACTTGTCGTGATATTTTTTATAGATTCTGGTTATTTCAAGGTTCTCATGCGCAATATTTTCTCCTTTGGCATTACCCAAAAAGTTCCATCCGTGCACATCATCAATGTATCCGTTATTATCATCATCAATTCCGTTATCCGGGATTTCGTCTTCGTTCATCCAGATATTATCTTTTAAATCTTCGTGATTTACATCTACGCCACCATCAATCACAGCAACAATAACCCGGGTCGATTTTTTATTTTTTAGCAGAAGCTCATAGGCTTTATCAATTTCAGCTCCATAAATCTGGTCATCAATTGGTGATTTATTATACCAGTCGTGTTGGGTTTCTTTCTTAATTTCTGTAGAAATTTGATCTTCATCCTGCGCTGTTAAAGTTAAGGATATGCAAAAGGCTAATACAATTAAAAGTAAATGTTTCATAATGTAATTGTTAAAATTTTTGTTTTGACAATAAAAA
>CAYVEW010000117.1:0-10117 GCA_964450375.1 uncultured Bacteroidales bacterium
TAGCAGGATAATGAATAGTGGATGAAATAAGGCGAAATGATCTTGTTAAGAATTAATTTAAATTATTGAAACAAAAAGCCCGGGATAAAAATTAACCCGGGCCTTCATTAATTAACTGAGAATATATGTTGAGTTTTTATGAAACTTTTATTTCTCGTGCTGGTTTCTCAATGGCTTCTTCTCTTTTAGGCAATGTTACCTGCAATAAACCATTTTTATAGATTGCATTTATTTTTTCGGTATCAATTTTATCCGAAATTCGGAACGATCTACTGAAAGAGTTAAAATTAAACTCATTTAAGTTAAACTTTTCTTCTTCGTTTTGATCCACCTTTTTATCTACTGAAATGGTCAAAAGTCTCTTGTCTAAATCAATTTTAAAATCTGATTTTTCAAAACCCGGAGCTGCAATTTCAATTCGAAAATCGAATTTCGATTCTAAGATATTTGCAGGAGGAATAGCTGTGTATTCATTTCTGCAGGTTTTTTCTTCAGTAAACATTTCATTCATTAAATCAGAAAATGTTCTGTAGCCATTATTTCTGTTCATTTGTGCTACTGGCCTGTTCATTCTTACTAGTGTCATAGTTGTATGGTTTTAGTTATTAATATTTAGTTTAAATTAAAATTACTTTGTTCTGATTGGTATATTTCAAATGATATACCAAACCGGAAAAACGACAATTTGATTAATAAACCATTATTTATAATGCCATAAAGGCAGGTGTATGTAAAATACAATGCCAAAATGGCTTATGATTTGTTTAAATAAAGAATTATCATCATCGAATTGAATTTTCAATAGATGGTTTTGTATTTTTACAGCTTAATTTTTTGAAAGCATGAGAATTGATATAATAACTGTTTTACCAGAATTGCTTGAGAGTCCGTTTAATCATAGTATCATCAAAAGAGCTCAGAAAAACGGGCAGGTTGAGATTCATATTCATAATTTAAGAGATTATGCAACCAACAAACACAAAACAATTGATGATTATGCATTTAGCGGCGATGCCGGCATGGTAATGATGATCGAGCCCATCGACAGGGCCATTTCGGCATTAAAAGCAGAACGTGATTATGACGAAATCATATACACTTCGCCAGATGGTATTCAATACAATCAAAAGGAAGCAAATAAACTGGCTACTTTAGAGAATATTATTATTTTGTGTGGCCATTATAAAGGTATTGATCAAAGAATCAGAGATCATTTAATTACCAGGGAGATTTCAATAGGCGATTATGTTTTAACCGGGGGAGAATTGGCTGCTGCTATTATTGTTGATAGTGTTGTGCGATTAATACCGGGTGCAATTTCCGACGAAACATCGGCATTAACCGATTCGTTTCAGGATAATTTATTGGCACCACCGGTTTATACACGCCCGGCAGATTATAAAGGATGGAAAGTGCCTGATATACTTCTTTCCGGGAATTTTAAGGAAATTGATAAATGGAAAGAAGAACAGGCTTATGAGCGAACCAGGAAACTTCGCCCTGATTTGTTAGATCACGACGAAGTTTAGTTTTATTAATGATTACACTGATGTCCGTGCTCATGGTTATGTCCATGATTAGAACAAAGCTTGCCGTTATCGATAATCTTATTTTCCAGATATTCTTGTAAAACTTTATCTGTATCACCACTGCAACCGCGAATAACATCTATTCCACTCATCTGCAACATTTGAAATGCGCCTTCGCCCATGTTTCCTGCGAGCATAATGGTAACTCCTTGCTGACTTAAAACTCCTGCTATATTCGATTTACAGCCACATCCTTGTGGAGATGGCATTAGTTCTTTGTTTACTACATTTTTAGTATCATCGATAGTGTAAATGGTATAATACTCGCAATGACCAAAATGCCCGTCAACCAAATTATTTTGTGTAGGAACTGCTATTTTCATCTGATAATTAGTTTTAATTTTTTTTGCAAAGATATGTTTTTGATCAAATAATACAATGTGTAGTTTTAAATCCACATGCAATCCAGAAAATCGGTAAAAATATGCATTAATAACCCGATGGCAATTAAGCGTGTTGTTTTGGGAATTAATAAGATGAAATAAACTGCAATGGCATAATAAGAATGTAAAAAATGAAATCCTATGCTGCACCGATTGGGGTCAAAAACCGGGTTAGCCAGCAAATGATCTAAGTCGATTAAATTTGCTGCAAGCATCAGTAAACTGGCTTTCCAAAAGTTTTTTCGAAAAAAAATCAGTGCAATAATAAAAGGTATTATGTAATGCATCCCATAATGGAGTACTGGCCTGATAAAATCCATATTTTGAATTAATCGAGTTTTTGGAATCTGTTACGCACCTTTTCTGTTTAAAGGATTCATTCGGCTAAAAACACTATTGCGTTTAGTTTTATCAAAGGCAACTCCTTTTACTTGCCGGACATCCTCCACGGTGTAAAAAGCATTCGGGCGTATTTCATGTACTAACTTGATATACTTTTTCAGTTCTCTTCGGTGTATGGTCGAAAACAGGAGTTTTACAGATCCTTCACGTCCTGTGGCATCCATTAAGGTATAACCAAATCCTGCGGCTTTCAGATTTGCACCCAGGGCATCTTCGTATTTTTGTAATATCACACGAACCAATACGATACCAACAGAGATTTTTTGCTCGAGATAAATTCCAAAAAAATTCCCCATGGCAAAACCACCGGCAAAAGCAAAATAGCAATAGATATTATCAAGGTGTTTCATTATTTGGCTTATGGCAGTAAGCCAGATAAACGACTCAAAAAAACCAACTACCGGTGCAAGATATTTAAATCCTTTCGAAGCATATATAAGCCTGATTGTGCCAATAGTTTGGTCTGTAATACGAGCTAAAAATATAAGCAGGGGCAAAATTAAGTAGTTAAATAGGGGAGTGTCGATTCCTGATAAAAAGTCCATTTTAGTAAATTATTGTTTTTTGCAAATTTAATTGAAAAGAGTATACGAAACACCCAAATTGATGCGAACCTGATACATTTCGTAATCAATATTATCGAACCCTTTTTTGAAAATACTTTTAAATCCTACATTTAGCCTTCCCCATAAGTTAAGGCGTTCGCTTAAATCGTAGCTGTAGCCTATTAAAATACCATAATCGTGGTTGTCAAGATCATTATTAAAATCGTAGGGTATGGTAATTTCCGGCCCGGGTAAATTTGCATTATCTGTTACCGATTTGTCCGGAGAGTAAACTCCGTTTATTCCTTTTGTTTCGAATCTGGCTTCGAGAATTCGCGAATAATAACTGCCTAAAATAATTTTTCTTCCTTTCTTTAATTTGTAATACGCAATAAAAGGAAACTCAACCATTCTTAGTTCCACATCCGTTTCGGTATATCCGGTGTAATAGGTAATTGTGCTTCCTTCCTTAAAGGGTTGGCTAACAACATCAGCAGTTGCAGAAAAAGCGATCAAATGATAATTTAATTCTACAGCAAACTGCCATTGGTCGTTGTGATTATAAATTGCGCCAATTCCCAGGGAAGGATAGGGTTCCGGAGTTCCACCTGCACCGTCGGGAATATCTGATAAAGGGAAAGGAATTGCCCCTCCCAGATCAACAGCAATGTTCGGATAGAAATTTAGTTTTCGTTCTTGTGCTTGCAATTGCAAACTGAAAATTAAAAGAATATAAATAAAAAGAATTTTTTTACTCATAAATTAATTCAAATTCCTTTATAATTAATGTACTTCCCACTGAACCTTTCCACAAATCGCCATCTTTACTTGATGTAAACACAACGGTAATATGTGTTGGATTAATTGTAGATGTATAATTAAAATCAATGTACTGTTGTATAAAATCAGTGGTTGTTGCAGAATTTAGTTCTGCTTTTGCAATTTCGGTAATGTTATCGCCTTCTCTTGATTCTAAAATGGCATAAATGGCACATTGGTCTTCGCCTTCCAGGGATTCGGTTGTGAATCCGTCAAAAATATTACCTGAATTGTTATATGTAACCTGAATGTATGGTGTTGATGCTGAATACTTAAAGTTTACTCTAAACGCAACAGGTTTTGAGATAAATGGTGTTCCCATTAGGGTTGCTTTCTTTGGGTCTAAGGGATTAGATATGGCCTTTGTTACATCAAATTCTCCGGTAAATAGTGTTCCTGCAGCAATTGGAACTAACAAAGATGGTTCAATGGTGCTAATTTGCACATATTTTTCCGGTCCTTCAATTAAAGGAGTAGTGCCAAATACTCTATACATGCTGGTACCTAAGTTAGCTGTCGACCAAATTGCTTTTTCCAGAGATAAGCCTATTTCATCATAAAAACTACCATCCATTCCTTTGTTGCTGTACCAATCTTCAAAATCTGAATTCTGAATTTGCCTATGAACTAAATAAACATACCATTCTTTGATGCTTCCATCTTCCGCTTCAATTTCCAGCGTTTTTACATCGTCGCTGTTTGCAAATACTAATTCGTTATTAGGCAGCGAACTTGTGGTGGCCCCTTTTGATAATTTATAATTTAATGTAAAAGAGATTGGGAATGAAAAATCTCTTAAATCATTATCTAAAAATAAATGCACACCAAACTTTTCTTGATCTATGGTATAGTTAACAAGGTTAAGATCTTGGTTTGCAGGGTTTATGCTAATGATTTCTGTAATTTCTGCCTGACTTGATTTTGAGTCATCGTTATTGCAAGATAAGACAATAAAGGCCAATAAAATGAATGATAGAGCTTTTTTCATGTTTATAAGAGTTAAGTAATCATAAATGTAAAAATATGCATTTTAGCATTGATTTTACAAAAACTTTCTTGTTTTAATCAATAATCGAATCACATTTGGAATAATTACCTTTTTCTGAATAATTTAAGACTCATGGCATTGCCTGCAAGTAACTCGTGTTTTTCCAGATAAAAGTCGGTTTCGTCGATTAGCTTTTGAGTACAATTATTTCGATGGAACTGCCGAAAATATTTATAATGATTCCTGCCTGCAAGAAACTCAATGGCATGAATAATGTACTTCGATGATTTGTTGGTAATCTTACTAATTTCGTAATCTACAATTAACAAGTACCCATTTTGCTTAATAACCCGATGCATTTCGCGTATGATTTTCACTTGATCTTCGAACGGTTTTTCGTGCAAAGCAAGTTGAATTAAGGCTAAATCATATGATTCGTTTGGAAACTCAATTTTCCTTGCATCTTGTATAAAGCATTTTACGCGATCTGATTTTTTTAGCATATTTTCAGATAAATCGATTCCGTTTAAATTTATGTTGGTATTTTTAATATATGCCAATTGATTTCCTGTTCCGCAGCACACATCTAGCACTGATTCGGGATTTAACTGAGATATTAACTCTGCTGTTTTCTTTCGAGTGGAGTGCAAAAAAGGATACAAAAGAAAATCGTAAAGATTTGCGGCAATGTAACTGGCCATATCATCCGGGGTATTAATGTTTAGGAGTAAAAAAACGCTAGTCGGGTTTTAGACTAGCGCTATTTGGTTATGCTGTTAATGTTTATGATCATGTGTATGAAAATACGATTTTTCAAAAGCATTAATCGTGGTATTTAGTTTCTCGATGTAGCTCAAATCTGTTGTTTGTTTTGCATTCATTGCATAAACCAATAGTTCATGCAGTAATGTTAACCGCTCAATGTATTTTTCGTACATTTCTTTATTTTCGGGGCTTGTAGGTTTTATTCGTTGATGCAAAAAATATTGGCTTACAATGTCCTGTAATTTGTTGGCATGATCTTCTTTATTCATAACCCAACGAACAATCTGATTGTAATTTGGAACATCCGCATTGGATAATTCAATAATCATTTTCATCGATTTTTCGATCGTTGTGATATGCTCTTTGATTAATTCTATTCGAATGGTGTCTTCGTAAATTCCACAAGGAATTTCACAGTGTGCTACACTCTTTTTAGAAGTAAATGTTAGCATTAGCGTAAATAGTGTTAGAAGTGTAATTTGTTTTACTTTTTTCATGATTTTCTATTTTTTTGTTTTATACAATAAGCAATTTTATTTGAGTTTTGTTCAATAAAAACCTAAGTTTCTTTATTCACTGGTCATGATAAACAGTGGCTGTAATTCAAAACTTTTATAAAAAGGCCTTAAGCGTTCTGTGTTATAGTATTTTTGTATGTTAACAACTTTTTTTGTCCCCACTACCACATCAATCGGAATATTATCGTAGCGGCCATTCTTAAGGGCTACAAGTCTGCCGTGTATTCCTTTTAAAACCAGGTCGAGTGCCAGATTACCATAAGCCATCGGAACGATAGAATCGATTGCATCGGGATCGCCACCACGCACCAGGTAACCTAATTTTTGATTAATAACTCCAACGGGCTTTCCTTTGCAACAATTTGCTGAATACTCTTTCAGTTTAGCTGATACCAGATCGCCTATTCCGCCTAATTTAGCATGACCGTAGGCATCTTTAATGTCACTTTCAAAAACCATTTCGCCTCCTTCGAACATAGCACCTTCGGATACCAAAACCACGGAGTATTTGCTAGGATTTTTTTCGCGGTCTTCAATAAGTAATTCAGTAAGTTTTTGTATGTCGAATTTATACTCCGGAATAACACACCGGTTAGCAGCCCCGGCCATTGTAGGCAGCATAGCAGTAAATCCGGCATAGCGTCCGAATACTTCAACCACCATAAAACGTTCGTGCGAGCCTGCACTGGTTCGTAAATTATTTGTCATTTGAATGGTACGGGTTATGCATGTGCTAAAACCGATACAATAATCTGTTCCCGGAACATCGTTGTCCATAGTTTTAGGAATTGCAACCACTTTGACACCTTCGCGATAGAGCCGTACGGCATAACTTAAGGTATCGTCGCCACCAATCGGAATCAGGTATTCGATACCAAGAAAAGAAAGGTTTTTCAACACTTCTTTGGTAAGGTCGTTTACCGGCTCATTGTATTTCTCTTTCAGATGTTCGGGTACATTCCATCGTGCAACCCTTCCCGGATTTGTTCTTGACGAATGTAGAAAAGTGCCTCCTGTTCGTGCAGCTTTGTTAACTCTTGTTTCGGTTAAAATCTCGTAACAATCAGAATTGTCGGCATTTTTATCTCGTATCATATCTACAAATCCCATCCAGCCGCGCCTGATTCCAATTACTTCGTAACCTTCGCGCATTGCTCTTATGGTTACAGCTCGAATAGCAGGGTTTAATCCAGGTACATCTCCACCACCGGTTAGTATGGCAATTTTACCTTTACTCGACTTTAGTTTTGACATAACTTAACTCGTTTTATGTGTAACTATAAACAAGTAAGTTACAAAAAAACAGATGCGAAGTAAAGTAAAAACCTAAAACTTCTGTAATACTTGCTTAGAAACTGTTAATAAAATAATGGTATAAATATTTTGATATAATGATCATCGAAATAAAAATGATGATCGTGAAGATGGATGAAAAAAGCAGTGACTTTTGTTTTTGAATTCGAATGGATTTTTTGATTTTGTTTTTATATTGTTTTCTTTGTTCTGTTGTTAAGTTTGAATGATCGCGGAATCGATGATACTTAGCTCTAATTTTATTAACAGCATTTCGCATTTCATTGTAACGTGTATGTCGAAATTTCTTTAGTAATCTGTTATATGATAAACTTTTTACTGAGTCTAAAGCGAAACCTGATCCCATTTTACCTCAATATTTTACGAACAAAAGCAACCGTAAAGTAACTCATCATAAATACGCCAGTGAATCCGGCACAACCGGCAATAAAACGCAGGATTGCCCCTTGTGGCAGAATATCGCCATAACCAACCGTAAAGTACGATATAGCTGAAAAATAAGCTGCGGTTCCAAATTTTTCAATAAATGTGCTGCTTTCGTCTACCGGAGCCAGATAATTATTACTAATATAAGGAATTACTGTAAAGAGTGTACTAAAAATAAATATCATGATAATGTTACTAAAGATAACTCGCACAGGCGAAGTTGCATACAATCCCATTTTATCGAATATAAGCATTTTTAAAGTGTAAACAGGATATTGCCATAAGGCAGAAAGCTTATGCTTCTTTACCGACTCGTGAAGTATTGCTTTTGCTTCGTTTCTCTTAAACTGGATATATGCTTTATCTTCATCATCATATTGTCCGGCACTGTTAAAATTCTCTTTTAGAATTCTGAATTGCTCAGCCTTCTCTCTTAAGCTGGTATCTTTCTGATTGTAGATTAATTTCATTACATTATTTTTCCGCCAATCAAGATAAACCCTTCCAATTAATCGCATACCGGAGAAATTAATGGTTTCAATATCTAACGGAAATCCATATGGCATAATGTCAATTATATCACGAGCTACCGTATCCGACAAATCGATTAGTTTACATTTCGAAATCCGCAAATCGACATAATAATCCAAATGGCATGATTTAAGTGATAGCTCCTGAATGTGAGAGTTGTTAAAACTTAAATTGCCTTTCCCAAATTCTGCATTATCTAGTATAAGAAAGCTATTATCTAATTCTGCTTGTTCAAAAGAGATGTTTCCATCGCCCCAAACCGATTTCCGAAAGCTTATTTTGCCGCCATCATGCTGGCATGCTTCGAAACTTATATCTCCATTGCCAAATACTGAACGGTTAAAGCTCACTTTTGCATTAGCAAATTCGGTGGTCCTAAAATCAACCCTTCCGTTACCAAACTCAGTTCGTTCAAAAATCAGTTCTTTACAATGAAAACGGGCAAAATGAAAATCTACTTTGCCTTCATCAAAACGGGCTACTTTAAAGGAAACTCTTTTTGATTTAAATTCTGAGTTAACAAAAGTTACATCACCTTTATTAAACTCGGTATTCATAAAAAGTACATCACCTTCGCCAAAATGCGCATCCTGAAAGTTTTTATGCCCTGTTCCAAAGAAGGTATTTTTGAAATTTACTTCGCCATCCCCGAAGTTAACATTGTAGAAATCAAGATTTCCATCGTTAAAATATACGTAACTAAAATTAATGCCACCCTGATTAAATAGGGCCGAATAAAAAGAAACACTGCCATTTAAAAAATGAGCATTTTCGAAATTCTTGTATTCATCGTCAAACTCCGAAAAGGAGAAATCTGTCCCGGTTCGTGAATCAAAGAATGTGTTATAAGCCGAAAACTGATGCAACTTTACATAAGCTTTTTTATCTATGTTTCTGCTTTCGCGATAATCGTTTAACGAGAAATTCTCTACATAACACTGGTCAATATTTATAGCTTTACCCTGATCTATTAACTGATATATTTCTTCACAGTCAATAAAACCTAACTCAATGTAAGCAATTTCCTTCTTATTCTCGTCTAAAAAAGATAAAGCCGCAGTGTTCCGATACTTTTTACCTGTTTCAGTTGCAAATGGAGTATCTTTTATTTTGACCTTATAATTAAAATAATCTTTGATCATTCAGCTTATTTTCACAATTTCACGTAAATATACTAAATTTTAGTATTCCCTAAATATATTTAATCCAAACAGAACTGGCGTTTGTGTAATCAAAATATGTTTTTATAAAAATTAATTATTCAAGACACATAAATTTCGATTAATGCAGGAACTGTTTATTATGAATACACGTAAATTTGGCTATAACTAAAAATGATTATTATGATTCGTACATTGATTAAACCATTTTTCATTGCATCCATTTTGTTAATTGGAATGTTAAGTTGCGATGAGGTAGAAGAGTTAAAAGATGAAACCTTGTATGTAAAATTTGAGAACAGCGCAAGTTCTGAATATACTATTACAAGTATTAGAATGTTGCCAATGGGCAAGGCTGGTGATGCGATACCGGAGCCAACCGGCGAATTTAGTAGTAATATTCTGGATCCGGGACAAACAATTGCTCCGGGAGCACATGTATTTATGACATTGGAAATACCCAATTTACATTATGCTGTGTATCGGGTAACTGTTGATGACGGAACAGGAAGCCAGGTGTATTTGTACGATCAGCCTAATTATAGCAGTTCGTATGAAGGGGTAATTACCCATTGGGGTGGTGACGACAGAACAGTTTCGGTTACTATTGTTTGGGATGATTATTCTAACCTGATTGTTGCAACGGGCTGGTCAGATTGGGTTGGAATTGATTAGTA
>CAYVEW010000118.1:0-10063 GCA_964450375.1 uncultured Bacteroidales bacterium
TTAATTATGGGTTTTGGCTGTAATGTTCCCGCCATTATGGCTACCAGAACAATAGAAAACAGAGATAACAGGATTTTAACTATGCTGATTAATCCATTTATGTCGTGCAGCGCCCGATTACCAGTTTATGTTTTAATAATCTCGGCGTTTTTCCCCGATCGGCCCGGAACGGTACTGTTTTCCATTTACTTAATAGGTATATTTACAGCAGCTATTATTGCTATTCTATTCAAAAAATTAATATTTAAGTCGAACGAAGTTCCATTTGTAATGGAATTACCACCTTATAGAGTACCAACCTTACGAAACACAACCCGACACATGTGGTTTAAAGGAGCTCAATATTTACAAAAAATGGGTGGAGTTATTTTAGTGGCTTCAATTATTATTTGGGCATTGGGTTATTTTCCAACGCATACAGAAAACAGCAATGAATTTGATCAAAAAATTGCACAAATCATAAAAGAAAATCCTGAAAATAAAGATGTTTTAATTAAGCAACTAAGTGTTGAAAAAAATACGGATCATCAGGTTAACTCATATATTGGCAAAATTGGTAAATTTATTGAACCAGTAATGCGTCCGCTGGGATTTGACTGGAAAATGAGTGTTAGCTTATTGTCGGGAGTTGCAGCGAAGGAAATTGTTGTAAGTACAATGGGAGTTCTCTATCAGGTAGAAGATGATGAAACTGCCAGTTCGTTGGTTGTTCGTTTACAAAACGAACGCGATGAAAATGGAAATCCTGTATTTACACCTTTGGTTGCTTTTGGTTTTATGATTTTTATATTACTCTACTTCCCTTGTGTTGCTTCAATTGCAGCAATTAGTAAAGAGTCGGGAAGTTGGAAATGGGCAATGTTTACTGTCTTTTACACAACCTTTTTGGCATGGACAGCGTCTTTATTAATACATCAGATTGGATCATTATTTATTTAAAGCTTATGCAAATTATTATCGTATACATTATCATTATTGCTGCCTTAACTTATACATTTTATAGCATTTACAAGACATTTGCAACTAAAAATGGGAATTCGTGTAATTGTTCAGGCTGTGATATAAAAACGCACGTTAATGAAATTAAAGGCCTTTCAAAAAACTTTAATATAAAATAACCATTTACACACAAAAGAATTCGAAATATTTATATTTTTAGCTTTGTAAAATATAAATCATAATACGATGGATTATTTTCTTTTAGCAATTGCAATTATATTAATTATTGCAGGACTTTTGGGATGTGTTTTACCAATTATCCCAGGCCCGCCATTAAGCTTTCTCGGCATTTTGCTTTTGCACTTTACCGATTTTGCAAGCTACTCAACACGATTTCTTCTAATAGCAGCATCCTTAGCCATTTTTGTTACCGTACTCGATTACCTGGTTCCTATTTGGGGAACGAAAAGATTTGGCGGAACCAAAGCAGGAATGTGGGGTGCTACCATAGGAATGATTGTTGGAATGATATTTTTGGGGCCACTGGGTTTAATTTTCGGGCCTTTGGTTGGCGCCATTATTGGTGAATCAATAAAAGGTGCAAATAACAAAGATGCATTTCGCTCAGGAATTGGAGCTTTTGTAGGTTTTTTATTGGGTGTTGGCCTTAAGCTGGCTGCATCTATTTACATTACGTATCACTTTATAAAAGGAATATTTTAAATTGAAAAGATATTTAATTAGTCTGTTTATTCTATTATTTAGTTTACAGAGTATACATGCGAATAATGCTGAGATTAGCCTGTTAACCTGCTCTGAAGGAAAAGAAGCATTTAGTGCCTGGGGACACAGTGCAATAAGAATTGTGGATACCACCGCTAATATTGATTTGGTATATAACTTCGGTTTATTTGATTTTGACACGCCAAATTTCTACCTGAAATTTATTAAAGGGAAATTGAATTACATGCTTGGAGTGCATTATACCAATCAGTTTTACAGAAGCTATTTTAGAGAAAACCGCCAAATAATTGAGCAAAAACTCCGTCTGACTGACGAAGAAAAAACTAATATTATTACACAACTTGAATATTTATATCGCCCCGAAAACAGGTATTATTTGTATAGTTTCGTAGGAAAAAACTGCACATCAGAATTAAGAGACCTGATTCTTGAGAATGTGGAAACCAATTTCGAAAATACTTTAACCGATAAAACCCACAGGCAACAAATAAACGAGTTTTTACAAAACCGCTTGTGGCTTAAATTTGGAATGAGCCTTATTATGGGCTATAAAGTTGATCGTAAAATAGATAAATTCGAAAGTATGTTTTTGCCCGATTATTTATACCACGAACTAAATAATCTGAAAACAAATAATAAGCCCCTGGTAAAAACCGAAGTAGTATTTAATCAATTGGAAACTGAAAAGAAATCATATCCATTGGTAATAAACCCAGTTGTTGTGCTATCTGCTTTATTGGTATTTATGTTCTTTTTTAAATCAAACTATATACAAAACTCATTCTTACTGATAGTGGGAATAACCGGACTGGTAATTTTTTCGGTTAGCTTAATAACCGATCATCCGGAATTAAATTACAATTTGAATTATTTATGGATTAACCCTTTATACATTGCTGTTGTATTATTAGGCTTTTTTCATAAAGATAAATCGCAACTTTATTTAGCGGTAAGCTTGCAAGTTCTGGCAATTTTTATGATCTTTATTTGGGCTTTTGGAATTCAGGATTATGAAATTGCCTTTTTCCCATTACTATTTACCCTTACTTTAATCAATTTTAGGATTATAAGAACAAAAGCGAGATTTTTTAGTTAAATAAAAAAATAAAGATGAAAGATTTCAGTAAAGATATTGTGGTTCCGGTTAACTTCTCAGAAAATACTGATAACTCACTAGAAGAAGCTGTTTTTTTAGCCAAAAAGTTAAAAAGCAAAATCCATCTGATTAATGTAATAGAAATTACCGATTGGTGGAATAGTTTGGTTTTAAGCAAAGATGTAAAGGAAAAACTGAATCAATTAGCCACCGAAAACTTAAAGAATCTGATTTCAAAATATGATGATGTAGAATTTGAATTCCAGGTTTTACATGGGCGAATTCACGAACAAATATTAAGTTATTCCGAATCTGTTAATGCTGGTTTAATTGTTTTATGCGACAAACACAAAATCGATCAGGAAACAAAAATATTAGGTTCCATTGTAACGCATGTAATTACAGAATCAAAAATTCCGGTAATTACCATCAAAGATAAAATTGATACAGAAATAAATAACATCATTGTTCCAATTGATTTATCGGAAGATTCCGAAACGCAAATTAAATCGGCAATTTCATTTAATAAACATTGTAATGCTACCTTACACTTTGTTTCGGTATTGTTTGATGCATACAGAAACAGAAACCGTCGAATAAGATCAAAAGCAAAATATCTTGAGCATAAATTAAAAGAGTATGATCTGCAATACACCATGAACCTGATAAAAAAGAAAAGAGCATATGCTTATCAGGATATACTGCAATTCTCCGACAACTTAGATGCTGATTTAGTTTTTTTAATGACACATAAGGAACATTATAAATTCGATAATTACATCGGTGCTTTTGCTCATCGTATCATAAATTATTCGAAAGTTCCGGTAATGACCATTACATCAACGGCGGCAAGTTCTGCACAAAGCAGTTTTATAAATCAATTTATAGATCCTTTGGGAGTATTTGATACAAAATAAAAAAAAGGGTGACAAAATTTGTCGCCCTTTTTAATGTTTTATATTCTTATGTTATTAAGCTCCTAATGTAGCAACCATAACAGCCTTGATGGTATGCATTCTGTTCTCAGCTTCGTCGAATACGATAGATGCTGGCGATTCGAATACTTCTTCGGTAACTTCCATTCCATCTAAACCAAATTTTTGGAAGATTTCTTCACCCACCTTTGTTTCTCTGTTGTGGAATGCAGGTAAACAATGCATGAATTTACAATTTGGATTTCCTGTAGCATCCATCATTGATTTATTAACCTGATAAGGTTTTAATAGTTCAATTCGCTCTTTCCATACTTCTTCTGGTTCGCCCATTGATACCCACACATCAGTATAAATGAAATCACAACCTTTAACTCCTTCTTTTACATTATCGGTAACAATAATTTCAGCTCCTGTTTCTTTAGCTATTTCGTTAGCCTGAGCAACTAATTCGGCAGTAGGCTGAACACTCTTAGGAGCTACTGAACGGAATTTCATTCCCATTTTAGCAGCACCAATCATCAATGAATTACCCATGTTGTTTCTTGCATCGCCTACGTAAGCGAAAGTAACCTGATGTAAAGGTTTATCTGAATGTTCCATCATGGTTAAGAAATCAGCTAAGATTTGTGTTGGATGGAATTCGTTTGTTAAACCGTTCCATACAGGAACACCTGCATATTTTCCTAATTCTTCTACAATGTCTTGTCCAAAACCACGATATTCGATACCATCGTACATTCTACCTAAAACTCTTGCAGTATCGGCCATAGATTCCTTATTACCTATTTGAGATCCTGAAGGGCCTAAATACGTTACATGAGCACCCTGATCGTAAGCAGCAACTTCAAAAGCACAACGTGTGCGTGTTGAAGCTTTCTCAAAAATTAACGCAATGTTTTTGCCGGTTAATTTTTGTTGTTCGGTACCACTATATTTAGCTTTTTTTAGATCAGCAGAAAGATCCAATAAAAATTTAATCTCTTTTGGAGTAAAATCTAAAAGCTTCAAAAAATTTCGATTTCTTAAATTGAATGCCATAATTTTAAAGTTTATTAATTATTATTTTGATTTATTTTATTTTCTGATAACCTGGAATTTAGTCGTCGTATTCCATTGTAATTTTAGTACCATATTTTCTGTCTTCAAGCTTAGTACTTTCAGTAATAACACTTTTTTTACCACCTTTTTTAACAAAATCGATACAAGCCTGAATTTTTGGAGCCATGCTTCCTTGTGCAAATTGTCCTTCTGCCATGTATTTTTCGGCATCAGCTATACTTAAAAACTCTTTCACTTCTTCGTTTTCCTTTTTGTAATTAATATACACATAAGGAACATCGGTTAGGATATAAAACTCGTCGGCATGGATACTTGCTCCTAATAAAGCGGAAGCAGCATCTTTATCAATAACCGCTTCGGAAGGACGCACATCATTGTTTTCATCAATATAAACCGGAACACCACCACCACCAACTGCAATAACAATATTTCCTTCACGGGCTAATTTTTCAATAATATCCTGGTTCATAATACCAATTGGTTTTGGCGAAGGAACTACTCTTCTCCAACCACCATGAGCTTTTACTTCTTCTTTAAATTCCCAGCCTTTATCAGCAGCTAATTTATCAGCTTCTTCTTTAGTATATATTTTACCTACACGTTTTTGAGGATCTTTAAACGCAGGGTCATTCTTGTCAACAATTACAGAAGTAACAATTGGCACGACATTTTTATCGAGGCCGTGCTTTTTAAGAACATTTCTCAACATGCGCTCGATCATGTAACCAATACCACCTTGCGAATCGGCAACACAAATATCCAATGGCATTTGTGGGATGTTATACATGTGCTCTCCAGCGTCATTTCTCATTAAAATGTTTCCTACTTGCGGACCATTACCATGGCCAATAATAATATCGTAACCTTCTTTAATCATATACACTATGTTCTCAAGAGTATCATAGGTATTTTGTTCCTGTTCTTCAATGGTTCCTATTTGATCACCGCGTAAAAGAGCGTTTCCACCCAATGCAATTACAGCTAATTTATTCATATTCATTAATTTATATATAATTAGTAATTTGAGCTACAAATCTATAAAAAAAACAATTCAAAAATATAAAAACTAAACACATTAATCACTTATCATGCAAATGTTAAAAGACATTTTTTTACTTTCATCAAATAATTCGATTTTGCCAAATACCTTATCTTTGTTTTTTTCAATAGTTTATTTATATTAGTTAATTATTTTACACGTATTTTGAATTTAACCCTTAATTGCAAAAAATGAAATTTCGTTTGTTCACTATCTCCCTTCTGGCCTTCGTATTACTTTATTCGTGTAAGGAAATCCAGCACAAAGATCGCATAAAAGAAGGATACATTGAGTATAACATTGAATATCTGGATGATTCGTTAGATAGTTTCATGATAGGGTTAATGCCTAAAAAAATGACGATAAAATTTAAGAATAATAATACCATTAATAAGATTGAAGGCTTTTCCGGAATTGTTAGTTTTACGCACATTCAGAATTACCGGGATAAAAAAAACATTACCCTGGTTAAAGTATTAAATAAAAAATATAAGTACATCGAAAAAATTAATGATGAATCCTTATTTTTTGAGAACCTTCCCGGGATGAAAATTGAACCAATTGATACAGTGGTTGAAATTTGCGGGTTTAATTCTAAAATGGCCAAAATATCTGTTCCTGAAACAAAAATAGAACCTTTCTATGTATTCTATACCAACGATATTATCATAAATAATGTTAACGCATTAACCCCATTTAAAGAGATTGATGGTGTACTTCTTGAGTTTCAGATTAAGTTTTATGATATGAACATGAGACTTACCGCAAATAAAATTCAGGAAGCCGAAATTTCTGATGATGAATTTGATGTTCCCAAAGGATATACTGCTATAAACCGAAAAACCATGGTTGAAATTATTGAATTATTAAAACAATAAATCTACACCATTTCGTTATACATTAATATCGATTTTCTATTATTTTTAACTGTTAATTCATTTACTTTGTAGTAAATTTCAAAGTTCACAGTATTTTATAAATTGCACTTATTATCAATGGGAAATAAAAGAACAGATAAGCAATCAAAACAAAACAAAGTAAAGAATAAAAAGAAACTATTCTCGGACGAACGCCTGCGGATAATTCTTGGAGTTTTTATTATATTTCTATCAGCATTCTTAACACTTGCATTTATATCGTATTTGTTTACATGGAAAGAAGACCAAAGTTTTCAATTTTCGAAAGTTGTTTCAGAAGCCGGTATACGCGTTGAAAACTGGTCGGGAAAAGCAGGTGCTCACTTTGCCAACCTATTTATTAACAAATGGTTTGGTATTGCATCCTTCACATTTCCGTTTTTATTTCTTGTGATCGGATTACGATTTTTCAAAATCAAGATTTATTCCATTCAAAAATCATTTAAAATTGCCATAATAGGTACCATAATTACTTCGGTGTTATTAAGTTATTTATTTGGCAATTCCAATGGCTATTTAGGCAGCGGATTAGGCGGCAGTCATGGTTATATAATGGCCCAATGGTTAAACTCATTTTTAGGGAAAGCAGGGACTGCATTCATTCTTTTAATTGCAATCATTTCCTTTGTCATTTTTTCGTCGAAAAAAACCTATGAATGGATCGTTAAAATCGCATCCGGCTTATTTAAGAAAGACTATCAGGAATTTATAGATCAACCCGAAACAATACAATCAACTGCAAGTAGTATGGACGATGATGTAAAAAAGGAATCGGAACCAGATCAAGAAGAACCGGAAGACGATTTGATTTTTACAACACGTAAAATCGAAGATAAAGTAGAAATAAAAGATGAGCCGAAAGTTAAGCAAGACGATGCCGATGAAGAAGATATCGAGCTTACCATAGAAGAAAAACATAAGGAAGAAAAATTAAATGGCAGCGTTAAGAATTACTCGTTGGAAGATTATGATCCAACCCTTGAATTATCGAGATTTAAACTGCCATCGTTAGATTTATTGGAAGATCATGGCCAGGATACAAACGGCGAAATAAATAAAGAAGAAATTATCGCTAACAAAAACAGAATTGTTGATACACTGGCCAATTATAAAATACAAATCGACAAAATTAAGGCAACTGTAGGGCCAACTGTCACCTTATACGAAATTATACCCGCTCCGGGAGTACGAATATCGAAAATAAAAAACCTGGAAGATGATATAGCCCTTAGCTTAGCAGCTTTAGGAATTCGGATTATTGCACCTATCCCGGGCCGGGGAACAATTGGTATCGAAGTTCCAAATCAAAAACCGGAAATTGTTTCGATGCGGTCAATTTTGGAATCGAAAGTTTTTAGCGAAACAAAATACGACCTGGCCATAGGTTTAGGTAAAACCATTTCCAACGATACCTTTGTAATTGATCTGGCGAAAATGCCACACCTGTTAGTCGCAGGTGCTACCGGACAAGGGAAATCAGTTGGGTTAAATGCCATCATTGCATCTTTACTCTATAAAAAACATCCTGCACAGTTAAAATTTGTAATGGTAGATCCGAAAAAAGTAGAGCTAACACTTTACAATAAGATCGAAAAACATTATCTGGCCATGCTGCCCGATTCAGAAGAATCAATCATAACAGACACGCAAAAAGTTGTTAATACATTAAACTCCTTATGTGTAGAGATGGATCATCGTTATGATTTACTAAAAGCAGCCCATGTGCGTAATATAAAAGAATACAATGCTAAGTTTATTGCCCGTAAGCTGAGCCCCGAAAAAGGACATAAGTATTTACCATACATAGTGGTAATTGTTGACGAATTTGCTGATCTGATTATGACAGCCGGAAAAGAAATTGAAGGCCCCATTGCACGTTTAGCGCAGCTGGCGCGTGCCATCGGCATTCATTTAATAATTGCTACACAGCGGCCATCCACCAATATTATTACGGGTACAATTAAAGCAAATTTCCCGGCACGTATTGCTTTTAGAGTTTCTTCCATGATTGACTCCAGAACCATTCTGGATAGTCCGGGTGCTAATCAATTAATCGGACGTGGAGATATGTTAGTTTCCACAGGTGGTGATCTGGTGCGATTACAATGTGCCTTTATTGATACACCAGAGTTAGATAAAATAACTGATTATATAGGATCTCAGCAAGGTTATCCTACGGCATTTATGTTACCGGAATATACTCCCGAAGGGCATGACGAAATTGGTGAAGTTGATTTCTCGAAACGCGATGCAATGTTCGAAGATGCAGCCAGATTAGTTGTTCGTCATCAACAGGGGTCCACTTCATTAATTCAGCGTAAATTCTCGATCGGATACAATCGGGCCGGAAGAATTATTGATCAATTGGAAGCTGCTAATATTGTTGGGCCTTTCGAAGGCAGTAAAGCGCGACAGGTGCTATTTGCCGATGAATATTCTTTGGAACAGTATTTGAAAGACTTTCTGGACAATAACTAAACAAGAACGAATGAAAAAAATAATAATCGCTTTGATTTTTGTTGGACTTGCAGGTTCGTCATTTTCGCAAAAAGATCCTGCTGCTGAAAAAATACTAATCAAACTGTCGGATGAAATAAAATCGTATAAAACAATACAGGCAGATTTTACCATTAACTTTAAAAATATTAAGGAGAACATTCAGAATAATTCGAGTGGAACCTTATTGATGAAAGGTGATAAATACCATCTTGATTTTATGGGAACAATTTCGTTTTTTGATGGAAAAACCTTATGGAACTATATTGAAGAAGTAAACGAAGTTAATATTACAGAGCCAGAATCAGATGATGAAGATATTTTTAGTAATCCCAAAAGGCTTTTTACCATTTACGAACAAGGCTTTAAATATAAATTAGATAATACATTTGTGAAAGATGGTGACGAAGGTGCCATTGTTGATTTGTATCCTGAAGATTTAAACGAAGAATATTCGAGAATCCGTTTAGAGATTAACACAAGCCAAAACACCATTACTTCGGCAACCATTTTTGGTAAAGATGGCTCGCATTACACCATTGAATTATTTAATTACAAATTAAATAAATTGGTATCCGATTCGAAGTTTACTTTTAATGAATCGGATTATAAAAATGTTGAAATAATTGATATGCGGTTTTAAATTTACTAGAACAGCAAAAGGGGATGTCCTAAAACCAATAAATTGTTAAAATAACCACTAAAATCCTATTCCAATAGATCCTAAATCCGCATGTCCTATTTTTCTAGTATATTTTATATAAGCTTTTTGTTTAAGGGTCTAATTAAAGGTGTTTTTTAGAGAAAATAGTATCTATTATTTTTGATTTATGTTATT
>CAYVEW010000119.1:0-10047 GCA_964450375.1 uncultured Bacteroidales bacterium
GGAATTCAGGTAACAGCGGTTGAGGAAGTAACCGATTATCCTTCAATTTTAGGTGGTAGAGTTAAAACTTTACACCCAAAAGTTTTTGGAGGGATTTTGGCACGCCGCGATAACGATTCGGATAAAAAACAACTGGAAGAATACCAGATTCCTGAAATCGATTTAGTAATTGTTGATTTGTATCCATTTGAAGATACCCTTGCTTCGAGAGCTGAAGAACAAGATATTATAGAAAAAATTGATATTGGTGGCATTTCACTTATACGGGCAACTGCTAAAAATTTTAAGGATACACTCATTGTTCCTTCAAAAAATCAGTATAGGGACTTGTTGGAATTACTTGAAGCCAAAAATGGTGAAACATCTGTAGATGATCGCAAAGAATTTGCCTTGGAAGCTTTTAATGTTTCATCGCATTACGATACAGCCATCTTTAATTATTTTAATACCGATTATCAAAAGCCCGTATTTAAGCAAAGTCATTGCTCCGGAAACGAACTTCGTTATGGCGAAAACCCGCATCAAAAAGGAAATTTCTTTGGAAATATTGAAGATGTGTTTGAACAGTTGCATGGAAAACAGATTTCATACAACAATTTACTGGATATAGAGGCAGCAGTTCAGTTGATAGCTGAATTCGACGAAACAACATTTGCGGTGCTAAAGCATAATAACGCTTGTGGAATTGCATCAAGAACGAAATTAGTTAATGCATGGAATGATGCACTTGCAGGAGATCCAATTTCGGCATTTGGTGGTATTTTAATAACCAACAAAGAAGTGGATATGGCTACAGCCATCGAAATTGACAAGATCTTTTTTGAAGTGATCATAGCTCCTTCATACAACAATAGTGCATTAGAAGTTCTAAAGAAAAAGAAAAACAGGATTATCTTAATCCAAAAAATGTTTGATTTTCCAAAAACTCAATACCGATCAATGCTTAACGGAGCATTGGTTCAGGATCGGGATTTAAAGATGGAAACAGAAGCAGACTTAAAACCTGTTACCAGCAAAACCCCATCAAAAGAAGAAATAGAAGATTTATTATTTGCAAATAAATTGGTGAAACACTCAAAATCAAACACCATTGTTTTAGCTAAAAATAAACAATTGTGTGCTAGTGGTGTGGGCCAAACATCAAGAGTTGATGCATTAAAACAAGCAATTGAAAAGGCAAGGAATTTTAAATTCGATTTAAATGGTGCGGTAATGGCATCGGATGCTTTTTTCCCTTTTTCCGATTCAGTTCAGATTGCAAACGAAGCAGGGATAAAATCGGTTATACAGCCAGGAGGATCAGTTCGTGATCAGGAATCGATCGATTATTGTAACGAAAATGGAATGGCTATGGTATTTACCGGAACCAGACATTTTAAACATTAGAATAAACCAGAGAATTAATTTAATATATTAGCTATAATGGGATTGTTTTCATTTTTTACGCAGGAGTTAGCCATCGATTTAGGAACGGCTAATACCATTATTATTCATAACGATAAAATTGTTGTTGATGAACCATCAATTGTTGCTGTTGAGCAAAGTACAGGTAAACTGGTAGCCATTGGTAAAAAGGCTCGCCAGATGCATGGTAAAACACACGTAAATATTCGTACTATCAGGCCTTTAAGAGATGGGGTAATTGCCGACTTTAATGCTGCGGAACAGATGATTCGCGGAATGATAAAAATGATAAACAATAAACCACAGTTATTTGCACCATCCTTAAGAATGGTTGTGTGCATTCCATCTGGTAGTACCGAAGTTGAAATTCGTGCGGTGCGCGATTCATCAGAACATGCCGGAGGCCGCGATGTTTACATGATTTATGAACCTATGGCTGCTGCAATAGGTATGGGAATCGACGTGGAAGAACCAAAAGGAAGTATGGTGGTCGATATCGGAGGAGGAACAACCGAAGTGGCTGTTATCGCTCTTGGAGGTATTGTTAGTAATAAATCCATACGTATTGCCGGTGATGCTTTTACTGCAGATATTCAGGCATACATGCGCCATCAGCACAATATAAAAATTGGAGAGAGAACCGCCGAAGAGATTAAGATTAATGTAGGCTCTTGTTTGGCTGAGTTGGAAAATCCACCAGAAGATTATGTGGTTCGTGGCCCGAATTTAATGACCGCCATGCCTGTAGAGATTCCTGTTTCGTATCAGGAAATTGCACATTGTTTGGATAAATCAATCTCGAAAGTAGAAACAGCAATACTTGGTGTGCTGGAACAAACGCCACCAGAATTATATGCCGATATTGTAAATGATGGAATTTACCTGGCAGGAGGCGGTGCTTTGATGCGTGGATTAGATAAGCGATTAACCGATAAAATCGGTATAAAGTTCCATGTGGCCGAAGATCCTTTGCATGCTGTTGCAAGAGGTACAGGAATTGCACTGAAAAATGCCGATAGATTCCCATTCTTAATAAGATAAATATAAATACTTCGATAAGGATTAAATAGAATATGAGGAGCTTATTAAATTTTCTTTTACGAATTCATTTTTTGCTGCTGTTTATTCTTATCGAGGTATTTTCAATTGCACTGCTTGTTAATAACAATCATTTTCATAAAGCACGTTTTGTAAATTTCACAAGGGAATTTTCGGGTAATTTGTATCAAAAAACTACCGACCTGAAACAATATCTTTCCCTGGTAGAAGAAAATCAGCAGCTGGTTGAAGAAAATAACCGTTTATTAAATATCATCGAATCAACCTATAAATCGGATGAGATATTTTTTCGTTCGGTAAATGATTCCATATTTAATCAACGTTATCGATATACCTCTGCCAGAATCATTAATAATTCGGTAAATAAGAAACATAATTTTATTACACTAAACAAAGGAAGCTTACAAGGTATAAAACCCGAAATGGCAGTGGTTTCAGGTGGGAGTATTGTGGGTATTGTAAAAGGAGTGTCGAATAATTTTGCAACGGTAATATCCTTACTCAATTTAGATTATAAAGTGAGTGCTAAGGTAAAAAAGAATGAGTATTTTGGATCTTTAAGTTGGGATGGAGAGGGATATCAAACAGCTATTTTAACAGAAATCCCCCTGCATGCTGATATACAAGTTGGAGATACCATCGTAACCAGCGGTTTTTCATCCATTTATCCCGAAGGAATTACGATTGGATATATTAATGATTTTACCGAAAAGGGAGGTAGTTTTTACGAAATTGACGTTAAACTTTCAACTGATTTTAAAAATCTGAGTACTGTAAATGTCATTGGAAATTTAATGCAACTGGAAAAAATTGAACTGGAAGAACAAAATTTAGAAAATGATTAAGTTATTACCACGTTATATTATCAACTTTATTATACTTGTATTAATTCAGGTATTTATCTTAAATAATATACAATTAGGCGGTTTTGTGAATCCCTATCTGTATGTTCTTTTTATTCTGATTTTACCGTTTGAAACTCCGAACTGGTTATTACTAGTAGTTGCATTACTTTTAGGATTAACAATCGACTTGTTTTCAAATACTCTCGGAATGCATAGTTCGGCTACCGTGTTTATGGCTTTCTTAAGGCCACAAGTGTTAAAAATTATATCTCCTCGCGACGGATACGAATCGGAAACATTACCACAGCTCCGTTTCTATGGTGCAGCATGGTATCTTCGGTATGCATCTATTCTGGTATTTTCTCATCATTTATTTTTATTTTACATCGAAGTATTTAAGTTATCAAACTTTTTCGCAACATTTGCAAGGGTAATATTAAACACGATATTTACTTTAATATTAATATTAATTAGCCAGTATTTCTTTCGTAAAGACACAAGACGATAAGATACTTGCATTTATTCTTTTAGGCTGTGGATTCTTTTGCAAACAGAAGACATATCATACGTTTTTTTATCATACTCATCGGTTTGATTTTTGTAATCAGACTGTTTATTCTTCAGGTTGTTGATACTACCTATAAGCTAGATGCCAGTAATAATGTATTAAGGTATGTAACTCAATTTCCCGCACGCGGATTAATTTACGATCGGAATGGCGAGCTGATGGTATACAACGAAGCGGCATATGATTTAATGATTGTGCCACGTCAATTAAAGGCTTTTGATACAACCGAATTTTGTCAGATATTGGATATCGACAAAGAATATGTTAACGAAGGAATCAATCGAGCATGGGATTATTCATCCTATAATGCATCCATATTCTTAAAACAGGTCTCGGCCCGAACGTATGCCAAGTTACAGGAAAAGTTATATAAGTTTCCAGGTTTCTTTGTTCAGGCACGAACACTAAGAAAATACTCTTCGCAAAATGGTGCGCATTTATTGGGTTATGTGGGTGAAGTAAACGAGAAAATTATTGAGAATGAAGCATATTATAAATTGGGCGATTATATAGGCATAAGTGGAATAGAACAAACGTACGAGAAACAATTGCGAGGAAAAAAAGGAGTTAATGTTTATTTGGTAGATGTACATAACCAAATAAAAGGTTCTTATGCGAATGGCCGCTTAGACAAAAAAGCTGAAGTGGGAGCAAACATTATTTCAACCATTGACTTGAATTTACAAGCTTATGGTGAAAAATTAATGAAGAATAAAATAGGCAGTATTGTTGCAATTGAACCAAACACCGGCGAAATATTGGCCTTAGTTTCTACACCCGGTTATGATCCTGAGTTATTAGTTGGCAGACAACGAACTAAAAATTATGTGAGTTTAATGTCCGATACGCTTAAGCCATTGTTTAACCGAGCACTAATGGCCCAATATCCGCCTGGTTCTACCTTCAAAATTGTTAATGCACTTATAGGCTTGCAAGAAGGGGTTGTGAAACCTTACACTAAGCATGAGTGTTACGGAGGTTTTAATTATGCCAGAGGACGAACAATGGGATGCCATGTTCATAAATCACCTACAAATCTAATAGAGTCTATACAGGTTTCGTGTAATACCTATTATGGCAATGTTTACAAAGATATTTTAACTAATAGTGCATACCCAGGTATTCGCGAAGCATTTGATTCATGGATAAGTAAAGTAGAATCCTTTGGATTTGGAGATATTTTAAATAGTGATTTCCCTAACGAGTTAAGGGGGATTACACCATCTAAGGAGTATTACGACCGAATTTATGGAGAAGGCCGCTGGCGTTGGCAACAACTCATTTCAATGGCTATTGGCCAGGGTGAGTTAGGAACAACGCCTTTGCAAATGGCTAATATGACTGCTGCAATTGCCAATCGTGGCTATTACTATACACCGCACATCGTTAAGGAAATTGAAGGAGATTTTGAGTTGGATCCAAGGTTTCGGGAAAAACATTATACGGAAATAGATTCCAATTATTTTAACATCGTTATTGAAGGAATGGATTTGGCCGTAAATGGCGAAGCAGGTAGTGGAAGTACAGCCCGTTTGGCTCAGGTTCCGGGTGTAACGGTGTGCGGCAAAACCGGAACTGCAGAGAACCCACATGGCGAAGATCATTCTATTTTTATTGCCTTTGCGCCTAAAGATAACCCAAAGATTGCGATTGCGGTTTATATAGAAAATGGCGGATTCGGCGGGACATGGGCAGCTCCAACCACAAAGCTAATGATCGAGAAATACTTGAATGATTCTATCGCTGTTCCCTGGTGGGAAGAGTATATTTTGAATGCAAAAATAAACTACAACAATGTACAGGAAAATCAACATATGGACTAACATTGACTGGTTAACCGTTGCTATTTATCTCCTTCTGGTTTTTATGGGGTGGGTAAATATTTATGCTGCTGTTTATAACGAAGAGCACCATAGTATATTTGATTTTTCGATGCGATACGGAAAACAATTGGTTTGGATTTCTGCTGCAATTGTTATCGCATTTATTGTATTTATTATCGATATAAATTTTTACTCTTATTTTGCATACTTTATCTACTTTGCGATGCTTTTTATCCTGGTTGCGGTACTCATTTTTGGTAAGGAAGTGCACGGGGCAAAATCCTGGTTTGAAATAGGAGCTATTAGAATTCAGCCTGCTGAGTTTACCAAAATTGCCACCGCATTAGCTATTGCAAGGTACTTAAGTTCGTTTAATGTTCAAATCAATACATTAAAATCATATGTACGGTTAGCTGCTATCATTTTGGTTCCATCCATACTGATCTTTTTGCAAAATGATACCGGTTCTGCTTTGGTTTATTTTGTATTTATCCTGGTTTTATATCGCGAAGGAATTTCTGAAAGTATACTTATTTTAGGTTTATTCCTGGTTATATTATCTGTTTTGGCACTGGTTTTATCAAAACTGATCATTATTCTTTTGTCCATAGCTGTGATATATATTATTTTTCTGATTTTAAGTCGTAACGTAAAACATACCGCACTTGGTTTTCTTATACTGGTTTTTAATACAGCAGTAATTTGGTTGTTGAATGAGCTACTTAATCTTAATCTTTCTCAGTATTTTATTTTATTAATTTCTTTAGGCATTTCTTCGATTGTTTATTTGATTTTAGCCTTCCGATATAAAATAAGGAATATAGCCTTGTTGATAATATTTCTTCTCGGATCTATTATTTATACCTTCACGGTTGATTATGGATTTCATAATTTTTTAGATCAGTACCAACGTAACCGTATTAATGTTACTTTAGGACTGGCATCAGACCCACACGGAATTGAATATAATGTGAATCAATCAAAAATTGCCATTGGTTCTGGTGGTTTAACCGGAAAGGGATTTCTGAATGGAACGCAAACAAAATTCGATTTTGTTCCTGAACAGAGTACCGATTTTATTTTTTGTACCATAGGCGAAGAATGGGGGTTTGTGGGTACTTTTTTGGTAATAGCTTTATTTATATTTTTCTTATATCGGCTGATTGGAATGGCCGAACGGCAGCGATCTTCTTTTAGCAGAATTTATGGATACGGAGTAGTTTCTGTTTTATTCTTCCACTTTTTAATCAATATCGGAATGACAATCGGGCTGGTGCCGGTTATAGGGATTCCACTGCCATTCTTTAGTTATGGCGGATCTTCATTATGGGCCTTTACGATCATGTTGTTCATTTTTCTCAGGTTAGATGCCAGCAGGTTAGAGCTTCTTAGATAAATCAAAACATTTCTTCCGGTTTCTTGTTGTAGATGATATTAAAAAGTATGTAATGGAAGAAAAAAGATTTAACCCTGCAAAATTAGATAAGCTCAATGATCCTGCTCGATTAAAAGATTTTCCGGTCGATTTTGTTATACCACACTTATCGGTAAGTAATCCCAAAACAATGGTGGATATTGGAGCTGGAACTGGTTTTTTTAGTAAACAATTTGCACAACAATTTCCGGGCAGTGTAATTTATGCTTTAGATATCTCTGAAATCATGGTTAACTGGATGAATAAACATATTGTAAACGACTATAAAAACATCAATCCATTGCAAATGGATGATAATATGACTCATTTACAAGATCAGCTAGCGGATTTGGTTTTTATGGTCAACCTGCATCACGAGCTTTATAACCCCGAATTAATGCTTAAAGAATCGTACCGAATTCTAAAACCGAATGGGAATATTGCAATCTCCGACTGGCGCAAAGAAGCTGCGGAACAAGGCCCACCCCGCGAGATTCGCTGTGAACCGGAACAGGTGAAAGATCAGTTAAAAGTAGCCGGATTCAGAAACATGCAGACCTTTACTAATTTTCCCAATAATTTTCTGATTATTGGTCAGAAATAAAAATTACACTTCCAGATGCGAGAACTCTTTAGTAATATCGAAAGTGTATTTTGGATATTCGAAAACAGGGAATCGGCTTTCGGTTTCGCCTATTGAAAACCCCCATATGGTATCGTAATCTTCTTGGTTTTCTCCCATTTTTTCTATCTGTCGTAAATATTCTCCGATGGGTTTCGATTCAACAATAATTACTTCTTCCATCTTATGAATGATGGGGCTGTGAGATCGTGTATGATCGTGATCGAATTTCAAGATCCGGCGTCCTCTGCGTGTAATGCCAATAGTTCTAAATGTTAAGCTTTTACCAACTCCGGGTAAGTTAATTACATTGCGGTCTGTTGCTAAAAATGGTAAATCTTCACGATCTCTCAAATAATTAATATTATCGATCATGTGTTTAGCATTTAAAGGATACATTCTAATTAATTCGATGTATTTTTTCGGAATCCTTCCAATTCGTTTTTCTTCAATTTGTTCCTGAACAGCCCTGGCATTCGTTGCAAAATTGTTGTAATTTTCCATGTACCCTTTCACCGAGAAGGTATAATAGGTTATTACTCCAATATCATTTAATACTTTACGTAATTTATTGGTGTGTCCTCTGCGCGACGATGCGGCAGTAAAAACATGCTGATTGGTAATAGTCCATCCGGCTTTTATTATTTTATCAACGGCAGTTTTTACCTCCGGTGTAATTTCCATTGCCGATTCGAAATGGGTCTGAATAACAAACTGTTTAACTCCTATAGCCCCGGCTTTTTCTTTGAAATCAGTTAAAATTTTAATTAAATCGCTTGTGATACGCTGTGGTAAATATACAGGTAGTCTTGTCCCAAGCCGCACTCTTAGCATTTCTGCCAGTTTTTCACCGTTTTTCAAGGATTTGTTTTTTTCCTTTTTTCTTTTTGCCATTTCATATACGGCATCAAGAATCTTTTGCAGCGATTTGTCAGAACTCATTAAGGCATCGCCGCCTGTAATAAGAATATCACGTAATTGCGTGTCGTTTTCGTAATAATCTAATAAGCGTTCCAGCTTCTTTGGCCACTTTTCGGTTGGCTCAAGTTTTTCCAAATCGAAATTTAAATTCCCTCTCTGAAAATCGTACATTCTTTGGCACGATGCACATAATCCGCCACAAGCTCTTCCCATCGAATCAGGGATTAAAATAGCCACTTCCGGATATCTTCTATGTAAGTTGTGTTCCGAAGGTAATAGCCATCCGGCAGCATTCGGTTTGCCAGGTTCAACAATATCTTCTTTTTCCCAGGCTACAATGTGCCCGAATTCGTTAACCAGTTCTTTGCTGTATATAATATAATCCCGAATGGCTGCATCGGTATGGTTTTTCTTCTTTTTATCTACAATTAATAGCGACAAGTAATATGGGTTAACAAAGAATGGGATTCCTTCTGCTTCGGCTTCTTTTAAAACCTGCATGGTTTCGCTATCGAGCGAGTAATCTAACATTCTGTTTAACAAATCGGGATTTCGCACGGCAAATTTCAGATGAAAAAGCTTAGAATCCCACCAGCTGTTTACTTTTTCAAATTTTTCTTCAAATGATAATGTGGATTCAAAATTAAACCTGGCACTTTTTACTTTACCCGCATCTATCAGGTCGATAATAATTTTTATAATTCGTTCTTTATTCTTTTTACGATTTTCAACAATCTCAGGGTCTAATCCGGATGGATGCTTATTCATCCAACTCTCGATTTGTTCTCTGCTTGGAGTTCTGTATTTTTTAGAGCAAGAAAACTGGCGAAACAAATGCAACATATCTACAAAAAAGAAATACTTTCCTCCGCCAATACCATGTTTAGCTGCTAACCACAGAATTTTAAATGGGGTATTCTTACGTTTTTGTCCACGTACATTTAAATCAATGTAGGTTTGATTTGTATGATCAATATAATCCAGAACTCTTATGGCACCAACTTCCTGCCATTTTATTTTCTCAAATGCTTTTCTTCCGCTAACTTCTTTTTTATAATATTGATAAGCTTCCGGGTTATTTTTTAAGATTTCTTCGGCCCATATTTTTAATTTTAAGTTAACTTCTATTTCGGTTTCTGAATGGATTAATATATCTTTTAACTTAGGATTCTCATTAAGAATCTTATCTAATATTTGTTTTGATTTCTGACTTATTTGAACTTTTTCTTCCGCTGTATAATTGGCCATCTTCTATTTCCTTTCGATTATCTATTGTTATTTAAGACTGCAAAAACGCAATGCAGAATGCAGATTACAAAATCCTTTAAAGTGCAACACCTTAGAAAAAGATTTGTTTAGGATTTGCAAAATTATTTAAAATCTGTATAAAA
>CAYVEW010000120.1:0-9768 GCA_964450375.1 uncultured Bacteroidales bacterium
AAATAACTTTCCAAAATCGGTTCGCAAATGTATAAATAATTTAATTTAAACACAAAAAAATCAATGTATTTTTCATGTTTATTATGCTTTTTTTTAAACACCTCGTTGTTTTTCTTTGTGTTTAGTTAATTGGCGCTTTATTGCTTCAATCGAAGTATCAATTGATTCTTCAAAACTATTGGTTTGCTTTTTTGCAAAAACATCACTTCCAGGAATATCGAGTCGTATTTCAGCAACCTTATTTTCAGTGCTTTGCCCTTTCTCTATTCTTAAGAATACTTCTGCTCCAATAATATTATCATAAAACTGGATCAGTTTTTTAACTTTTGTATTAATAAAATCGACGAGCTTTTTGTCGGCATCGAAGTGAATCGAATGAATTTGAATGTCCATAGTGATCCTCCATATTAGTTTATGCTCTTGGATGAGCTTGTTTATAAATAGTTTTTAACTTTTCGAATGTATTGTGTGTGTACACCTGAGTTGCGGCCAAATTAGCATGTCCCAGCAACTCCTTAATGGTATTTAAATCGGCTCCATGATTTAACATATGAGTAGCAAATGTATGTCGCAATATATGTGGACTTTTCTTTTCTATCGTAGTAACAAAATTTAAATACTTGTTTACAATGTTGTATACAAACTTTTCGTACATTTTGTTTCCTTTATCGGTAACAAAAAAATAATCATGCTGCAAGTCAGGAAATTGCTCTCTCATAACCTGAGTATAATGTTTTAATACTTTTACAAAGGGCATTTGCAATGGCAATATTCTTTCTTTGTTTCTTTTCCCAAGAACCTTTACGGTAGAATTGTTTAAATCCAGGTCGCTATTTTGTATTCCGATCAATTCAGATAGCCGCATTCCTGTATTGTAAAACATTTCAATTATGGTTTTATTTCGCAGTCCGGAAAAATCATCGCCAAATGAAAATTCATCCAATAATTTATTTATTTGAACCTCTTCGACAAAATAAGGTAATTTTTTAGATGATTTCGGAGAAATAACTTTATCCATGGGATTAAACTGAATATTATTTTCCCGGAGTAAAAACTTAAAAAAGGTTTTTAATGTGGAAATTTTTCTGTTTACGGATAAAGAAGAAAAGTCTTTTTCCATTAAATCTACAATCCAAGCCCTGATTATTTTGTCATCAACCTGATGGACTTCTTTGTTTTTGAAATTTTCATTAACAAACTCTTCAAACTGAGAAAGGTCATTTTTATATGACCTAATTGTGTTTAATGAAAAACGTTTCTCGAACTGTAAATATTTTAGAAAAAGATCTTTGTGCATTATAGGGGTATTTTAATGTGAATAAAATAAAATACCAAATGGTATTAACAAACACCCTATAAATACTACTCTTCCTTTTGTTGCATTTGCTGAATATAGATAGCTTTCTTCAACTGCTCTCTCTTCTTAACTGAAGGCTTAGTGAATGCTTGTCTTTCTCTCAATTCTTTTACAACACCTGTTTTTTCAAACTTTCTTTTGAACTTTTTTAAAGCTCTTTCGATATTTTCACCTTCTTTTAATGGTACTACTATCATAATTTTATTATCCTTTATTTTTAATGAGCCGCAAAAATATTAATTTAAAATCCACTTTTCAAAAATTATTTGAGAAAAATTTAAAAAAAATATCAAATCGAATTCTGTTTTAACCCAAAATAAATCTAAAAGCCTTATAATCTATTACTTAAAATTGGATTTTATATTAACTAAATATACAATATTTTTGTTCATTTGTCAAACTTTATTTCAAAGTATCTGTTGTTAAATACGGTTTAACCCTAAAAAACTCTTCTTCTTCTAATAAATTGTTTTCAAACAGTTGATTAACATTATGAAACTTACCTGCCAGTTCGCGATACTTCATAATAGCATTTGTTTGATATTTATTTAAATAAGGATGACGCAACAACGTTTTATATTGAACCTTATTAATATTGAGTTTAGAAATTAATAAAGTATCGAAATAAATTAGGCTATCGATTTTAAAAAAACGAGCAGAATCCATTCCATATACTTCCAGCAACTGCTCTTTATGATGAAATCCGCCTAATAGCTGCCTGTAATTGATAATTTTATTAGCAAAAGATTCTCCTATGCCGGGAAGCTCCATTAATTCTTGCATACTGGCAGCATTCATTTCTAATTTTGCGTTGAATTTATTGCTAACAGTCGCATTGTTTTCATCTTTTATAATCAATTCGTCCTTATCTTGAATTTCGATATATGGCTCCAGTTTATTATATAGTTCTTTATTAACTCCATAAATTTTTAACAGATCTTCTTTATTTGAAAAACCACCTCCACTTTTTCGATAATTTAAGAGTGTATTGATTTGCTGCGAATTGAATCCTAATTGTGTGAGTTCACCTTTTGTTACACTATTCGGATCGAATCGAAAATAGTTTATTTCCAGCTTCTTATTATCCGTTTCCAATTGGTTTGGAGCTTTAAATTGTTTCTGTTTTTTTGGTTTCAATGAAGCTTCAAACCGATCGATTTCCTGCTGGAATTCTTCACTCATCAGAATAATTTCGCCAAATTCTTTATTCTTTATCCAAATATTAATCCCGATAAGAGCACACAAAATAAAAAGAAGCACAATGGTTCCATTGCGCTCTTTTTTTGAAAAGTTAAAATATTCTTTGAATCGTTTTTTTAGCATTAATGTTTATCACTAGAATTTTAACAATCCGATGCTATTAAAAAATACCAATGCAATAGCAATCGGTGCAATAAATTTAATAATAAAAACAAAAACACCCAAGAATTTCATTTTTAATGTACCATTATTTGATAGTTCGTCGGCAATAACTTTTTTACCCAAATACCAACCCAGGAAAATTACTATAGCCAATGCACCTACTGGTAATAATATGTTTGCCGAAACGTAATCTAACATGTCGAAAATGGTTAAATCGAATAATGTAAGATCACTTAAATTACTGAAAGACAATGTTGCAACTACACCAACTAACCAGATTGCTATAGATCCGATAATTGTAGCTTTTGTACGTGACATGTTGAGCTCTTCCGAAGCAAAAGCAACTACCACTTCCAATAAAGAAACGGTAGATGTTAAAGCAGCTACAGCCAGTAAAACAAAGAAAATGATTGAGAAGAAATACCCTCCCGGCATTTTCATGAATAATTCGGGTAGAACCTGAAACACCAAGCCAGGACCGGCTTCTGGATCCATTCCCAAGGCAAATACAGCCGGAAAAATCATAACTCCCGCTAAAACAGCTATAACCGTATCAGCTATTGAAACTTCGATGGCAGTTCTGGGTAAGTTATTATCTTTATTGATGTAGCTGCCATAGGTAATTAAAGCTCCCATTCCAATACTTAGAGAAAAAGCTGCCTGTCCTAAGGCTTCCAGCACCACACTCCAGGTAATTTTTGAAAAGTCAGGTTTAAAAAGAAACTCAATACCTTCCATTGCACCAGGTAAAGTGATAGCCCTGATGCACATCACTATAATCAGGAAAAAAAGTAAAGGCATTAATATTTTAGTATATCGCTCGATACCATTTTTAACCCCGGAAAATACAATCCAGGCAGTAAGGCCCATAAAGATGAATTGCCAAAGCAGTGGCTTAAAAGTAGAAGTTTTAAAACTTTCAAAAATGAGAGTGGTATCCTGATTTTTAAATCCATTGGAAACTGCTTTTACAATATATTCTAAGGTCCATCCTGCAATGGTACTGTAAAATGCCAATATAAAAAATGCAGCCACTAAGCCCATAATACCAATAATGTACCATGGTTTTCCGGGAGCTAATTTTTTGAATGCTCCGAAGGTATTTAGTTTGGCTCTGCGCCCGATGGTAAACTCGGAAAGCATAACAGGAACCCCAATAAAAAAGATAAATCCCAGGTAAATAAGTACAAATGCACCACCACCACTTTCGCCTGCCACATAGGGGAATCGCCAAATATTACCTAAACCAACTGCTGATCCGGCAGCTGCTGCTATTACTCCGAACTTACTTCCGAAGCTGTCTCTATTCGAGAAATCTGTATTTGCCATTTTATCTTAGTGTATTAATTTCAAAAAGCAACAATTTTACGAAAATTGGGCTGATTTGCAAAATAAGGAATCAATAAAAAATTAAGCCGCTGAAAATAAATTACAACGGCTTAAAGATATTCACATATGCTATTTTATAATTAATTTCTGTTAACTGCATTCAGATCTTCAAATGCTTCTTTTAATCTTTTTATAAAACTTTTTTCCAGCTCGCGCATCCATACCCTTGGATCGTAATACTTTTTATTAGGCCCATCCGGGTCGTTCGGATTACCAATTTGAGCTTGAAGGTAATCTTGTTTTTCCTTATAATAATCCATAATACCCTTCCAGGAAGCCCACTGAAGATCTGTATCGATATTCATTTTTATCACACCATAACTAATTGCTTCTGCAATTTTCTCTTTTTCTGATCCTGAGCCGCCATGAAATACAAAATTTACAGGTTTTGGTTTTGTGCTGAATTTCTTTTGTATTAAGTCTTGCGAATTTCTTAATATTTCGGGACTTAACACTACATTTCCAGGTTTATAAACACCATGCACATTACCAAATGATGCAGCGATTGTAAAATTTGGACTTATTTTTAACAGATTTTCATATGCATAAGCAACTTCTTCGGGTTGTGTATACAATTTTGAAGTATCTATATTTGTATTGTCAACACCATCTTCTTCACCGCCGGTAACGCCTAATTCAATTTCCAATGTCATGCCTAATTCATGCATTTGTTTTAAGAATGACGCGGAGATTTCAATGTTTTCTTCTAAGCTTTCTTCACTTAAATCAAGCATGTGAGAACTAAATAGCGGTTGTTTATTTTTTTCATAATAATCAGCACCTGCTTTCACTAAGCCTTCTACCCATGGAATTAATTTTTTTGCACAATGATCGGTATGAAGAATAACCGGAACATCGTAATACTTAGCTAAATTATGTACATGATGAGCTCCTGAAATAGCACCTGCAATGCTAGCTGACTGGTTATCGTTCGAAAGTCCTTTTCCTGCAACAAATGATGCCCCACTATTGGAAAACTGAATAATAACAGGCGAATTTACATCGCGAGCAGCTTCCATAACCGCGTTAATTGAGTTTGTACCTATTACATTTACTGCCGGAAGCGCAAATTGCTTTTCTTTGGCATATTCAAAAAGATGAGTTAGCTCATCTCCAAACAATACTCCTGATCTAAATTTTTTTGTCATATTTATTTATTGTTAACTTAAAATCAAGCAATTTTAATAAAACTGCACTGATTTACAAAATGTTGTTTATTTAAAAAGTAAAAAAAGCAGTCTAACCGCTTAGACTGCTAGAATCTATTATTTATTTTGATTAAGCGACTTCAATTTCTTTTGCAAGATAAACATCCTGAATGGCATTTAGCAACTCGATACCTTCTTTCATAGGGCGTTGAAATGCTTTTCGGCCAGAAATTAACCCCATACCTCCTGCTCTTTTGTTTACAACCGCAGTAAATACAGCTTCTGCCAGATCGGAAGCTCCAGAAGATGCACCACCTGAGTTTATTAATCCGAACCGGCCCATGTAATTATTTACTACCTGATACCGGGTTAAATCAATCGGGTGATCAGTTGTTAGTTCCGAATAAACTTTTTCGTTTGTTTTTGCAAAGTTTATTGCCTTAAAACCACCATTGCATGTGGGTAATTTTTGTTTAATAATATCGGCCTGAATGGTTACTCCCAGGTGATTTGCCTGTCCGGTTAAATCAGCTGCAGTATGATAATCCACTCCATCTTTTTTGAAACTTGAGTTACGATTATAACACCAAAGAACCGTTACCATACCTAATTCGTGTGCTCTTTCAAAAGCTTCTGCTACTTCAACAATCTGGCGGTTCGATTCTTCAGAACCGAAATAAATTGTTGCACCTACTGCTTTAGCACCCAAATTCCATGCTTCTTCAACCGTACCAAACATAATCTGATCGAATTTATTCGGATAGGTCATCAGTTCGTTATGATTTAACTTTACAATAAATGGAATTTTATGTGCATATTTTCTTGAAACAGATGCTAATACGCCAAAGGTAGAAGCTACCGCATTACAACCGCCTTCAATAGCTAATTTAACAATATTTTCGGGATCGAAATACTGTGGATTTGGGGCAAAAGATGCTCCAGCAGTGTGCTCGATTCCCTGATCGACAGGAAGAACCGAAAAATAACCTGTACCAGCTAAACGGCCATGATTAGCCATTTGTTGCATAGAACCAATTACCTGTGGGTTACGATTGGTTTGTGTGAAAATTTCGTCGATATACGATGGGCCCGGCAAATGCAGTAGGTCTTTACTAACTGTATCTGACTTATGATTTAATAGATAATCTGCCTCATCTCCTAATAATTTAAGTATTTTATTGTATGACATAGCTATAAGATTTTTTGGTTGAACGTATACAAATTTAACAATTATATTATTAAAGGTTCAACTGTTTTAATAGAATTAAGACATCAAAATAGTAATGATAGAATTATTGTTACAGCTATTTGAGAATTTATTAGAAAGGATATCCAATACCGATATTAATAGTAAAATCATCGGACCAGTTTAAGCTTCGGGTTCCAATAATCCATCGCTGTCCGTCGGGCAAAGCAGGGTCGCGCAGTTTAACCCCCAAATCGATACGAAAAATAAAGAATGAAAAATCGAATCGGGTACCAAATCCGGAACCAATTGCAAATTCTTTATAGAACTCTTCTTTTCGGAATAAACCACCTTCGAATTCGTCGGACTGTAAGCTCCACACATTACCAGCATCGATAAAAAAGGCTCCTTCGAGTACCCAAAATAGTTTAAAGCGGTATTCCAGGTTAGCTTCCAGCTTAATATCGCCGGTTTGATTTGGGAAGCGTGTTAAAGAACCTCCTGAATAAGAACCGGGTCCCAGATCGCGAACGTTCCATGCCCGTATACTATTGGCACCGCCCGAAAAGTACATTTTCTCGAATGGTAATGCGCTTGAATTTCCGTAAGGAATTCCAATACCGGCAAAAAGTCGATAGGCAATGGTACTTGTTTTATCGACAATATCGTAGTACCGAAAATCAACATCTACTTTAAAATACTGTGAGAAGGGTATTCCGAAAACCTGATAACTTCCATCTACTGTTTTAGCATCGGTTAGTTCACTGTACGCCGATAAAATATTCCCTGAAAATTCCGAATTCATTCTAAAAAAATAGAAATCTCTATGCTTTTTAATATCCTGATTATTAAAAACCAAAGAATAGCTTGTTACCGAAACCAGGTGATTATCGTAACTACTTTTCAGGTAAGTAGAATCAATATAATTTTTAAACCGTGGTGATGCATAAGGTAAACTTACCGCATTGAGTTCAACCAAACGAACATAATGTTTTAAAAATCTGTTTCCATCCCAATTATAACCATATGCAAGATTGGCTATTGACCGGCGATATTCGATTCGATCCTGAAAATTATAACCTATAGAGATATTGGTTTTAGGGCTGTATTTTTTACTAAATCGTTCGGCTTTAAAAACAGGCAATAAAAATTGCGGGATACTTACAGTGATATCAGTACCTAGCTCAGTGGTATAATTATTTCCTACCGTACTTTTCTCGTCAATGGTTTCAATAGATCCGTTGATTCTGAAATCGGTAACTTCTGCTCCTCCAAATAAACTTCTGTGCTGATACAAGAGATTTCCACCAACACCAATATTACCATATGAGTTTGTTCCCTGCAATTCGACCGTATACGATTGTAAATAATACTTTGTAAGCTGGATATTACAATCCAGGTAAGCTATATTTAAAGAATCTTCTGCGGAATTTCTTACTTCATTAAACTGGATATTAATAATTTTAAATAATCGAAGTGAGTTGAGATGTTTGTATGTTTTATTCGCATTTTCGAGTGAATAAAAACTTCCGGGTTCGATAAAATTCGACTGAAAAATAACACGTTTACTTAATTTATCTTCACCTTTTGAAATAAAATAAATTCCATCGATAAGCACTGTATCTACATTATTATAATAAAATTCTCCCTGATTAAAAGCTTCTTTTTGATCGAAATTGGTAAAAACATACACATTTCGGATCTTAAACTTTTTATGGTTTTTTAGCTCAACTTCATTTTCATTGGTTCTTTCGGGGTATTTCTTCACTAAAAGGTTCAATGCCACATCCTTATTGCGCGCAGAACTATCTGCCTGGAAGCTAATAAAATCTTTACTAAACCTATAATAACCCTTATTTTTGAGCCTGGTTTCAATTCTTGTTCTTTCGTCTTGTAATAAATCCAGATCAAAATTATCTCCCAGGCTAATTAATGAATTGATGGTATCAGGTAAAATAATTGGTGCAATAAGTGAATCATTACACTGGTATGACAAATCACGAATGGTAAAGGGTTCGTTTACTTCGACTTTATATAATACACGAGCTCGTTTTCTTCGGTACTGAATGGTGTCTTTAACTACCGAATTATAATACCCTTTATTGTTTAGGTAGGATTTTAACTGCTGTCGCGATTTTTCGGCCAGGAATTCATCGAAGACAACAGGCTCTTCACCAATGGTTCTTAGCCAATTGCTAATTCCTTTTTCTTTATTTTTACTTGATAAGTTATACAAGCCCAGGTGAAATCGGATACCCAGAATGCGTTTATTTGGTTTTTGCCTGATAAAATCTTTTAGGTCTTCCTTTTTAACCTTACCATCGGAAACTTTTACACGATACCGATCCAGAAGATACTCGTTCTCGGGAACATATTTAACCGGGTTACATGAAAAAAACAGAAAAGACAACAATAGGGCCATTAAACCAAACTGTAGTATTTTTGTATTCTTTAATTTTCTGAATTTTTTCAAGGCTTATTTATATATTTACATTCCGAATTACGAAAAAACAAGTTCAAACACGTTTATAATGCTAAGCAAAAATAAAATTAAATTCATTAATTCCATTAAAAAAAAGAAATACCGTGATCAACACAAGTGTTTTTTTGTTGAAGGAGAAAAATTAGTGGATGAACTGCTAAAATCTGATTTTACAATCGAAGAATTGTTTGCTACACCCGAATGGATTCTAAAAAATACGAATCAATCTTTTACAAATTTGCATTTTGAAGAAATATCTCCTGATGAATTAATAAAGATAAGCTCATTATCTACTCCTAATCAGGTTTTTGCAATAGTTTCACAGCCCGATTATTCTTATTCAAGACCTGACTTATTGAACGAACTTAGCATTTTGCTTGACGATATTAACGACCCGGGAAATTTGGGCACCATCATTAGAATTGCCGACTGGTTTGGAATAAAAAATATTTTCTGCACTCCGGAAAGTGTGGATTTATATAATCCGAAAGTTGTACAATCGACCATGGGAGCAATTTTTAGAGTAAAAGTACATTATAAAGATTTTAAAGAGCTTCTTAGTGAATTTTCTCAGGCGAAAGATTTTAATATCTATGGAACTTTTCTTGACGGAGACAACATTTATGAGCAAGAATTATCGCACAATGGTTTTTTAATGATGGGTAGTGAATCGCATGGCATCTCTAACAAGTGGGCACCTTATATAAACAGAAAATTGTTTATTCCTGGTTATCCGTTGAATTCGGCAAGTTCCGAATCGTTGAATATTTCGGTTGCTACAGCCATTTCCTGTTCGGAGTTTAGAAGGAGAATGTGATTTTACTCAAAATGGAATGAAACCATA
>CAYVEW010000121.1:0-9405 GCA_964450375.1 uncultured Bacteroidales bacterium
ATTGCAAAATAAAATTTTTCGATAAAAAGCCTCTAGGCGAAATTATAATGCACCTTCGTCGTATGCTCTTTCTCCATGTAAAGCCTGGTCAATTCCAATTTCTTCTTCCTGTTCAGTAGCTTTAACCGGCGATATTAAATTAATAAGCACTAACATCAGATAAGTAAAAACAAAGGCATAAACAGCAGCAATAGATACGGCAACTACTTCTTTTACAAAGAAACTTACATTACCTTCAAGTAATCCACTTTGCCCGTTGATATGCGAATAAGCAAATACTCCTAAAAGTATGGTTCCCAGTGTACCACCTATACCGTGAACACCCCATACATCCAGAGCATCATCCCAGCCTAACTTGTTTTTCATTTGTACTGCTAAAAAGCAAACAGCGCCAGCAGCAATTCCAATTAACATAGCAGCCCACAATGGAACGAATCCTGCAGCCGGAGTAATCGTAGCTAAACCGGCAACCGCACCAGTTAATAAACCAACAAATTTAGGTTGTCCTTCTTTAACCCATTCAATAATTAACCAGGTAATTGCAGCAAATGAAGCAGCCACATCGGTATTAAGGAATGCAAGTGTAGAAATTGCATCAACATCTAATTCGCTACCTGCATTAAAACCGTACCAACCGAACCATAGCAAACCTGTTCCGATTGCCACCAAAGGAATGCTGTTAGGAGGAGAATTAGTATCACGGCGCTTACCCACATAAAATACTGATGCCAACGCTGCAAATCCTGCTGTTGCATGAACCACAATACCTCCGGCAAAGTCTAATACACCCCACTCAGCAAGTAATCCGCCGCCCCATATCATATGTACGAAAGGATAATAAACAAAAATCTGCCATAATACCAAGAAAATTAGATACGCTTTAAAAGTTACACGGTTAATAAAAGCCCCGGTAATAAGCGCTGGAGTGATAATTGCGAACATCATCTGGTAAGCCACAAAAATATACACCGGATATTTCCCATTATCAAAAGCCTGATCGAAAGCTATTCCATTAAGAAAAGCCAGATCAAGGTTTCCAATAATTCCACCTTCGCCACCGCTAAAGCATAAAGAATAACCAACTGTTACCCATAAAATGGTTGTAATACCTAATGATACAAATGTTTGCACCATTATACCAAGAATATTTCTTTTACCAGCCAAACCGCCATAAAAGAACGCCAAACCCGGGGTCATTAGCATAACCAGGCTTGTGCATAAAATCATAAACGTTGTTGATCCACTGTCGAACATAATCTGTAAGATTTAGTTAATATTATTTTATATTTTAAAAAGATATTCCGAATACCATAAAGATATTTTGAGCTTCTGGATTCGTAATGAACGAGCCAAAAACCGGCAATGAATAATTTTCTGTAATTTGAATTTCCTTTGAAAGTGAAAAACCCAGATTAATTATACCTGCTGCACGTTGCCCGTAGAATCCTTCGGGTTCGCCTTTATCAGTATCAGGGTTATCAAGTGCCATGCCTGCAAAAACATTTACACCAATACCTTTAACATTAGCTGCATATCCTAACTCCAGGTATTTAGACATCACAATCTTGTCCTGAGGAACCATAACTCCTGCATCTTCTTTGTATTTTCTCGAATCAGCACCCCAGATATTCATTGCAAACATTAAACTAACAGGAATTTTTTCTGTCCCATTAAAACTTATAGCAGCTTCAACCACATGGCCAGTTTGAGCCACCTCACCACTGTTTATTTTATCCCAATCCATATTGTAATTGAAATACTTATTTCTGGCAACAGTTTCATCTGGGAAAAAGTAGTCGGTAAAAGTTAATGAGAACATTTCTTTTAGAGTATAAGTCAAGTATAAGTCAGCTTCCTGACCTGTTTGAGCTCCGCTTACTGAGTAAGCTCCCCATGCTCCAATGGCAAAGGCATGATCTTCAGATCCAAAACCGAACTCAACATAAGGTTGAATACTGGGAGATGATCCACCTAAGTTTACACCACGCCAAATGTAACGGCTAACAAGATCGGCTCCTACATTCCATGACGAGCTTTCTGATGCTTTTTCTTCTTGTGCAAATAAACTGCCCGTAAAAAGAGACATTGCAATAAGGACGCAAAAAAATTTCGTTTTTTGATTCATAATAAATCTAATTTTGATTAAAGGATAAAGATTTAGAATTAAAGCGGTTGGCCTTAATTTTATTGGAAATTTTGTTAACTCTATTATTAAAATAATAGCTCATGCAACAAAACTATTGTTACAGAATTAACAATACAATCGGTAATAAAACGGAATTTTTTTTAGGGATTTTTCTGATTTATGTAGGTAAATTACCTAGAAATATTTCAATCAATTTTTGCTAAGTTATTCTTTATTGCATATTTAACAAGCTCCACTGAAGACTTTAAGTTTAGTTTTTGCATAATGTTATTTTTATGCGAATCAACGGTTCGGATACTTATAAATAATTTTTCAGCAATTTCTTTATTTGTTAGTCCATCAACAACTAATGTAATAACTTCTTTTTCTCTTTTAGTTAAAGCTTCTTGCTCAGAACTTTCGTTTTTTGACTTGTTTATAATTGATTTTAGAATGGTATCAGAAATATTCTTGTTAAAATAATTATCTCCTTTATAAATTGCATTAATTGCTTCAAGTAATTCAGTCATACTGGTATCTTTTGGCAAGTATCCATTAGCTCCTGCATTAAGCGCCTTTGTAATGAACTCTTCGTTTGAGTGCATTGATAATATTAATATTTTAACTTCTGGGTAATTTTTAGAAACATATTTCGCAATTTCAATTCCTGAAATACCGGGCAAGGAAATATCTGTGATTATTAAATCGGGTTTTTGTAATATTAAAAGCTCATATAAATCTTCGGCTGCTCCTACTTCTCCAACTATATCTATATTCTCTTCATCGCTTAATACAGATCTCACACCATCTCTAAACATTTGATGATCATCAACTAATATTATTTTAATCTTACCCATCTAATCAAATTTTAAAGGAATATTTAAATTTATTATGGTTCCCTTTTCATGTTGTGAATTTATCTCAATATTTCCATTTAACAAATGAACTCTTTCTTTCATATTTGAAATTCCATTTCCACAGAGCTTTCTTTCTTCATCGTAATTAAATCCCTTTCCGTCATCTCGAATCCGTAAATAAACATTGTTATCATTTGATTTTATATGAATTTCAGCCGATTTAGCTTCTGAGTGTTTAATAATATTATTTAAAGCTTCCTGACAAATTCTATACAAATATGTATTAATCTTATCTTCAATTTCTAACTCAAATTCTTTATAATCAAATTCAATATGTATTCCTGTATTTAAGTTTACTTCTCTAAATAAATTTTTGAGAGCATCAACCAAACCGAACTCATTTAAAACGGCAGGCATCAGGTTGTTCGATATGCTTCGCACTTCACTAATTGTATTGGTAAATAAATCCTGTACTTCGGCCATTATTTGTTCCGATTTCTCGGGTGATGCATTGGTCATTCGCTCTAAATGCATTTTTATTGCAAGTATTGATTGCCCCAATCCATCGTGCAACTCCCGCGATAATCTTTGACGCTCTAATTCCTGGCCATCGATCATTGAACTCAAACGCATTGAACGTTCTAACTTTAAATTTTCTGTTTGCTCCTTAATTTTCAACGACATTTCGTTAAAAGCATCAATTAAGCTTCCAATTTCATCGCTGCTTATGATATCCTCAACAAACACATCATAATCGCCCCTGGTAATATGATTTGCTGCTTCTTTTAACTTGATAATTGGCAGGCTTATCCTACGAGCAATAATATAAACAAATGCAAAAAGTAATAAAGATATTAATACACTCAGGTATAATATATTGTTACGGATGGAATCAATTGGAACCATAGCTTCTTTTTCATCAATCTCTGCTAAAATAGCCCAATCTAAACCGGGAATATCTACTTTACTAAATGAGCTTAAGACTGTAATTCCACGATAATCTTGAATTACATTCGTTCCCGTATTTCCATTAAGAGCTTCTCTTACACATTTTGTATTTACACTCGTTTTAAAAACAGAATTATTCTGAAAACGTGAAGTACTTCGCATTAAATAATCGCTGCCAACCAAGTACGATTCACCCGATTTGCCTAATCCATTATGGGGGTTGTTTTCGAACATAATTGAATTAATGGCATCAATATCAATTTCGATAGCCACTATACCAATCGTGTTTGCTTGTTTATCTGTAACCGGGGCTCCTATAAAAATTGCAGGCAAGTTAGTGATGGTATCCAATTTATAATCATCAATAATAATTTCGGGTTTATCAAATATTTTATCCCAAAGATTCAATATTAAAAGTTTATCGACAGAACTATAAGTTTGCAAGGTAGAATCCTTTTCGGAAGCACTAATGGATACTGTAAAACCATCAGAATTGACAACATAAAACTGTTTGTAGTAATTACCAGACAGAAAATGTTTCCTCAGAAATTTATCATACTCAGCATAAATATCACTTGTTGTATTTTCATTAAGATTACGATTTTCCTCATGAAGTAATGTAAGAATATTTTTTACATCTGCTGATTTTGAGACCAGGTTTACATCTAAAATCCGATCATTAAAAAAACGTTCAATCCTGTTTTTTTTCTCAATTCTAAGTGATGTAAGCTGATCAAAAGTTCTTTCAACCAAAGCATCTTTCGCACGATAATATGAGTATGAGCCAACAACAATTACTGTAAAAATGTTTAGCAGCAAAAAGTAAATTACAAGTTTTTTAACAATAGAATTACTTATATTCATTGTATTATTTATATCCTATGGCTGCATACCCCACAAAATGATGATTATTGGCCGGAGCAGTGGTTCCCATATTTAAATCGTCAACTTTTAGTTTCTCATGATCAATACTGGTGGAATAACCGATAAACTCACCATTTAAAGCACTTAATTCCAGATTTTGGCTTAAATAATAAGCTGTTAACAAACCGAAAGGAACCGAATAACGGCCACACCAGGTCCATTTGTATTCTTTATAGTTTTCTTCTTTTACCGTATAGTTTAAAAACTTTTTAATCTTTTCCGGATTGATATCACCAAGCAAACAATTTGTTATGATTTCCATTTCGTGATTTCTGGCATTTGCCAGGCCGACACTGTCTGTTCCAAAAGGTGCATAATTACTGCCACCCCAGTCTTCATCGCCATAATGAACTGCATCTGTTGTAATCAGAATTGAAAGATCTTTCCCCCAGCTTAAATTTTCGTTAATCATTATTTCTGAAAGCTTTGTTGCAAATTCATCAGCAATCGCTTCCATTCTATCATACGACATATAAGGGATCAAAATGGGAATTATCTCTACATCCTTATTGTTAGCCTGTAAAAAAGGAATTAAAGCTTCCAGCGAGTGTTCTATGCTGTGCATTTCGGCATGGATCACCATAAGGCTATCGTGCAGATTTTTAATCAGTTTATCTCTTATACCCGAAACCTTAACTGCACCATAGGGCGCCGACCAGCTGTTGAATGGATCAAAAATTAACCGATCTTCCAGCTCAAAATTTCTTGCTTTGTGGGCAACACCAAATAATATAACCGTTTTGGCCTGTATACCATTCAAAACTTTTGGGTATAAATTGCCAACATAAGCATAATCGTCGTGAGGCGTTATGGCCACACGCCATTTTTCCGATACAAAATGACTGGCATTCATCCGGTTCAGAATACTATCCATTTGCCAGTCGTATTTTGCAAACCCTATGGAATCCACCACAGTCCGAACTTTTTTAGATATGTTTTGATCTGGTGATTTACATCCCCAAACAACAAAAAACAAAGCAATTATTAGCAGAACATTTTTCTTATTCATTTTGCGAAGATTGTTTTTTTAAGATATCCCGTATTTCTGAAAGAAGCTCAATATCTTTTGGAGTTGGAACCGTTTTATTTTCGGGGTCGTTCGCTTTTTTCCGAACCACGTTTACCAGTTTAATAAAGAAAAAGATGGTTATTGCAATAATAACAAAGTTTAAAAGCACCTGAATAAAATTTCCATAATTCAAAGTAATTGCTTCGTGTATAAGTTTTCCTGAATCGTCATAGCTTGCTTCTTTTAGGACTACATTTAGGGTAGCGAAGTTAAATTTTCCAAGCAGATAACCGAATGGCGGCATAATAATATCTTCAACCAAAGATGTTATGATTCTCCCAAAAGCAGTTCCGATGATAATTCCTACTGCCATATCGATCATATTACCTTTTACCGCAAATTCTTTAAACTCCTTAAAAACTTTCATAAACTGACAGTTATTAGACTAACAAAGATAAGAAAAATAAAAGTCCGTGCTCTAAATTGAGCACGGACTTAAAACAAAATTACTATTATCTACTATCTAAAACAAACCAGTTATAACTCCATTTTCGTCTATATCAATTTTCTCTGCCGATGGTTTACTTGGTAATCCCGGCATTCTCATCATGGTTCCAGCAATCGGAACAATAAACCCTGCTCCGGATGATAATTCTACTTCTCTTATTTTAACAGTAAAATCTCTCGGGCGGCCTTTTTTGTGTGCATCGTCCGACAAGGATTTCTGGGTTTTAGCTATACATACGGCTAAATTTCCCATTCCCAGTGCTGTAATTTTATCGATTTGCGATTTTGCTTTTACCGTATATTCAACACCTTTAGCACCATACATTTTGGTTGCAATAGCGTGAATTTTATCTTCGAAACTCCAATCTAAATCGTATAATGGCCTAAAACAAGTAGGGCAATCAGAAACTGCTTTTACTACCTTTTCTGCCAGTTCAATTGCACCATCGCCACCTTTTGCCCATGCATCGTTAATGGCAACGGTAACACCTAATGTTTCGCAATGTTTTTTCAGTAAATCAATTTCTGCATCTGTATCGGTAGCAAACTTATTAATTGCCACTACAGGGCGGAAATTATAGTATTGCATATTTTCGATATGCTTATCGAGATTTTCAAAACCTTTTTCTAAAGCATCCAGATTTTCGTTGGTAAGATCGGCAAGCTTCTGACCTCCATGATATTTTAACGCTCTTATTGTTGCAACAATAACTACGGCATTAGGTTTTAATCCTCCATTTTGCGATTTAATGTTGAAAAACTTCTCGGCACCAAGCTCACTGGCAAAACCCGCTTCGGTTACAACATAGTCGCTCAGCGACAGTCCTGTTTTAGTTGCAATAATTGTATTGGTTCCTTGTGCAATGTTTGCAAAGGGTCCCCCGTGTATTATGGCCGGTGTTCCTTCCAGCGTTTGAACCAGATTTGGCTTTATAGCATCTTTCAGTAAAACAGTCATTGCGCCTTCTGCTTTCAAATCACGCGCAAAAATAGCTTTACCATCGTAAGTATATCCAATAAAAATATTTCCCAATCTCTTTTTTAAATCCTGTAAATCAGAAGCCATACATAAAGTTGCCATTACTTCAGAAGCTGCTGTAATATTAAATCCCGTTTCGCGCGGAACACCCTGTTTCGGGCCACCCAAACCAATTACAATATCGCGTAAAGCGCGCTCATTCATATCCATCACACGTTTCCACTCAATGGTACGAGGGTCGAGTCCTAAATTACCTTCTTTTGCCTGTATGTTATTATCAATTAAAGCAGCCAATAAATTATGTGCTTTTTCAACAGCTGATAAATCACCTGTAAAATGCAGGTTGATGTCTTCCATTGGAATTACCTGAGAATATCCGCCACCGGCAGCACCCCCTTTAATACCAAAAACAGGCCCAAGTGAAGGTTCTCTTAAAACTACTGTTGTTTTCTTTCCAATTTTGTTCAGTGCCTGTGCTAAACCGATCGAAGTGGTTGTTTTACCTTCTCCTGCAGGGGTTGGGGTAATAGCTGTCACCAAAATCAATCGTCCTTTTTCTGCTTTCTCTTCATTAATATACTTTAATGGGATTTTCGCCTTGTATTTTCCGTATAATTCCAAATCATCTTCGGCAATACCGAGTTGTTTTGCAATATTTACAATAGGTTGAATTTTAGAGCCTTGAGCAATTTCAATGTCTGATTTCATAATGGTTTATATTTTGATTGATTAATTTATTAAAAAGTAATCTAAAATTAACAAATTTAGATAACTACATGTATCAGTTTGTTAAGATTTTATATAGAAACAGTTGACAAAATATTTTGTTCAACCTTTTTACAAAAAGCTTAATTTACAAAGAATTAAATCTTAAACAAAATAAAAACCGGACCTACTAGATCCGGTTTATACTATTTTAATCTGCATAAAAAGCTATGGTTCGTATCTGGATGACGATAGAATCTCCTGGTAATTATTGTTAAACATTAAATCGCGAACGCTTAAATCATTGTTTCGCTGCATGTATTTTTGCACAATTTTCCAGCCTAACCAAACGGATGCTCTACCGGGCGATTCGTTAGGGTATCCTGATGTAAATGGCGCCGGATTAATATGTTTATTAATTAACATATAATCGGTCGAAAACAATAGTTTCTCTTCAATTAAATAATTCCACATTTGCTTTTCGTTTGCAATGCACCATCGCATTTGCTCACCGGTAAAACCAAATTTTAGGGTATCTGGTTTATTAGGATAAACAGCATCCAATAAGTATTGTATCTTTCCATGATAAATCATATTGCTTACCAGATTATCCATTGAATCGTTGTAAACAAACTCGGTTAATGCCCACGATTTAATAACATCAATCGGAATCAGCTCCGGACGCATATTTCGCTTTAAATAATTTGGAGTTTGTAAGCGCTTATAAAATTCGCAATCTACACCTAAGTACTTATCCAGACCGATGCCGATAATACTATCGGCCACTACAATGGATTGATTGAATCCCCCAATATAAGAATAAACCGCAGGAATCAGTTTTTCGGGGAAATAGTATTTATAATGTTTAAAGCCATCTTCTATATCCTGTTCAATAGGTCCCAGATCAGAAAAAACCTGTTTTGTTTCCTGGTATACTTTATTCATTGTATAATCGGTTATAAAACCTGTTAGCAGTTCCGTAAATTCCTTTGCATACGGACTCCCAAGGTTAATAATCCGCCCGTTATATAATTCAAAAAACTCACCATATTTATTAACGAGATATTCTGTTTCCTCATCAATTTTAGCAGGATCCAGCTCAAACAAATCTTTATCTAATCGTTGAATCTCAATATTTACATCAATATCAGAAGTGTCGATATCAAATTGATCCTTTTGAACACATGAGCCTGTAATTAAGGCAAAAGTCATGAAGTATAGCAGTCTTTTTCTAATCATTTTTATTATCTGTTTAAATTAAATCGTAATTAAAAAAGGTCTGATTTTTGAATGTATCCCCAAAATCTCTTTCAATAAACTGTTTTTTATCTATTTTTGTATTAACTAAAAA
>CAYVEW010000122.1:0-9289 GCA_964450375.1 uncultured Bacteroidales bacterium
TTATTTTCTGCTTATTTTTATATATTTAACAATTACTTACTAAAAAAGTTGATATGCAATCAAAATTAACATTCCCCATTTTACTGATAATCATTGCAGTACTATTCACACATTGTGTTCCGACAAAACAATTCGACGAGCTTCAGCTAAAAAGCAATAAGTGTGAAGAAGAATTAGAGTTGATCAAAAGCGAAAATAAAAACCTGAATATAGAAAATACCGAACTTAAGTCGAAAATTGATGTTTTAAGCAAGCGAATGGAAAGTATGCAAACCGATAGTCTGGAGCGCGAAACCAAATACAGGTCGGTAAGTATGAAATATGATAAACTCAACAGACAGTATAATGATTTGCAACAAGCACAAGAGCAGTTGTTGAGCGGGAATGTTAACGAAACAAAGCGTTTACTGCAAGAACTTCAGAATACCCAATCGGGAATGATTGAGAAAGAAGATCAGTTAAGGCAACTGGAAGATAATTTAAGAGCGGATCAATATAAGCTGGAACAATTCCGAAAAGAGTTAGATGAGAAAAATGCCCGTTTGGTAGAATTAGAAAGCATTTTAAATAAAAAAGATTCGGTGGTAACTGCTTTAAAAGATAAAGTTTCGAAAGCGCTGCTCGGATTTACCGATATGGGTTTGGCCGTGGAAATGAAAAATGGTAAAGTTTATGTTTCGCTCGAAGAGCAGTTATTGTTTAAATCGGGAAGCACCGTGGTTGATCCTAAAGGAGTAAGTGCCATTAAAAAACTCGCCGAAGTGTTGGCTGTAAATCCGGATATTAATATCATGGTGGAAGGGCATACCGATGATGTGCCTTACATTTCGAGCACAAGCATTCAGGACAACTGGGATTTAAGTGTAAAAAGAGCCACTGCCATTGTTCGTATTTTAATGGAAAACTCCAGGATTGAAGGCAGCCGGATTATTGCTTCCGGACGAAGTAAATACCAACCGGTTATTGACTCAAAAGCTCCGGATGCACGAAAGAAAAACAGAAGAACAGAAATTATTCTGACTCCAAAACTGGACGAGTTATTTCAGATTCTTGAATCCAATTAATACCAAAGGGCTTTACAAACAGCCCTTTTTTTAGTTTACACGATATTGTAATAAGTCCTTTATCTTAAGAAATGTTTACTATTCTTAAATATGTTAATCTGAGAAAAGCATACAACTTTTTACTCATTTTTGTTGGCTATTCTGTTTCTATACTATTCAGGAAAGTGGTGGTTTGGGGTAATCCGTACAGTTTAACCACCGAGCCAACAAACTTATGTAACCTGAGTTGCCCCGAATGCCCGACAGGAAATAAAACATCGCATATAAAAAAAGGCAAAATGGCTTTTGATGTTTATCAAAAAATCATCGACGATGTCAAACCGTTTGTCATTTATCAGATGCTTTATTTTCAGGGAGAACCTTTTTTACATCCCGAACTGTATAAAATGATTCGTTATGCAGATGACCGGGGAATATACACAAGCCTTTCCACCAACGGGCATTTCCTAAGTAAAGAAAACGCTGAAAAAGTTATCCATTCCGGTTTAAAAAAAATAATTATTTCGCTCGATGGCATCACACAAGAGAGTTACGAGAAATACCGAATCGGCGGGAGCTTAGAGACCGTTTTAAACGGAATAAAAAATGTAGCAGAAATTAAGAGACAACAGCGTACAAGATACCCAAAAATTGTTATTCAGTTTTTAGTGTTCAAACATAACGAAGAAGAGATTGGTGAAGTTAAACCATTATGTAAAAAACTGGGTGCGAATCGTGTAGAATTTAAGTCGGCACAGATTAGTCATCCGGAAAACTCCCAATTGATTCCTTCCAACCAAAAATTTGCCCGATATGTGCAGCACAACGCTCTACTTAAAATAAAAAATAAATTAAAAAATCGCTGTTTCAGAATCTGGAGCACCTTACTTATAACCTGGGAAGGGCATATAAATCCATGCTGTTTTGATAAATATAACAAACATACGATTGGAACCATTTCTAATAAAAATACGTTACAGGTGTGGAAATCATTAAGTTTTAATCAATTCAGGATGCGAGTTCTTGAAAACAGAAAACAAATACCAATGTGTTGTAATTGCACCGAAGGATTAAAACTTAATTAAACATAAAATTCAGGTTTTAAGTATTTTTTCATAAATTACGCTTCTCGATTATGTAAAAGCATATGATGTTATTAAAAAGATTCTCACATTCGTTTATAGCACTCGCAGCGATTTGTTTAAGTACTTTATCTGTGCAGTCGCAGCAGATTGACACCACTAATGCGCAAGCTCTTTTTGAATTGTCGCTGGAAGATTTAATGGATGTGGAAATTGTTTCGGCAGTTCGTCAGCATCAGAATATTACCGAAGCACCTTCTATTGTTTCGGTAATTACTGCAACACAGATAAAACAACGAGGCTACACCAGTATAGCCGAAGCCTTAAACAGTGTGGCAGGTTTTGATGTAATTACCGATTATTTTCAGCCAAACCTGGGCACCCGTGGAATAAATGGAGGGCTACGAAGCTGGTCGCGATTAATTAAAGTAATGATTGACGGGCAAAGCGTTTCGTTCCGATCCAACTCCGACAATTACATGGACCCTTCGTTAATACCCATTGATGTGGTAGATAAAATCGAAATTATTCGTGGTCCCAATTCGGCCATTTATGGTAAAAACGCTTTTTTAGGCGTAATAAATATAATTACAAAATCCGGAGAAAAACTGGATAACAACATATCCAACACACTGGGGGCAATAAATAACAATTCGGCTTTTAGCATAAACACTTTATGGGGTGGAACCAAAAATAAACTGGATATTGTTTTTGCCAGCTCCTATTCTCAATTGGATTACTCAAGCCTTACACCAAAAAACATCCCGGGTAAAACAATTTATGACTCACAAAACATCACCAGACACAATGAACTGAATCCTTTATCGGTTTTTGTAAAACTAAAATACGAATCAGAGAGTTTTGGCAAGCTGGTTTTTGACATGAATCAGCAAAATATAAATGCAACAGCCGAATTTCTTGATTGGGGAACTTTAACAAACAACAATCATATTAACCTGTTAAATTCCTACGAGCGTATCACTTACTCAAATACTTTACTGGATGTATTCCAAACTGATTTTTCTTTTGCGCATTCCACAGGAAAACCTATGCGAAATGAAATTCTGGATAACGATTCCGATCCAACCACCTGGATTGAACGAGATATCGGATATACCGGTTATGATCTGAGTTTTAACACCACCTACCTTTTCGACGAGATCAACAATCTTTCATTTGGCGTGGATTATACCTTAGACCAGCACGATCATCAAAAATATTACACAGTGAACAATACCGGAGTCAGGACCTTAAATCCGGGAGGAACTGAAGGCATCCGTAATTTTACAAATTTTGGCATTTATATTCAGATGATTTTAAATCCTGCAAAATTTTTTAAGGTGAACTATTTAAACGATTTAACCATTACTGCAGGATATCGCTTCGATTACCACAATATTTATGGCGATGTGCTGAACTACAGGCTGGCAGCGGTATATCGCATTGCCAAACAGCTAAGCACAAAAATAATGTATGGTACATCCTTTAATGCACCTTCATCGGTGCAATTGTACTCGAATTACATAGCACCGGGAGGAATTGTCGGTAATCCGGATTTAAAACCCGAACGGGCAAAAACCCTGGAATGGGCCATTATGGGTAAAATATCAGAATCGGTAAGTTTTAACACAAACTTGTATTATACCAACATTGATGATAAGATTGAGTATCTACTTCCATACGGCGAGGTTTCCAACATAACCGCAAAAAATGTGTCGAAAATCTATTCAGCCGGAGTAGAAGCCGAGCTTAACATCAATATATCAAATAACTCAAGCTTTTTAAATTACTCATACCAACGCAGTATCCTGGAAAAAACCGATCCATTATTAGATGAAATCAGGTTAAAAACCGCCTTATACCCTTCGCACCTGTTTAAATTCGGTAATACTTTACATCTGAACAGGTATTATACCAACATACATGTGGAAGGAAAATATGTAAGCTCCAGAATAGCCAGCGATCAAAACAGTTTTATTTACGATCCGATTAATTATAACATCAACCGGTATGAGTTAAATCCATATTTTTTGTTTGACCTGATGATCTCTTCAACAGATTTGGAAATTGTAAGCAATAGTAAAACAAGATTTAGCTTACAGATTAAAAATCTGTTCGATACAGAGTATTCTTATCCGGGATTTAAGAATTATGATATCCCAGGATTAGGACGTACTTACTTTTTAAAAATTACACAATACATTTAGAGTATGAATCATGTAATTAAACATATAATTCTATTGATAATGGCCGGCAGTGTTGTGTTTTGGGTAAGCTGCGAGAAACTGTCGGAGGACTACAACAAAACCGAATACGAACAATCGGTTAAAATAGGTGTGGTTGGAGATGTTTCTGTTCTACGAGAGCAGGTAGAAAGCATGTTTATGGGGGCAAAACTTGCCAGCGAAGAAATTAATCAAAAAGGAGGTTTAACCCTTCTTGGAGAAGATTATCCCATCGAAATTATTTTTAAAAATTCTGCCGGTTCACCCAGTGAAGGAATCAAAGTGGTTGATGAGCTGATTGAAATGGGTGTTCAGATTATTGTGGGGCCTACTTTCTCGTCAGTAGCCGTTGAGATGGCCGAAAAATGCATTGAAAATAATGTTTTATTAATGAGTTATGCTGCCACCACATCTGAATTAACCTTTCTGCAAGACAATAACCTGATCTGGCGTACCTGCCCTTCGGATTTTACTTTTGGCAGTGTTTCGGCAAAGCATGCCTTCGATAGCCTGGAAAGCAGAAAAGCTGCCATCCTTTATCGCAACGACCGGTTTGGCGCCGGTTTATCGGATATCATTGGCGGAATGTTTATGGAATATGGAGGAAGCATCACCAACCGTGTTTCATTTCCCGGAGATGAAATTGATATTTCATCCTATAGCTTCGAAACCGAAATGGCGGCCTTGCTCAATGAAGAACCGGATGTAATCTACATTGTCGCATTTTCGTCGGAAGTGGCCGCACTAGTTAACAGTATATATAACAGTAATTTATATCAGAATTTTATCAATAAACCCCATATTTTTCTGAACGATGGAGCCTTACCGAATGAACTGATTAAAAACGGAATCCCGGAAATACTCGAATCGGTTGTAGGAATCACCAGCACCAACGAAAACAACCCCAATCACACTATTTACAAAAACAATTACATCCAACGATACGGATTTAACCCATCAACCTTTTCTGAACATGCCTACGATGCGGTTTATCTGATTGCATATGCCATGCAAATGGCCGATTCGGATAATCCCATTGTTTTTAACAATTATCTGAACGCTGTATCGGGCTCGGGCTATATAAGAAATCAGGACTTAATAGTCGATCCGGTAATAATTAATGTCGATGAATTTGATGTTGCAAAAAATATCATCTTAAAAGGTGAGCTCATTAATTACGAGGGTGCATCGGGACCCATAAGCTTTGATGAATATGGCGACCCCACTCCTAAAATTGTTATTTGGGGAATTAGAAATAATAAATATGTTGAATTAACGCATTACGACTAAAGCTGCATGCTCAGAATTAATCCAACATACCGTTCTTCTAAGCTGATAAAAACATCGGGTTTTCTTCTGTTATTTCTTGTTCTTTTTTCCATAAGAACTTATTCGCAAGCCAATATTTATGTTTTGAAAGCAGTTTATCTCGAAAAATTCTCGAGATTTATTACCTGGCCCGAAGAATGCGAAATGGATAATCTTTCAAAACCTTTTGTGATAGGAGTAATTGGCAAAACGCCCTTGCACAAAAACCTGGAACAGATTTATGCCATTCAAAAAATCAATAATAAAAAGGTAGAAGTCCGTAAAATAAACGATTTATATGAAATTAAAGATGTTCATTTACTTTTTATTGCGGAATCGGAAAAAAGAAATTTGCAGAATATCCTGGTACTTACCGAACGTTTACCTGTTTTAACTGTAAGCGAAACGGAAAATTTTGCAGAAAAAGGAGTGTTAATTAATTTTTACGAAAAAGAAAAAAAGTTGCATTTCGAAATAAATGAAACAGCGGTATTAAAATCGCCTTTACAAATGAGTTTTTATTTATTAAATTCGGCAAAAATTGTTAAGCCGGTAAAAGCAAACCAATGAGTTTTTATAACAAACTGTCCATAAAAAACAAAATAATAAGTACCATATTAATTGTGAGTACTTTAACTATGGTTATTGGTTTCACCATTGTAGGTTACAACGATATAAACGGCCTGAAAAAAGAAATGCACCAACATGCTTTAATGAATACCAAACTTATTGGCGAATACTCTGTTGCTCCTTTAACATTCGACGATAACCAAGGCGCTGAAAATATATTATCCAAATTATCAACCATTGCCGAAATAAAATCGGGTGTGTTATACGACCGGAATGGAATTCTGTTTGCGTCGTATAAAAAAACGGACAAACTGCTTTTACGCCCTTTATACGAAAACCCCGACGAATTAACTGAGTCAAAATCGGAGTTTAATAAAAAGAGTTTGCTAATTAGCCACCCTATTGTATATAACAACTACAAATACGGGATTATTGTTATTGAATTGGACACCACGGTGTTAAATCAGAAAATTAATAACTACCTGTTAATTATTGTTTTAATATTTACCGGAATGGTTATTTTTGCATTTCTTTTGGCCAATCAGTTTCAGAAACCCATTTCGCAACCCATTCTGGATTTAGCCAAATTAACACGAAAAATTTCGGAAGAAGGAAACTACAATACCAAACTGGAGCGTAAAAGCAACGACGAAATTGGCATTCTGTACGACGATTTCAATAATATGCTGGAACAAATTGTTAGCAGAGAAAAAGCACGCGACGATGCCGAGCTGAAATTACAAAAAGAAAAAGAACGAGCCGAAGAAAGCGACCGCCTAAAATCGGCGTTTTTAGCCAACATGTCGCACGAAATACGCACACCGATGAATGCCATCCTGGGATTTACAGAATTACTTACCATGCCCGACTCGGAAGTAACTCCCGAAGAAAAAGAAAACTTTATAAAACTCATCAATAACAGCGGTAATAATCTTTTACAGCTTATTGATGATATCATCGATATATCGAAAATAGAAGCCGGACAGCTAAAAATCATAAAAAAAGATTTTAATCTGAATTCAAGCTTACAAGACATTCAGAAATCTTACCTGGAAATCAGAAAGCAAAAAAGTAAAGAACAAATAGACATTAAGGTAAACGACAACGTGTTGGAGCAAAATATCAGCATCCACACCGACCCCTTGAGATTAAACCAGGTGTTTACCAATTTAATTGATAATGCTTTGAAGTTTACCGAGGATGGATTTATTGAATTCGGCTACGAAATAAAAAACAAAAAGGAGCTCCTGTTTTATGTTAAGGATACCGGCGTTGGAATGGATCAGAATAAAAAAGATACTGTTTTCGAGCGGTTTACAAAACTGGAAGATACCACACGACTGTATCGTGGAGCGGGTTTAGGGCTGGCCATCTCGAAAAGTATTGTGGAGTTGCTCGGAGGAAAAATCTGGGTCGAATCGGTTTTAAATTTTGGTTCCACCTTTTACTTCACACTTCCATTCGATCAGGTTTCCGATTCGGACGATTTTCTCAAAGTTTCGGAAGATGATTTAAACTACAACTGGCAAGGTAAAACCATTCTGGTAGTGGAAGACGAACCCGCCAATATCATCTACATCGAAGAAGTGCTGAAAATTACCCATGCCAGAATTTTAAAGGCCCGGAACGGAAAGGAAGCTGTGCAGCTGTTTTCCGAAAATAAGGATATTGATATCATCATTATGGATATTAAAATGCCCGAGATGGATGGTTTTGAAGCAACCCGGATCATTAAAAAAATGAATGAAGACATTCCGATTATTTCGCAAACAGCCTATGCCATGCCGGCAGAAATAAACAAAGGACTGGCATCGGGAATGAGCGATTACTTGATAAAACCGGTTAAGCCCAAAACTTTATTATCGGTTTTAAACAAATATCTAAACCGTTTATCGCAGCCTGCGTAAGTGCGATTTAGCTTTCCGGCTCCGACCGGCTCAACAAATAAATTAACCGCCATGAAAAAACGACTAAAAATTTTTCTGCCTGCTATAATCATTCTGGTATTACTGGTATTGATATTTCAACCCAATCCGTATTTGCGAAATGCTTTACGATACACTACTGCAGGCATTACAGATCATGAAATTTTCCATAATCGGGAAATTGCAAGTGGTAGTTCCCAGGCCTGGAAAACTGCCGACACATACAACAATTATCAATTAACACAGGAAGACTCCTTGTTATTGGCACAATATCAAACGGTTGCCTTTCTGGTAGTAAAAGATACCCAGATGGTATTTGAAAGTTATTGGGATAATTACTCCGCAAGCTCCTATTCAAGCTCCTTTTCTATGGCAAAAAGTATTGTAAGCCTTTTAGTTGGTATTGCCATTGACGAAGGTAAAATTGAGTCGGTAAATGATCCGGTATCAAAATACCTGCCCGAGTTAAACGACGAGCAACGCAAGCATATTACCATTAAAAGCTTGCTTACCATGAGCTCCGGACTGGAATGGAACGAAAGTTACATGAATCCCTTTTCGGTAACCACCAAAGCCTATTACGGAAAAAACCTGAACCAACTTGCTTTAAAGGCAAAAAGAATAAAACCCGTAGATGAACATTTCGAATACATCACAGCCAACCCGCAGCTGTTAAGTATCATTATTAAACGAACCACCGGTAAAACACTCAGCGAGTATGCTTCGGAAAAATTATGGAAACCACTTGGTGCCGAGCATGCCGCCACATGGAGCCTGGATGCAAAAGATGGTGACGAAAAAGCATTTTGCTGTTTTAACTCCAACGCCCGCGATTTTGCGCGATTCGGACAACTGGTTTTAAACGGTGGAAGCTGGAATGACAAGCAGATTATTTCAGAAAGCTATTTAAAAGAATCACTCACACCCGCCACATATCTGAAAGATGAAAACAACCAGGCGGTTGATTTTTATGGATACCAATGGTGGATTAGCGATTATAAAAATACCATGGTTTATTATGCCCGTGGGATTTTAGGGCAGTACATTATTTGTATTCCGGATAAAAACATGGTAGTAGTGCGTTTAGGGCATCAGCGAAGCAAAGAAAAGATCAATCATCATCCATCGGAGATGTT
>CAYVEW010000123.1:0-9280 GCA_964450375.1 uncultured Bacteroidales bacterium
GAAGAAAAAGGTTTTGATGATTGGATTAATGCATGGGATCCATACAACCTGACAAATTTTAGATTCTTTTACAACATTTATAGTACCCCAACTCTTTATTTAGTTGATGAGAATAAGAAAATTATTGCAAAACGAATTGGAATAGAAACCGTTCGAAATATATTGGATATTGAACTGGGGAAAAAGAAAATCTCAGATATTGAAAAAGAGCGCAATTAGCGCTCTTCTTTTTTCTATTCAGATTTTACTACTTAATGCTCATTATCTTTGATTAAAACCGAAAAAATAAACAGTACAATTACTGAAGCAACAAAAATAACAAACAAGGAAGTAAATATTTTCCGCATTACATCTTCAAGCGAAATTACATCCCATATTCCAAGCAATGAGATAATTGTAATTAAAAGCACAAAAGTGATCAAAATATAAGATGTTACCTTTTTTAAACCTTTCATAAGCTATTAGTTTAGTTAATATTCTTTAAACGTAAAGATAAATCATAAATTGAATTAAACTCCAACTGTTCTGATTTTGTTCGAAGTACCCACTTACAATTATCGTTCCGAATTTGTAGCTGCACAAACCAAATACTCTCATCCCCTTTTTGAACAAGATAACCTAAGCGTTCCAACGCTTTTTTTGTCCAGTTATAATAAATTCCTTCGCCCAAAAGTCCAATTTTAACCGAATGCTTTCGTTTCATCCTGAAATCACCTTTTGATCTGTCGAAGTTTAGGTTCGATTTTTCAAAAAGTTTATTGAAGGTCTCATTTAAAATTAAATCTTCCGGTGCCCCTTCAATTATTTTATCTTCGAGCATTAACCATATTTTATCGGCTTCCTGTATGGCAATATTTAAATCGTGCGTTGAAAAAATAACGGTTTTATTTTCTGTTTTTGATAAGTTATTTAATAAATGAACAATCTCATATTTGTTTGGTAAATCAAGAAATGCAGTAGGTTCATCCAGCACAATTACTTTTGTATCTTGAGCCAGTGTTCTGGCAATCATAATTCTTTGGCGCTCACCATCACTTATTTCATTCACATTTTTATTTAAAAAATCTTTCATGCCAACCATTTCAATTGCATCATTCGATCGCACAATGTCTTCGGTTTGTAGTTTTCCCATCCAGTTGGTATGCGGAAATCGGCCAAGTGCTACCAGATCAAAAACCTTAAGGTTATTTACATGAACAATTTCAGTGGAAACATAACTTACCAAACGCGCAAACTCATGTCGGCTATATTCTTTTATCTGTTGATTTTTAAATAAAACTTCGCCAGAAAACGGCTCTTGTAGTCCGGCAATATTTCGTAAAAGTGTACTTTTACCTATACCATTTTTACCAACTAAAGCTATCAACTCTCCCGGATTTGCGGATAAATTAATATCATTAAATAGAATATTTTTCTGATTCCTTTTTAAGGTATATCCTATTTCTAAATTTTTAATTTTTATGATATGCTCGGGATATTTCATGTTTTAAGAAACTCTTGATAACTTTTCGTTTTTTATAATAACCCAAATTACAATTGGAATACCCACCAATGCTGTAATTGAATTTATAGGCAAGGTGTTTTCTTTTCCCGGTATTTGCGATATAATATCGCTTAACACAAGAACAATTCCTCCCAATAACATCGATCCGGGCAATAATATTTTATGATTAGCGGTTTTAAAAACAATGCGTGCAATATGTGGAACGGCTATTCCAATAAAACCAATCGGACCACAAAATGCTGTAATGGTTCCGGCCAGTAAACTGGTGCTAAAAAAAATCAGAAATCTTGAAAGGCGTACATTTAACCCCATGCTTTTAGCATAGTTTTCACCAACCAACATAGCATTCAACAACTTAATAGATAGAAAAGTAATTACTAGCCCTATTATTACGCTTGGAATTAAAACTTTTAACTGTTCGATGGAAACACCACCTAAACTTCCCATAGTCCAAACGATAAACGCTTTTAGCATAGACTCATTACTAAAATACTGCAAAATGCTAACAATAGCAGATGTTGCACTACCAAACATAATTCCAAGAATCAAGATGGTCATTATATCCTTTACTCGTAGTGATATGGCTAAAATTAAAGACAATATTAGCCCGGAACCTAACCATGCTGAAATAACAATAAGCCAGTTTCCAATAAAACCAACCTGACTAATAACCGTGTATGTTGAAACGCCCATCACAAGAATAGCAACACCCAGACTTGCTCCTGCACTAATACCCAAAACAAATGGCCCGGCTAAAGGGTTCCGGAAAATGGTTTGCATTTGTAATCCGCTTACCGATAAAGCAAATCCGGCAAACAAAGCCGTAATTGCCTTAGGAACTCTGAATTTTAAAACGATGGTTAAATATTCAGGGTGCCCCGATTCTAAATTGAATATGGCATTAATAACCTCTTTAATTGGTATGTTAACCGAACCAATAAAAACATCTAAAATGAATAAAGTTATCAGCAAAACTGATAAAACCACCCAAATAAATGTCAATCTTTTTTTAGTAAGCAAAATCTTAATTCTAAATTTAATTGCGCTAATTTAACTAAAAAATACAGAAGGAGTAAGCACTATTTATTCAATTCTTGTATAATAAACCAGCTCATGGTCGGGAAGTAATTCCGGATGGAATATTTTTATCATGTCTTTTAAAACAATGTGGGGTTTGGTTAAGCCTGATTCCCAGTAATCATTCCCGCCAAATTTGTTTATTAATTTATTGTTATTATACAGTTTACTTTCATTAAAAGGTTTGAATTCGTTGAATCGATCGTCGGTTTTTAAAATATCATCTTTTGAACTTACCGTTCCAATGTTTAGCCAGATTTGAGCATCAGCAGCTTGTGCAAACATACTTTCAATATTAAAAGGCAAACTTTCTCTTGACTCATTATGTTTCCAAAGATAATTTCCGCCAGCATGTTCAACCATTGTTGCTAAATACGAATTTCCACCCGGAACATACCAGGCTTCTTTCCAGGGTAATCCAAATAATACCCTGGGTTTTTCATGTACATTCTCAGCTAAATTTATCAAGGCATTATACTCAATCGTCGTTTTATCAAAGTATTGCTTTGCTTCTTGATCTTTATGATAAAGTGCTGCCATAAACTTAATCCACTCCAGCTTACCAAGCGGATGATTCTCAAGGTATTCGGCATTAATAATGGTTTTAATTCCTAAATCGTTTAATTTTTGATTATATCCTGCAACCTGACTACCAACCCCATAAGTTATCACCAAATCTGGTTTTAAACTGGCTATTAATTCATAATTAAGGTTATTATCATAGCCAACATCAGGAATTTCCTGGTTAGCAATTCTTTTTTGAAGTTCAGGATGATTTACATAATTAATTCCAGAAATACCTACAATGGTGCTTGTTTCATTAATCACATCTAAAAAGGCAATATGAGTGGTAGATAAACAAACCACTCGTTCTACTGGAGTTTTTATTACAATCCAGTCTTTTCCCAGTTTAACCGGCCCGGCATCTCTATCTATCAATGCATACTTATACTTTATTGAGTTTGCTCCTTGCCATGGATTAAAAACAGTAATTAATTTAATTTTTTCACCAGATTCAATTGTAAATCCCCTGGCATAAGCTAAATCTTCTTTTTCAAACGTATAATTAGTTTCCTTTTCCTGTTGCACATTGCATGCAAAACCAGCCAGAATAAAAATAGTTAGAATATATGTTATTGATTTCATCAGAATAGATTAATAAAACACAAAGGTATATTTTTATAAAAAATTCAAATGGTTTTACTAATTTTTAAATGAACTATTTTTCGACATACCAATTCTAAACTTTATATTTACTGATACGTATATTAATAAAAGATTTTTATATCTTTAATGCATAAGCCATTTTACATCATTTTGATCTATGAGAGTTCGAAAATGTATATTCCTTTTTATTGTTTTAACAATAAGTATTTCAACTTGTTACTCAGCTAATTATTTTAGAAGTGATACGATTTACTTTAAAGGAAATTACGACTACCCTCCTTATCAACTATTAAATAAAGAATTACAACCTACCGGATTTAGTGTGGAAATTCTGCAAGCAATTGCTAAAACAATGGGGTTAAATATCCAAATAGAACTGGATGAATGGAATACAGCAAGAACTGAGTTAGAGAGTGGACAAATTGATGGTGTTGCAGCTGTTTCCTTTTCCGAAGAACGGCAAAGATTATTTAATTTTTCCACCCCCTATATTTATATAACACATGCGGTATTTGTTCGAAAAAACAGTGATATTAATTCGTTTGATGATATTCGCAATAAGCAGGTAATTGTAGTGAAAGGTGATATTATGCATGATTATTTAGTTTCTAACCAAATAACCAAGTACATTATCCCTGTAAAAAATTATCAAACCGCATTGCGTTTACTTTCTGTTGGTGAATACGATTGTGCAGTAATTAATAAGTTACAAGGACAGTTTGCCATAAAGGAATATCAACTTTCGAATTTAAAACCAGTTGGGGCATCGGTTCAACCAAAGGAAATTTGCTTTGGCGTAAAGCAAGGTAGAGAAGATTTACTTGCACAGATTAATGATGGTTTACAAATAATTAAATCAACGGGCGAATACGATAAAATTTACGAAAAGTGGTTTGGAATCTATGAACAAAAAGATATACAATCGCAAGTTTTAAGAATTATTGCCTGGATACTGATTCCTTTCTTATTTATCATTTTATCCATTTTAATCTGGTCCTATTCATTACGAAAAAAAGTTGCAGAAAAAACATCAGAACTCCAGAAGGAACTAACTGAAAGAAGAAAAACCGAAAAACAACTGACACACGAGAAATCGTTGATGAATTCAATGATTAATTCAATTCCGGACCTGATTTTTTATAAAGATCGTAATAATATTTATTTAGGTTGTAACGAAGCATTTTGCAAATTTAACGAAATGACCTATTCTCAAATAATTGGTAAATCTGATTACGAAATATTTTCGAAAGATAAAGCGGATTATTTTCATACTACAGATTATAATATTATTGAAAATAAGCAAACATTCAGGTCCGAATCGTGGGAAACAAACAGCAATGGCGATAAATTTTTATTAGATACATTAAAGGTTCCATTTAATGACGAGAATGGGAATCCATTGGGAATTGTAGGTATTTGTCATGATATTACCGAACGCTATAAAAATGAGATTGCGCTGAAGAATGCAAAAGAAAAAGCAGAAGAATCCGATCGTTTGAAATCTTCTTTTTTAGCCAACATGTCGCATGAAATAAGAACACCCATGAACGCCATAATTGGCTTTTCCGATTTATTGGTTGATTCGGACACTAATATCGATGAACGAGAAGAATTGGTATCGCACATTAACAATAACTGCAACACGCTTCTGCATTTAATTGATGATATCATTGATTTAGCGAAAATTGAAGCCAATGAGTTAACCATATTTATTAAAGAAACGAAGATTAACGAATTATTTAGTGAATTATTCGATACGTTTAGCGGAACCAGAAAAAAACTGAATAAGCAAGCCATTGAACTTAAACTAAATAGAGAATTCTATAACCCGGATTTTACTTTAAACACCGACCCTTATCGCATTAAGCAAATAATTACTAACCTTTTAGATAATGCTTTTAAGTACACCGAAAATGGCTTTGTAGAGTTTGGCTATAAAATTATTAATGAGCTTGCATTGGTGGAGTTTTTTGTTAAAGATACCGGAATCGGCATACCAAAAGACAAACAAAAGGAAATTTTTCAACGCTTTAATAAAATCGAAACCGACAATACAAAATTATATCGCGGAACCGGTTTGGGATTAACTATCACACAAAACCTGGTTGAACGTTTAGGCGGAACCATACGCGTTAGTTCCGAAGTAAATGCCGGTTCAACATTTTATTTTACATTACCTTTAAATATATCAGCCAACCAAACAGCCGATCAATTTCGAAAAGATGTTATACACGATGAACTTAAGTGGAAAAATAAAACCATCTTAATTGCCGAAGATGAAGAAAGTAATTTCCGTTACCTGGAAATGCTACTTAAAAACAAAGGAATTAAACTATTAAGAGCAGAAAGTGGCGATGAAGCCATCGAAATATGTAAAAAAGAAAATACAATCGATTTGATCTTAATGGACATTAAAATGCCTGGTATAAATGGTTTAGAAGCTACCAGGAAAATTAAAGAATTAAAACCAAAAATTCCAATCATCATTCAAACAGCTTATGCCATGCAAAACGACGAAAAAATAAGTATTGAAGCAGGATGCGATGATTACATATCCAAACCCATAAATAAGGAACGATTGCTTAATTTGCTTAATAAGTGGATGAGTTAATAATGAATTCTTCCTTTCAGGTTATCCATACAAAAATATAAAGGAGTTCCGGCATCCGACGATACAATTTCGAATTCCAATCTTTTTACAATTCCTAAAGCGGTTAAATCCACATTTTTCCACCACCCCATTACATAATCTTTTGAATTATCATCGTATCTGAAATCGGCTAAAAAAATATCCAGTTGACCTGTAATCTGATCCACCAGCCCAATCCCTGTAATAGTCACTTTAAGCCAATCTTTATCGTCACCACTGAGGCCACCAAACTTTTTTGCAGAACCATATCCATATTTAATAGCCAAAGCCGTATGCGTACAATTGGCTATTTGCATTGAGCGTGGCTCCTCTCCTTTTACAGTATCTTTAAATGAAATAACAATTTTTTCAAATTGATGAGCAACTGCGTAGTTTTTTGATTTCTCTTTTTCGGCATCTGCATACACTGCATACATGCTTTCTGTATTATAATAATATGTATTTAAAAGATTTGAATAAGCAAAACCACTCCATGTACCCCAGTCGGGATAATAGGTATTGTGATAAATTTTATTTCCGTCGATAAAGAAACCTGTTCCGTCGGAACCATTCCAATAAGAATCCTTTGTTAAATTAAGATCATCAAAATCTGATATATCCGTAATAAAAGTATCATCATCGGCACATGATAATACAAACACAGTCAAAATAAAAAATAAAAATTTATGCTTTCTCATCTAATTAAACTTAATTTCCCGAAATTAAATAATATTAACAACACTTACAAAATCGGGTTATTTCAGGTTAAATAAATAGATAAACCCAAATGAGAAATAACTATTGGCAGCATATTGCGACAGGCCAAATCCACCTGCAAAATCCAACTGTAAACGAGGTAAAACCAGATAAGTTATTCCTCCGTTTATTTTATTTTGTGGATACATGTTTTTCGAAAAATCACCATAAACTTCCAAAAAGGCTCCTATTTTATCACTCAAAGCGAAACCTGTAACCAGAGTATAAGTGCCTACCGTATGTTCGGTTTGAAAATCGGCCCCCAGACTATACCCAAGAGAAACAGACTCATTTAGCGTGTGATTAAAGGTGAGAATCATATTTGCACTATGCATCGTTTGCAGATAATTGGAAGAGCCTGTATTCGATAAGGTAATATGACCCAAAAAAGCAATTTGCGGAAGCCATCCTTTTTCTTCCTGAACATGAATTTTAGCACCAATAAATACCGGGGCAAAACCCGAAATATCATCCATTCCTTGTTGAACCGTTTTTATATAATCACTTCCAAACCGTAACTCCAAATGATCAAACAAACCATAACGCAATAACATGGATGAAAAGGATATATTCTTGATATCAGTATTTTCTGTTTCACTAATAAAGCCATCTTCAAACTGAAAATACCCTTTCGGGATTAAATATGCAGATTCTGTCTGATCGGGCCGGTCGCCTATTAGTTCAACTTTCTCTGGCTCCTGTGCGTGCGAAGTAATAAAAAAAGCTAATAGAAATAATACTGTAAGTCTTCTCATAGTACACTAAAATTTTTGTTAAGTTATTAAAAGATTGTGTTAATAACAATAATTTGAACTTAACAAAAGCATTTGTATTTTTGTTCGTCAGCATTAATTATTAAAAATGGATAAGGAAGAAATAAAAGCCAGAATAGAGAACCTACGTGAAAAATTACATTATCACAATTATAAATATTATGTATTAGCTGAGCCGGAAATTAGCGATTTTGAATACGACCAATTTTTAAAAGAACTCTCAGATTTAGAAAATAATCATCCGGAATTTGCTGATCCCAATTCGCCTACCCAACGTGTTGGAAACGATATTACAAAAGAATTTCAACAGGTAAAGCACAAATACCCCATGATGTCGTTAAGCAACTCGTATTCGAAAGAAGAGATTGTTGATTTTGAGAATCGCATAAAAAGAGCTTTACCCGAAGAAAAAATTGAATATGTATGTGAACTAAAATACGATGGTGTAGCTATTGGATTAAGTTACCGAAACGGTTTTTTACAACAAGCTGTTACACGAGGCGACGGTGTTCAGGGCGATGATGTTACAAACAACGTAAAAACCATCAAAAGCATCCCTTTAAAGCTGAATGCACAAAATTATCCTGATGAATTTGAAATACGGGGCGAAATTTTATTTCCACATAAAGCCTTTCTGGCAATTAATAAAGAGCGTGAACAAAACGGCGATGCTTTATTTGCAAATCCCAGGAATGCTGCTGCCGGCACATTAAAGTTGCAAAAATCGTCGGTGGTTGCAAAAAGGCCATTGGATTGTTTGTTGTACTTTGTTTTAGGTGAAAACTTACCCCATCAATCGCATTACGAAAATTTAACCCAGGCCCGTAAATGGGGTTTTAAAGTTCCTGAACACATCAAACTATGCAAAAATATTGATGGAATAATGGATTTTATCAATTACTGGGATACCGAACGTAAAAACCTGCCTTTCGACATTGATGGTGTGGTAATTAAGGTAAATTCGCACAAGCACCAGCAGGAACTTGGGTTTACAGCCAAATCGCCACGCTGGGCTATTGCCTATAAATATAAAGCCGAGCAGGTAAAAACGAAATTACTAAGCATCGATTACCAGGTAGGACGTACCGGAGCCATAACCCCAGTGGCTAATCTTGAACCCGTGCTTTTAGCCGGAACCACTGTTAAAAGAGCATCACTGCATAATTCTGATCAGATTCAGCTGCTTGATGTTCGCATTAACGATTACGTTTATGTTGAAAAAGGCGGAGAAATAATTCCTAAAATTGTTGGAGTAGACAAGAATTTAAGAACATCAGAGAGTAAAGCCGTTGAGTTTATTACGCATTGCCCCGAATGCAAAACAGAGCTTGTGCGCATTGAAGGAGAAGCCAAGCATTATTGCCCGAACGAAAC
>CAYVEW010000124.1:0-2875 GCA_964450375.1 uncultured Bacteroidales bacterium
TTAAGGCCATAATTGAAATGAGTCGCTTATAGCGACTGCCTTTATCTGCCATTTGGTTTAAATTAATCGAACAGGGTTCCATAATCTTAGATTTGATGTTTATTCAAAGTTAATTATTTTCAGGTTTTTATGTTAAACTTTTTAATAATTTTGTGCAAATTAATAAATTGTTCATGATCATAGCATTGGAATCGATCGTTTAAACTATAAAGAAGAATAATGTTACGAGAAAGGGTATGAATTAAATGAACAAGATGTATTTGAAAATGTTTATTTCTTTTCTGATATTTTAGTAAGTAAATCCCTTAATATAATCAGTCGTAATGCGCATTTTATCAAATAATAAAGTATATTTATCAATAATTGAAGCAGATATACGTAAATTTGTGTCTAAAATGTAACTTTTGCCTGATAATCAGGTAAAATCATTAATAATGATAATACATACCTATGAAAAAGTTATACACCTTAATAGTCTTTTCAATTCTGTTTATTATTAATGCTTTGGCACAAACAGGCCCTGGTGGGGTAAGTACGACAACAGGATCAGGAAATCTTAAGCTTTGGTTAAAAGGCGATAGTGTTACAATCGATGGAGGCTCTGGTTTAATGACTTTAAAAGATTTAAGTGGATATGGGTTTGACTTTACTCAATCTGACTTAAATTATCAACCAGCAGTTTCAGCAATAAATGGTTTTGGCGCACTGGATTTTCAAAATGTTACAGATGGTTTGGGCGATTATTTGATAAATGCAGATTTAAAATCTCAGTTAAATGGCCAGTCGGCTTTCACTATATTGTTTGTTATCAAATCTGATGTTACAAATACGGATAATGGTTTTTTTACAACTCTTGCACCATCAGGATCAGATGCGCCATTTTCTATAAGATATGATACAGAAGGAATCAACGGACTTGCAAGTGATGTTATTACAGCATCAACAGGCGTTCCCGGAATTATTGAAAGTTCCGCATCATCTCAAGTTGCTAATAATCAATTGGTAAAGTTTAAATGGATTACAAATTCTACTCCTCAATTATTTTTAGATGGTGCATCAAATACTCTTTCATATGGCAACCCTTATACGGGATCAATTACTGGTGCCGATATTACTTATCTTGGTAAAGGAACACAGGACGATAATGCAGATGAGGGGTGGGATGGGCTAATTGCTGAGGTAATATTCTTCAATAGGCAACTGAATTCTGCAGAACAAAACATTGTTGAGAATTATCTTGCTACACGTTATGCATTAACAATATCAAACGATCTCTTTTCAAATCCTATTGATTTTAAATATGATGCTGTGGGTATTGGAATGGAGTCGAACGGTAAACATTCTGGTTCAGTGAGTGCAGGATTTGGTGTATACGAAGATAATTCATCGCTTGGAAATGGCGAATATGTTTTTGTTTCGCATAAAAATACAACCAATGATGCTGGATCCATTCAATCTGGAGCTAATGTTAATGATGATAGTGACGCAACACATGCTTGGGCAAGAGACTGGTATCTTGAAAAGACAGGAGATGTTGATTTGAGGGTTTACTTCGATTTTTCTGACGCTTTTGAAAATGGTGGAGTGCCACAAAATATCTCAAATTATCGTTTACTACATAAATCTACCGAAGGTGGAAATTATACTACAGTTACAACAAGTTCTCAAGGGATTCAGGCTGGCGATCAGGTTTATTTTGAAGTTGAAAATGCAAATATTGCGAATGGATATTATACATTAGGTACAACTGACCAAACAAATAGCCCGCTGCAGGGAAGTAATACACAAACCTGGTATACATTAGTGGGTGGCGACTGGACAGATCCATCCATTTGGACCCTTGATCCATCTGGAGCATTGCCATTAAATCCTGCTAATGAATATCCTGATGAATTTGATAATGTGTACATATTATCTGGACGAACAGTTACTATTTCTGGAAACGGAATTCAAACAAAAATGCTAACAGTTACTGGCCGACTTGAACTGGGAACTACAACACTCCATGATTTTACTGAAATTCGTGGTGAAGGAAGAATTGTCCTTGAAGGAGATAATTTCCCTGGTGGTGATGCAACGCATTTTGTGAGCGAAGGACAAGGTGAAGGAACTGTGCTTTATACAGGTGCAGGTAGATCGTTAACTACTCTATATACTTTTTATAATCTGGAAGTTGAATTAAATAATGATGCTGATGTTCTGGCATTAGTTGCCGATTATACTTTAAACGGGTACCTAAATATTAAAAAAGGTAAATTTAAGATTAATGATGACTTGGTTACGAGCACTACATCAATTCAATTGACGATTAAAGGTGATGCAACCGTAAGTGCCGGTACTGAATTTATTGTGGGCACAGGCAATGCTATACATAATATTGAATTCCAGGGAAATGTTACAAATAATGGAATCATTGATTTTTCCAATGCGGCGCAATATGATTGCCCTGCGAATGGTGCTGTGCGAACCGACTTTACAGGAGCTGCAGATAATACATTGATTTGCAACGGTAGAACAGATTTGTACCGATTAATTGTTAATAAAGGTACTGACGAAACATACACACTTTCTGTTTTATCAACTGACGCAGCCAATTTTGCGCTGTATGGCCCTATAGGTGGTGGGGATTGTATTGATCCTGCTGATGGCCCTGAAGGCTGGGAACGATTAGCAATGGTGATTCAAAAAGGTACACTAAAGTTAGGTTCAAATATAAATATCCCACGTTTGGCTGCAAACAGAACCGGAACAGTTAGTAATGAGTTTTTAATACCTGCTGGAAGTCGGTTGTGGATTGATGGAGCAACCGTTTCAACGCATGAAGATGCTGGTGGCTGGCGTGGATTAACCTTATATGGAACATTACAGGTAAGTG
>CAYVEW010000124.1:2975-9169 GCA_964450375.1 uncultured Bacteroidales bacterium
CATACTTTCGAAATGTCTGGTGGTTTAATTCAGATTTCTTCAGTAAATACAACTGCTACAAATGGTATACATATATTATGTGATGAGGGAAACTATAATGTAACAGGAGGTACTTTCGAAATCCTTTTACCTACTTTGGATGCAGGTGCAGAACCTCAATTTGAGATTAACTCTACAATACCTTTTTATAATTTGACTTTAACTGAATCGGCAGAAGCTGGTACACAGGAATTGGTATTACAAACAGAATTAGTTGTGCTTAATAATCTTACCATTGGAGCCAACACAACATTGAATACGGCCGGAAATACAGTTTCTGTAGGTGGAAACTTTGAACTAGAAGATGGAGGAACTTATACCCATGGAAATAATACAACAAAATTTATAAGCAGCAAAAATTCAGCTATTATAGTTGGTAATACAGCAGATACTGCTCCACTGCAATTTTATGATTTCGAGATTGAAAAAGACCTGCAATCGAATCCTTCATTATTTTGGGACGTTGAGGTACAAAGCCCTGGAAGAACTGCTGGTACTGTGCCTTTAAGTATTAATAATAATTTTACAATTACACGTGGTAGTTTTAATACAGGTGAGTTTGATATACAAATGAATGGGGTCGCCATGGAAATTGTTGATGGTACCATTGCCAATAGCACAGGTGGTTCAATTGTACTTACCGATATCGGAACACAACACACCTTAAAAAGCGCATACGGCGCAACAAACCAAAGCTTTGGCCATATCGATATGAACAATGCTACACAGGGAGCCAAATTGCTAAGTAATATTAAGGTAACAGACATTACATTATCTGCAGCCAATACGTTGTTTTATCTTGATGTATATAACCTGGAAGTAACCAACTCAATTAATGGGTGGAGTGATACAAAGTATTTTAGAACAGCCGGAAATGGATCTGATGGGGGATTAACGCTTCATTTTACTTTGAGTGGAACCGAAAATGGAGTTGTGGCAACTTTCCCAATAGGTTCTCCTGCTGGTTATACTCCTGGTGAAATACTAATTGATGATTACACTTTTGGAGCTGATGTAACTGGCTGGGTAAAAATAAATCCGGTTAATGATTATCATCCAGCTACCAGGAATCTGGCTAACACTCTTCAATATTATTGGATTTCAGAACAATCGGGGTTTGAAGCTGTACCTGCAGCGGAAGTTTACTACAGGTTTTATTATATAAATAATGTACCAAGTAATTTTAGAGAACACATATTATATGACTACTTATGGGTCGATGCTGTTTCAAGTGAGACTGGCAATGTTTTACAATATAATGTTACAACAATTGGGATTGTTGATGCTGAATTTGCTTGTGGACAGAATAGTGAATTTAATCGGCCGCGTTTACTTTACTCTCGAAAAAATGGTAGTTGGTTTGATATCACCGCAGGTAATCCAATGTGGGAAGAAGAAGATGGTACTCTGATAACACAGGTTAATAGGCTTCCTGATAGGATGGATATAGTTGTTGTTAGAAATGGTCATAGAGTTAATGCATTTAATAGTAGTGTTAATGTAGCAAAACTAGTTTTTAGCCACGATACAACAGGCGCAAGTGGATTCGAAGATGTTCCAAGGGTACAGGTTAGTGGAAATAATACATTTACTTTTAATAAAGTTGAAGGTACCGGAATGTTTACCCAGCTTTGGGGTCCAGCTAACCAACCTACTGTAAATGGTGATTTTGGTTCGTTTGCTAACGAACCTTATAGCTGGTTTTTATATATAGCAGATGGAGCAGGTAATATAACATTACCAACAACTTATTCTGTGTTTCCGAATCTGGGAATTGAGGATTATGATGTTGCAGGTGTGAATATGGTTTTTTCACAAAATGTAACGGTAAATTATGATCTGTTGGTTCAAGGGAATGCTACATTACGATTAAATAATGGTGCAAATGGTAATATTTATATAGCAAGAGATTTATATATTGGTAATTATTATGATGGAGCAATACAGTTCCCTACATCAGGTAGTAAAAGGACATTAACCATTATTGGCGATATTGATTTTACCATGGATTTCCCTGAAGGTTTTCCAGCATCAAATGCACGCCAAATTACAGTTTTAAATACAACCCCATCAACGCTTCGACATGATTTAAATCTGGGAGGTAGTATTATTCAAGATGCTGGGGTTATTGATCTATATAATGGTGTAGGTGCTACAGCAAACCATGCTGTACTTAAACTTATCGGACAAAATAATGGAACATTTACCCGATCAGGTGCAGGAGCAACAGATTTATACCGGATTGAAATGTTTAAAACACCCGGCAAAAGCTTTACATTTAATAATACATTTACACTCAACGGCCCAACGGATACATATCCAAAGGCGCTTGAATTATTAAGTGGCGATTTTATTATCGATGCCGCAGGTCAGGACCTTACGCTTTCAAGTGGTGGAGCTTTATTCCGTATCCCGAGTACATCAAGCTTAGCGGTTGGTGGAATTTCAGGAGATCCGGCTATTTTGAGAGTAACTGGGAATAACACAGGAATTTACCTCGATGGTAAGCTTACTCTTAATGATTATAGCCAGGCATTATTTAATGGTGGAGTAAATAATTATATTGAGTATTCGTCATCTGGCTATGCACAAATAGATATTAACAATGCAGAGCTTAGGGTAGGTTCTCAAATCCGAAGACCAACTACAACCGATCAGGGAATATTAAAATTTAACCAGCTTGATGCCAATAGTACAGTTGTACTTGGTGAAGTAGATGCTCCTACGTCAAATAGAGGTGTGTTGGAAATTTTAAATGATACGAGTACTTTTACTCAAGTTGAGAATGCAAACATTACCATTGTTAGAGGACAAACTTCTGCATCAGTAGCAGCGTTGTTGCTCAATCCAACAATTATGGAACTTAGATCAGGATCATCTATAACATTTGGTAATGCTAGTTTAACATCTGCATCCCAAATTGGTATAAATTCTACAAAAAACCTTCAGAATATAATTGTTAACTCAACAAATGCAACAGCACGCATGATGGTTCGCGCTTTAAATATTGATGAAGATTTTACGATAATAAATGGTACTTTTGATGCTAATGGTTTAGCACTAAATATTAAAGGTAATTTCTCGAACTCATCATTGTTTGATGCAAATGATAACACAACTACATTTAATGGTTCTCTAGCGCAGTCTATCACAGGAGTAACCACATTTTATAATTTAACCAAATCAACAAGTAATACCTTAGCATTAAACAGTGCCATAACAGTTGAAAATGATTTGAATATTCAATCCGGAACACTTAGTGACAATGGTAATACTCTTAATCTCCAAGGAGACCTGACGATGGATGGTACTCATTCATACGGAAGTGCTGGTTTTGGTATTAATATGTCGGCTGTTGAAGAACAGAGAATATCAGGTACTGGTAATATCGGATATTTAACAATTGCTAATCCTTATTTGGTGCGTGTGCTTATAGGTACAAATGTTACTATTACCAATGGGCTTAATATGAACGGTGGTATTTTTGATGTAGGTCAAAATTTGGTGGTTTTAACAAAAGATGCTGATGTTATTGAGGGTAGTCCTTATAGTAATACAAATATGATTCGCACAAATGCTTCATTTACAGATAATGGTGTTCGAAAGTACTTTAAGTCTACCGCAGAGTCAGGTGGGCCTTATACACTAACATTACCTATTGGTTCAGGCACAAAATATACACCAATTATATTTAATGTAACAGCTAATGGTAATAGTACAGGATTTATTACATCCAAAGCTGCTGATGAATATCACCCCAGTATTATTGAAGATGCTGAATCCACTGAAATTGTTGATAGCTTAAATGTGCTTTGGTATCATTGGGTGCTTAAATCTTCGGGTATATCTGGTTTCTCAGGTACAGTATATATGAAATATGATCCTTCGGACATATATGTTACGCCTCCGTACACGGTAGATGATTATATTGCAGCTCGAATATTAAATGATGGTTCAGGATTATGGAATAAATATGATGCTGATGATTTTGATGAAGCCAACGAGCGAATGATTTTCTATTTCCCAAATGTGGGTAGTGATGAAATATTTGGTGATTATACAGCGGGTGTTGATAGTGCTATTCCTGATCAGGTTCCTTTTTATGAGACAGTTTCCGATGGAAATTGGAACGATGGTAGCATCTGGGATCCGTATGTTGCGGGTGGGCCAAGGGGTGCTATGGTGCGCATTAATACAGGACACACTGTAATTTTACCAAGTAATGGAGTGTCGTCTTATACAACAACAATTAATGGACAATTAAATGTGAATCTAACCTACGCACATCGTCTGGGTAATGTAGATGGTACAGGTACATTGTACATGCAGCGCCCCAGCTTACCTGCAGGCGATTACGACAGGTTTTTCTCTGCATTTGGGGGAACGCTTGAGTATGGAGGCTCAAATGATTATGATGTGATGGCAAGTTACCCTGTGGTTAATAATTTAAAGTTTAGTGGAACCGGAAAAAGAAGATTACCTACACAAAATATTTTAATGTATGGTGATTTTATAATGGATGGAGATGATGCCACATTGCAGATTATTAACGACCATAATAAAAAGATTACAGTAATGGGTGATGTTACCTTCAATTCAGGATTGTTCGATGCGGGTAATACAGCCGATGCCGAATTTGAAATGGCAGGTGCAGTGCCTCAAACCATTACAGGTAGCTTTACAGGAACAACTCGTGATTTTAATCATTTTGTAATGAATAACTCAACAGGAATAACTGTAAATGATGATATTGATATCTATGGTAACCTTGAGTTTGTGGATGGAATCATTACAGTAACGTCACCAAGCACTCTTTCTATGACCTATTTTACAAATAGTATAATTAATGCCGGATCCGATAAATTTGTTGATGGTATACTAAGAAAAAGTCTTGGTGCAGGTTCGTCTTTTAATTTCCCTGTTGGTGATGATGGAAGATACGCCCCAACGGTTTTGTCTAATACACAACCCAGTGGAACATATTTTTGGGAAGTTGAGTATTTTGATTCAAATCCAATTGACCATCCGGTGCCATTACCACCTGCGAATAAAGAAGCTACTTTGCAATTGGTAAGTGAGTACGAATACTGGAGAGTTAATGGACCGGCAAATGGCGAATCTCCATTACAAATTCGCTGGGATCAATACAGCTTGCTTCCTGCAATGACAAGTGATCGGGAAACCAACTTAAGAATGGTTGAATGGAGCACAACAAATTCACAGTGGGAAATCGTAACGCCTTATACAATCTCTGACGGGGGAGTTAATAGTGGTACAGTAACATCAGATAACTCATTAAGTTTGGATAATGATCACTTTTTTACACTAGGAACAACAGAAGGTACGCCTTTACCGGCTGCCGGTTTTATTACGCAGGATACAACAATTTGTAGTGGTTCTAGCTTTAATTTGAGAATTATGCTTACGGGCACTCAACCCTGGAGTATTAAAGTACATGATAGTGTTAGTGGAACAGAAAACGAATATACCGGCATCACAGCAAGTCCGTTTGAGATCCCTGTATCTCCAGGAGCAGATATTACCTATACGATTACAGAAATTGCTGATAATACAACAGGTTATATTACTACAACAATATATGGTGACCCTGTAAATGTGACAGTTGCGCCGCTTGCTACTGTTCCTAGTACATTCTCCGACGAAAGATGTGGGGTTGGTATCGTAAACCTTTCTGCATCAGGAGCATTGGCAACTGAAAATTACAGGTGGTATATTTCTGATGTTGAACCATACCCCTTCTTATCAGATGTGGACGAGCTGGATATCTTTTTGAATAATACAACAACCTATTATGTAAGTATGTACAATACAGGTGGGTGTGAGAGTATCAGAGTGCCAGTTACAGGAACAATACATCCAATACCGGCATTTACACCTTCGGCAACACCTGCAACAATTTGTTTTGGCGAATTTTCACAACTTGATGCTGAATATATTGAAACTGGTGCAACAACATATTTATGGAGTCCTGTTGGAGCAGAGTTAGTAACGGAAAATATTGCTAATCCGATATTTACCCCTGCTACTAACCCTACCAGCCCGGTTCAGGTAACCGTAACCTATACAGTGAAAGTAACTGATGAAAATACTTGTTTCGATACCGAAACGGTAAATATTGTTGTTAACAGAAGGCC
>CAYVEW010000125.1:0-8993 GCA_964450375.1 uncultured Bacteroidales bacterium
GAAAGGATGACACAAACAGGATCAGAGTTTATAAACATCGAAACATTTACATATTAATACATGTATTTTGAGTTAGAAAATGTAATTTTGTTGAAAATTTTTTATGATGATTACCATTGAAAAAGCATACGATCTAGTACTTAAAAGTTCTTATCAGCTGGAAACCGAAAAAGTTTCTTTTACCGACTCATTGGGACGAATTTTAGCCGAAGATATTACTTCTGATATCGAAATGCCGCCATTCGATAAATCTGCAATGGATGGTTATGCATGTCGTTCAGAAGATCTGAAAAATCCGTTGGAAATTATTGAAACCATACCGGCCGGAAAAACTCCTGAAAAGATAATCGGTAAAAATCAATGTGCGAATATAATGACAGGAGCTCCAATTCCGAAAGGAGCCGATTGTGTGGTTCAGGTGGAGCTGGTCGAAGTGAATGGAAATATTGTTCGGATCAAGGAAATACCACATAAAGCAAATATAAGTTACCAGGGCGAAGATGTAAAAGTTGGAACGAAGGTATTATCAAAAGGAATAAAAATTGAAGCAGCTCATATTGCGGTTTTTGCTGCCGTTGGATATACTGATGTGTTGGTGTTTAAACAAGCCAGAGTGGGTATTATTTCTACGGGCGACGAACTGGTTGAGCCACAGCACAAACCTTCTCTTTCACAAATCAGAAATAGCAATGGATACCAGTTGCTCGCGCAGGTAAAAGCGTGTGGCGCAATTGCCAATTACATCGGAATAGCTGAAGATACGCCCGAAGATACTTTTATTAAGGTTTCGAAAGCATTAAATGAAAACCACATTGTTTTGTTAACCGGTGGAGTTTCAATGGGAACATTTGATTTTGTCCCTCAGGTTCTGGAAAAAGCGGGAGTTAAAATTGAGTTTGACGCCATTGCGGTAAAACCCGGAAAACCAACCACTTTTGGCATGGCCGGTAAAAAATTCTGTTTTGGTTTGCCCGGCAATCCGGTTTCATCGTATGTGCAATTTGATTTGCTTGTAAAACCTTTGATATATAAGCTAATGGGCTTGGATTATAAACCTTTGGATATTCAAATGCCAATGGGGCTTGATTATAATCGTAAAGGTGCTGAAAGGAAATCATATTTTCCGGTTATTATTGAAAATGGGGAAGTGTTTCCTGTAAATTATCATGGTTCGGCTCATATACATGCATTATCTTCGGCACATGGAATAGCATCCATCGAAATTGGTAAAAAAGAGATTAAGAAAGGGGAAAGAATACATGTTCGACAGATTTAACCGTAAAATAAATTACCTGCGTATTTCAGTTACCGATCGTTGTAACCTTCGATGTGTTTATTGCATGCCCGAAGAAGGGGTTAAGCTATTGGATCATGCCGATATTTTAACATTCGACGAAATTGTAAATGTAGTAAAAGCAGCGGTTCGCAAGGGTGTTGATAAGGTGCGTTTAACTGGTGGTGAACCATTGGTGCGTAAAGGAATTGTGGATCTGGTTCAAATGATCGGAGAAGTGGACGGAATCGATGATTATTCTATGACAACCAATGGAATTCTACTCGATCGTTATGCAGATGATCTTGTTAAGGCAGGCTTACACCGGGTAAATATTAGTTTAGATACTTTAAATCCGGAAAAATTTCGACAAATCACACGCGGTGGCGATATTCAAAAAGTGTTTGATGGAATTAAAGCCGCAAAAAAAGCAGGCTTAAAACCGATTAAAATTAATTGTGTAATTAAGGATAACAAGCAGGAACAGGATGCTGTTGAAGTAACAAAGTTTTGTGAAGAGAACGGCTTATACATTCGTTACATAAAAGAAATGGACCTGGAAAAAGGTGAATTTTCTGTTGTGCAGGGTGGTTCCGGAGGCGATTGTGGAAAGTGTAACCGGATTCGCTTAACAGCAAACGGATTGATTAAACCATGTTTGTTTAGTGACCTGGGTTACGGAGTGCGGGAGCTTGGCCCCGAAAGGGCGATTGATATGGCCATAGCAAATAAACCTGCAAGTGGACACGAAAATCATACCGGGAAATTTTACAATATTGGTGGATAAATAATTTCAAATTTCAGATTCAAAGTTTCAGATTAGGAAATTGAAATCTGAAATCTTAATTTTATAATTATGAGTAAATTAAGTCACGTTGATAATAAAGGGAAAGCCAACATGGTTGATGTTGGGGCAAAAACCGATCAAAAGCGAGTTGCAAAAGCTACCGGCCATATTACATTAATGCCTGAAACGATAAAACTTATACAGGATAATTCCATGAAAAAAGGCGATGTGCTTACAATTGCCGAAATAGCAGGTATACAGGGTGGTAAAAAAACGAGCGATTTAATACCACTGTGTCATCCTTTACAAATAACAAAAATTGATGTTAAGGCTGTTGTCGACGAAAGCGGTGTCCGGGTTAATGCCGAAGCTCGCTGTGTAGGAAAAACAGGAATTGAAATGGAAGCTTTAACAGCCGTATCTGTAGCATTGCTTACCGTTTATGATATGTGTAAAGCAGTTGATAAAGAGATGAATGTGGACGAAGTTAAGCTTGTTGAAAAAACAAAAACCGACTTATAATATCTTTTTTAACTAATATTCATATAGAATTCCACTGCCATTATTTATGATGTTTAAAGATACTCTGTTAGTGCCTTCAACTTGTAAACTACTAATATCAAATGACACTTCGGATGGAATGTAGGCTGCACATAGCTCTATGTTTTTTAACGATAAACGCAAATTCCGTTGCGGCGGATTTGATTCCATAATTAAACCAGAGTCTATTAATTTTACTTCCCAGGTACTTCCACTACAACCACTTGCAGAAAAATTAATTAACATACAATTGCCATCAATACTAATCTTATTAATGCTTAAGGCATCGGCGGGAGCTGTATTGTATAATGTGGGGCTTATTATTACTGCTTGATCACATTGATAGTAAATGGGATTATCATCTTTAGTACACGAAAGGATTATTGTTAAGCCTAATAAAATAACTGCTAATTTGTAATTTCGCATCATTTGTTTTTGTTTTAAGATGAAAAGCTTACAAAAAAAGTTGCTTAATGATCTTTTAATTTTATACCAAGCTCAAAATAGCTTTCCCCTTTCGGATCCCATCCACTTTGCAATTAATATATTCGGGAATAGGATCGGGTATTTTGTTGGAATGTAAGGTTCTAACTTTTGTTTCAACACCATAAAAATCTTCTACTATCAGAGCAATTTCTTTTTCTCCCAGCGGATTTAAATCTTCTTCAGAATATAAGTATTTAAACAAATAGCTTTCCCCAATCTGGTAATGGGGATGTATCGGTTCAATTTTTAAATGTGCATCTGCATTGTATTTGGTTACTGTACATTGAATTTTTTGTCCGGGTTTAAATCCATAATGTTGATACATATCTTTTTTTAAAGAATACAGATTACCAAACTCATCTCTTAGAATATAATGTTCAATATTATTTTCGAGCGGCTTCATGTCAATTAAATCAAACCAATAGTTTTTACCAATTTTTGGCTTTTTATTTTGTGCTTTAGGTATTGCCAGGTACAATTCTCCTTTTTTTATTCGTAGAACTTTACATTGTAAATTTTTAATGTTGCCCGAAAGTTGGCAATCTTTTGGTAAAGAACAAATAACATCCTCATTAAACTGGTTTTTTACAACAGCGGCTTTTTCTTTTTCGCCAACCGAGTTCAATTGTTCAATAAGCTTTACGAAGGTGAAATTGTATATCTCACCTTCTTTATAAACCGGATTCTCGGGTTCGAGATAAATTTTACCACTACAATTTATTTTATCGATTTTACAATTCACTTCCTGATTTAATTCTAAATTGTAATGTTCGTAATGCACAGATTTTAAAAGATGTTTTCCTCCAAAAGGGTTTTCCAGGATATAAAATGATTCATCGGTACCGGGCATTTCGGTAAAACCGGTTATTTTAAACGGATGAATTTCCCCTTCTTTAAACTTATATTGATTCTGATTACTCATACAATGCAAAAATACTTTTTTTCAGGTTCTAAACATAAAGCAAAATACCATGTTTACCATTTAGATTTATTATTTTTGTGCTTACAGAAAATAAGAGGATATGAATAAAGTAAAAGTGCTGTCAGTTAATATATCTGAAAAAAAAGGTGAGATTAAAAATCCTGTAAAAGAGATTGTAATTACGGAAAAAGGTGTTGAAAACGATGCACATGCAGGCGATTGGCATCGGCAGGTGAGTTTATTGGCAAAGGAAAGCATTGATAAATTTGAAGAGGTGTTGGGGCGTAAGTTAGGCTTTGGTGAGTTTGCCGAAAATATTACTACCAAAGGAATTACATTGTATACCATGAAACCCGGAGATAAACTAAAAATTGCAGACGTGGAGATGGAAGTTACACAGATTGGAAAAAAATGTCATGGCGATGGGTGCGCTATTTTTAGTCAGGTTGGAAAGTGTGTAATGCCTAAAGAAGGAATATTTGCAAAGGTTTTAAAAACAGGAACCATTAAACCCGGTGATGAAATAGTTTATATATCTCAAGAATAAAAGTATAATGAAACAAGCCAAAGTATTATCAGTAAGCTTATCAGCAGAGCGCGGACCAAAAAAGGAAGTAGAGAAATTAATTCTGGATTCGAAAGGAGTTATTGGAGATGTGCACGCAGGATCTATTCGCCCGGTAAGTATTATTGATGTTTCGCATATCGATCGATTTAAAAAACTTACCGATGCACGGGATACTGAATTTGGCGAATTTGCAGAAAATATTACATCAGAAGGTTTAGGCGATATTGCCTTTAAAACCTTTGATCAACTTAGAATTGGGGATGTTCTTTTAGAAGTTACTCAGCTTGGAAAACCTTTTCACGATCAGTTTCGTGAGCTAGGAAACTACGTAATGCCGCGGGTTGGCATATTTTGCAGAGTACTAAAAACAGGAACGATCAAACCCGGCGATCTTATTGAGTACATTCCCAAAGTCTACAAATCCTTAATCGTAACACTTAGCGACAGAGCGTTTCGTGGTGATTACGATGACAGAAGTGGCCCGAAGATTAAAGAATTGCTAGGGAATTATTTTAAAAAGTTAAATGTTGATTTTGAAATTGATTCCGAAATTCTTCCCGACGATAGCAAAAAGCTTACTGATCTTCTAAATAAATCAAAAAAAGCAGAGTACGATGTAATTATTACAACCGGAGGCACTGGAATAGGGCCACGGGATATTACCGTTGAAACGGTGCAGCCTTTGCTTGATAAAGAAATTCCCGGAATCATGGAAATGATCCGTTTAAAGTATGGGATCGAAAAACCCAATGCATTGTTAAGCCGTGGAGTGGCCGGCGTAATGGGGAAAAGCCTGGTTTACACTTTACCTGGTAGTGTAAAAGCAGTGCAGGAATACATGATTGAGATACAAAAAACAATGCAACATTTACTGTTTATGTTACACGGAATTGATATACATTAATTATATTTGAGCATCTGATTTATTACCTAAACCTAAACTAAACTTACAAACCATGACAAGAAGTGATGCTGAAAGTTTGCTAAAGAAGTATGTCCGGAATGAGAAAATGCTGTATCATTGTTATGCATCTGAAGCAGTTATGCGGGCCCTCGCCAGAAAATTAGGACGCGATGAGGAAAAATGGGGCATTGCCGGGTTGCTGCACGATATTGATTCTGAAATTACCAATGCCGACCCTGAAAAACATGCTTTGGTTGCAGCAGAGTTATTGAGAGACGAAGGCCTGGAAGAAGATATTATTGATGCAATAATGATGCATAACGAAGAAGCAACGAAGCTGGAACGCACTACCGAATTTCAACATGCCTTAGCAGCCGGAGAAACTATTACCGGATTAATTTATGCCACCGCATTGATATATCCCGATAAAAAAATTAAAGATGTGAAGCCTAAATCGGTAATTAAACGAATGAAACAAAGTGCGTTTGCAGCATCCGTTAGCAGGGAAAATATTAAGGAATGTGAAAAAATAGGGATTCCTTTAAATGAGTTCGTAGAGATTTCATTAAATGCAATGAAAGAAATAGCCGAAGAAATTGGCCTTTAATAAAGCCTACATGTCAGATTATTAGGTTAATAGCGTTAATTTAGCGGTTTTATTCTGAGTATCAGGTCTTAACGTTCTTAAATGTTGCTATTTGTAATTAAACCAAATAAAAACTACACTAAGCTGATAAGTTAATCGGTAGTGATATTAATGCTTATAGATGCTGTTCATAACCATTATGATAAAATTTCCTACTCAATAAGATAATTTTATATATTTGATTGCCATTTTACGCTAAAAACCAAAATTATTATAGCTCTTAAATTAGTGAATTGTATTGTTTAACTAATGCTAACATTATGGAACCATTCAAGGAACAACAAAACATCACCGCAGTAATTCTAGCTGGAGGAGCTAATAAAAGATTCCACGGTAAAACGAAAGCTAATATTCAAATTAGCGGAGTTCGTATTATTGCTCGAACGGTAAAAATTCTTCATGAAATCTTTGATGATATCATTATTGTTACCAATACACCGGAAGAGTTTAAGGGATATAAGCACTTTAAGCTGGTGCCCGATGAAATTAAAAACGTAGGTCCTTTAGGTGGTATTCAGGCAGCATTTAAGGCAGCCGACCACGATGCGGTTTTTGTTTTTGCAAGCGATATGCCTTGTATCTCGAGTGAGCTGATTAAAAAGCACATTGAGTTTTATAAGAAAAGACGTTGCGATGCAGCCATTCCTCGAATCAACGATTTTAAAGAACCTTTGCACGCCATTTATCACAAGCGTGTGGAGGATCAACTAACTGAGTTTCTGAAAAGCGCAAATAAATATTCCATCGAGAATTTTATAAAGGATATTAATGTTCGTTATCATAATTTAGACGATACCGAATGCAACCGAATGGCTTTTATGAACATAAATACGCCGGAAGATCTATCGTGCATTGAATTACATGCTGAAACAAAATACTACTAAAAGGTAAAATTTACTGGATTAATTTTAAAAGGGAGATTTATATAAATCTCCCTTTTTTGCTGCTGTAGTTATTGAAAATCTTATATCATTGAAGATTCTAACATCCAAATTTGTTTCTCAAGTGATGAAATTATTTCGCTGATTAAAGCAACGGTTCCTTCATCACCGGCTTCCGATGCAACATCAATTACTTTGTAAGCATCGTTTAATAAAACTTCGCTATTATTTAAAACAATCTGTAAACTGTCGTCGGCTCCACTCACTTTTTTTGCAGCTTTTATACTTGCGTTTGCAATATAATCTTCGAATGTGTGCAATGGTGTTTCATCTAACATAAGAATTCTTTCTGCAATTTCATCAATTACTTCGGCTGATCCGGTATATAACTCTTCAAATTTTTCGTGTAACATAAAAAACATTTTACCTTTAATGTTCCAGTGTAATCCACGCAAATTCTGATAATACATTTGATAATTTGAAAGTAACAGATTCAAATTCTTCACTATTTCTACTTTGTTTTTTATTTCTCTTTTCATGATGTTTAATTTTTATTTAATTATTATTTTGATTTCTTAAACAAAGGTATTATATATTGTATTAATAAAAGTGATATATTTATAAGATAAAATTATACAATATGACTATTAATCAGTTAAAGTATTTAATTAGCATATCGAAATTCAGAAGTTTTTCAAAAGCTGCGGATGAATTAAATGTAACTCAACCTGCACTAACCCTTCAAATCAAGAAACTGGAGGATGAAGTTGGTTTTAAGCTATTTGATCGGACACAGAAACCATTAAAGCTAACCAGAGAAGGAGATTTTATTTTGAAAAAAGCAAGTCAGATAGTAAAGCAGGTTAACGATTTATACCATGTTGCATTTGAACTGGAAGAAGAAATCAGTGGCACGCTGAATTTGGGTATCATACCAACCTTAGCACCGTATTTAACTCCCATTGTAATTGACGATTTGAACCGGCAATATCCAAAACTTAATTTAAGTATTACCGAATTGATCACTGAAAATGTTATTTCGCTTGTGAAGGAGGGCGAGCTGGATGCCGGCATAATTTCTACCCCTGTGGAAGCAAAAGGAGTGGAGTTTACAAGATTGTTTTACGAGAAATTCTATTTATTTGTATCTGAAAAAAGTGCGCTGTTTAATAACGATTCGGTTAGTGTTAAAGATTTGGACTTAAGTGATTTGTGGTATCTTAACGAAGGAAATTGTTTCCAGAATCAAGTAAATGCGTTATGTAAAGTATCGAGTAAGATTATTGACAAACAGAAGTTTAAATATCAGAGTAATTCAATTGAGTCGTTGCGGTATATTGTTGAGCAGCGTGGGGGCATGACTTTTATTCCCGAATTAGCAACTTTAACAGTTAGTTCCGAAAAGGAAGATATGATCAAAGAAATTGTAGGTTTGCAGCCTGTTCGTGAGATCAGTATGGTTACTACCAAATTTATTGCAAAACAAAAACTGGTCGATGCATTCACACAAGTATTGCTTCGTAACATACCCGAAAGAATGAAGGCATTAAGCAGCCAAATGGTTTTAGATACGCAAATTATTACTTTTTAGAAATTTTACCTTTTTGCAGCTTTTTGTTTGGCTTATATTTTTTAAATATAAGGGTGGGAACCGGATCATAACCATGCGTTCCCCAAGGGTGGCATCTTGATATTCTTTTAATCCCCATCCAGCTGCCTCGAAAAGGGCCATGCATTTTAACTGCTTCGATAAAATATTCTGAGCAGGTGGGAGTATGCCTGCACGAAGCTGGAGTAAATGGTGAGATTCCCCATTTGTAGAAATAAACAGGTATTAGAAAAATGTATCCTATAATCTTTTTTAAAATTTTCAAGAAATTATTTTTTTACAAAGGTAGCCAATAATATAAAACCATAAGATCGTTCACTAAAAAGGGTGTGTCCAAAAAGAATTAAACAACGTCATTACGATGAGGAACGAAGAAG
>CAYVEW010000126.1:0-4114 GCA_964450375.1 uncultured Bacteroidales bacterium
TTTTCTGTGAAAAATTGAATATATCGTTGGCACCAATATCAAGGTAATTACCGTTGATACCAGTAAGCCACCAATTATTGTAACACCCAGCGGTGAATACATTTCGCGGCCCATACCTTTACTTAGGGCCATAGGAAGCATTCCCAGCATGGTGGTAAAGGATGTCATTAAAACAGGGCGTAAGCGCGAACGGCCTGCTTCGAGCACTGCTTCCGTTAACTGATAGCCTCGTTTGCGCAACAAGTTGGTATAATCAACAAGAACAATTCCGTTGTTTACAACAATACCCATTAACATAATTACCCCGATAAAAGTAGTTACACTTAAAGTCAACCCGGTAATAAAGAAAGCCAGAATAATACCTACCAGGGTAAATGGAATCGCGAACATGATAATAAAAGGGTCTTTAAATGACTCAAATTGGGCTGCCATAACCATATAAACCAAAAGGATACCAATTACCAGAATCAAATATAAATCGCCAAACGACTCGCTTTGCTCTGTTAACTGACCTGCCAGTTCCACATCTAAGTCTTCAGGAATTTCCATATTATCTAGCACTTGCTGCACTTCACCAGCAGCTTCGCCCAACGAAACACCCAATAAATTAGCCATCACTTTTACCGTACGTTGTTGTGTTTTATGATGAATTACCAAAGGCCCCGTTCCTGTAGTAATTTTTGCAACAGCAGAAACTGGCACCTGTTGTCCCATTAAATTGGTTAACATGATATTCGAAACACTTTCAATCCGGTTTCGGTATTCGGGTGCATACTGAATATTGATTTTATAATCTTCGCCAGCTTCGGTAAAGTTACCGGCATCAGCTCCATAAATACTTTGACGAACCTGCATGGCAATCATAGCTGTGTTTAGAGCCATTGCCGATGCTTTGTCCTTATCGATTTCGATTTGTATCTCGAGTTTTCCGTTATCGATGGTAGATTGTACATCGGTTAATCCTGCAACATTTAACATTTCACCATATATTTTCCGGGCAAACTCGTTAATCTGATCCATATCTGAACCACTAATTTCGACTTCGATCGGTTTCACATTTCCGGTTATGGCTTCGGAGATAATACTTCCGGCGGTAACATGGAATTTTTCAATTTCGGGAATTTCTGCCACACGTTTACGAAGTACTTCACCTATTTCCTTGGCAGAACGATCACGCTCGTCGGGTAAAACCAAATGAGCTAATATGGTGGAAATATTTTTCCCTTCGCTAAAACCCACCGACTTTAAAATTCCACCATCGGTTTGGCCCGATACGGCAGCCAACGAACCGGGAACCATTTCCGGCACTTCTTCGTGGAAAATGTCCATTACTTTTTGTGCAATACGGTCTGTTTCCTTTGCACTGGTTCCCACTTCGGTTTCAAAGATTAAGGCAATATCACCGGCATCAAACTCAGGAATATAATCAGTTCCTAATTGTTTCCCAAGTAGCATCGATGCTATGAAAATGATAACGGCCAAAGTTATTGTCATCAACTTATGATGCACTGCCCAATCGAGTGTTTTTTTGTAAAAATCTTCTAAACGAACAAACAAGCTTTCAGACCACTCGTATAGTTTCGATTTCTTCTTTGGTTTTCTTCCGGCTTTCTTTAACATTTGTGACGAAACCATTGGCGTTAACGATAAGGATGTAATTAATGAAGCCAGCATGGTTGCCGATGTAATAATAGCTAACTGTTTAAATAGTAATCCTACCACACCACCCACAAAAATCATGGGAATAAAAACCATCAGCGTGGTTGCTGTTGATGCAGTAATGGCCATTCCCATTTCGCTGGATCCGAAAATAGCCGCTTGCTTTGGCCGCGATCCCTGTTCGATGTGCTGGGTAATGTTTTCTAACACCACAATGGCGTTATCAACCACCATACCGATGGCAATTACAATAGCCATTAAGGAGAAAATATTAATGGTATAACCAATCACAAACATTACAATAAATGCAATAATCAGTGAAAAAGGAATGGTAAGAAACACGATTAAGCTTGATTTCCACTGGCGCAGAAAAACAAAAACAACGATAATTACGAACAACAAGGCCCACCAAAGTGTTTTGGTAAGATTACTAATTGACTGCACAATGAGCTCGTCGGTATTCATAATTTCAAACACTTCCATATCGGGAGGCAGATCTTTACTGATCTCATCCATGTTTGAACGAATGGCATTTGCAACTTCCAATGTATTTACACCCGACTGTTTTTGAATTAATAATGCAACACCCAGTCCGTTTTTAGACCTGGCATACTCATCTTTTTCCTTGTAGCCGTCTTCTACAGTAGCAACATCTTTAAGCTTAATAATTCGATTGTTAAAATTTACCAGTGCAATCTCTTCAATCTGTTTTATGTGTTCAAACTTACCCGGTATTTTTACAGCAAAGTCGTTAATTCCGACTTTTACATTACCACCAGGAATTGTTAAATTCTCGGCTTTTAGTATAGTTGCAATCTGACTGATTGAAATACCGTAAGCCGATATTTTATTGGGATCGATATTTATTTTAATCTCGCGTAGCGGCTGTCCCACGTATATTACTGATCCAACACCTTTAATTTTTTGGAGCGGACTTACGATTTCATCTTTAATGATATTATTAATTCCCATATAGTTTTCGTCGGCAGTTACGCCATATACCAAAATGGGAAACATGGATGAATTTATTTTATAGATAATTGGATTTTCGGCGTTATCGGGTAAATCGCGTTTTTTTAGTTCCATCAAATCCCGCGCATCATTTGCTGCATCGGTAATATTTGTACCCCATTCGAATTGCAGTGCAATAAACGACACATTTTCCTGAGATGTTGAATGAATCTCGCGCAAGCCTCCGGTTCCCGCCAATATCTCTTCTAAAGGTTTTGTAACCTGTTCTTCCACTTCGTTTGCCGATGCACCGGGATAAATGGTCATGATGGTTAAGGTAGGTAATTCCATTTCGGGCATTATATCCAATGGAAGCCTTGTTAATGAAACCAATCCGAATAAGAGAACAGCCAAAAAAGCCATCAATGTTGTTACCGGACGGTTTACAGATAATTTAGGTAAATTCATTCTTGTTTAATTTTCTCGTTTTGAATTACTTTTTTATTTCTACACGCATTCCATCAACCAATTTGCTTTTACCGCCAACCGCAATGGTTTCACCGGGTTGAATGCCATCCACAGCAACCATATCGTGCCATGTATATTTTCTAGTTACCGGGGTTCTTTGAACCATTTTCTTATTAACCACAAAAACAAAATCGTTTCCTGTTCCGGGTTGCCGGTAAATGGCTTCGATAGGAACAAAAACAGCACGTTCTTCGGATAACAAGATACTTACATTCGCATACATTCCCGGTTTAATAAGAAAATCCTTGTTCTCTGTTTTTATTTTCACTTTTACAGTGCGCGAAAGAGTCGATAAAATTGGCTCAACGCTTTCAACAATTCCTTTATATACCTTATCGGGATAAGCGTCAAAAACAATATCAGCATGTTGTCCTATCTTTATTTTTGAAATATCTTTTTCGTTTACATCAATTTCGATGTTTAAAATATCCAACTGCATTAATTTGATAATGCCCGATGTCATCGAGTATCCAGCCTTTAAACTTGGGGCAAATAAATAATTCTCGCCTTCCTGAACAATATGATCTACCACCGTACCCGAAAATGGGGCCACAATCTCCGAATTTTTTTTCATCATCTCAGTTTTGGCCACTGAAGCTTCGTATTTTGCTTTAACGTGATCGTAATCCTGCTGGCTTAAGCTTTCCTTTTCGCGCAATCGGCTTACGCGCTCATAGTCTTTCTGAATAGCATTCCGCTCAATTAACGCCTGCACATAAAGTTCCGATGATAATTCTACAATCAAATCTCCTTTTTTAACCTTATCACCAATTTGATAGTGTATCTTTTCTACTCTTCCCGGAATAGCTGTTCCCAAATTAGCTTCTTTATTGGCAAAAGCAGTGCCTGAATAATCCAGTTCCGGGGTAAATTCCTTTTCCACTGATTTGGCAACCGTAACAGGAATTGCCGAATTATTTTCCTGCACATTTTGTTCTTTATCTTTGCACGACCATGCTATTAAGGCTATACAAGT
>CAYVEW010000126.1:4214-8932 GCA_964450375.1 uncultured Bacteroidales bacterium
ATTTTTAATAATTCAACTGGCCGGAAACTCTTAATAATTCCGATTCGCACAATTTATTTTCTGTTTTTGCTTCGATGTATTCAGAAAAAGCAGATTGCCACATGGTTTGTGCTTCCAGTAAATCTGTGGTTTTTAAAATTCCTTCTTTAAAGCTATCTTCAGTTATTTTTAAATTCTCTTCTGCTTGCTCCAGTGAAACCCTTGTCATTTCTACCTTTTTTAATGACTCGTGATATTTAAAAAGTGTTTTTTGAACTTCGAGCGAAATAAGCTCTTTTGTTTCTTCGTATTTTAATTCAATAGATCTGGTTTTATGTTTCATTGCATCTAAGGAGTGCTTGTGTTCATTCCAGTTCCAAATAGGAACATTAATAATCACACCCACATTCCAGTCGCCACCGAATTCTTCTTTAAACCCATTGTATGGATTTGGGTTAGTAAACATATAATTAGCTGTTAACCCAATGTTGGGGAGATACCTGGATCTTAAAATCTTTTCGCCCGATTGAGCCATTTTAATGGTACTATTAACCATATCTATTTCGGGCCGGTTTTCCAATGCCAATTGCGTCATTTCCTTTTTATCAGGAATCTGAATTGTAAGCACAATTGAATCGGATAGCTCAACAACAGTATCCAATGGAAAACCCAGCGTTTGGTTTAATGCCATTTGTGCCAGCTTTAAACCATTCTGCGATTTTAATAATTTCAGGTCTATTTCGTTGTATTTTACTTTTGCTTTTAATATATCATTTTTTGTTATGATTCCCTCTTCGTAAATATTGTTTAAGTCGCCCAGTAAGTTTTCCAGCATTCCTTTATAAATAATAGTAAGCTTAACCTTTTCTTTTAGCGATATAACCTGCCAGTATCTTTCGTCGGTTTCAATAACAACTTCCGATTCTGTCATTTCCTTTTTAGCCACCATTAAATCTTCGCCATAATCAACCAATTTATTCAACTCTCTGATTTTTCCACCGGTATAAATGGGCTGTGTCATACCCAGATTTAATAAAAACAAATTTTCTATTCCCAGGGTTGCAGCATCTTTAGGCAGATAAGAATAATTTTGGAATATATAATTTCCATTCTCGTCTAATACCGGAATCGGGAACCCCATTACATCCTGTGTTACCAGGGTTTGTCGCATTAAGTCGGGGTCTGATTGTAAGGTACTCGGATCGAACTGTCCGTTTACCATTGCACCTGAAGGAATTACGGGTAAATAAACATCTTCATTTAACAAACTAAACTCTTTATTCATTCTTACATATCCACCATTCAAATTAAATTTCGGATAATGCATTGTTTGTGTAGATTTACCGATCGAATGAACCATTAAACGGTTTTCATCGGCCATTGCAATTTTTTTGTTATGCTTTAAAGCTAGCTGGCGACAATCATCCAGAGACAGTTTTTCTTGTTGGGCAAAAACCTGCGTAGTAACTAATAATAATATGAATATCAAATATTTTTCCATCATTCTTATTTTATTAATCCATAAAAAATGATTTGTAATATTTCGTCCAGGTTTTTTTCCAGTTCATTCAAGGTCATGTCTTCGTCAATAATTAATGAACTTTCGAGTCCTTTTAAGAAAGTTACCAATGAAAGGGCGGCAAATTTTGTATTGCGAACATTAAAAATTCCCTGATTAACCCCTTCTTCCAGTATATTCCGCAAGGTTTGTTGCTCTTCCTTATCGTACTTTTTCCTTATTTTTTCAGTAAATGCAAGGTTAGCCAGGTAATCGTTTTTAAGCGCTTCGTAAAAGTTAACCATTTCTTTAAGATACCGCATTCGAATTAAAACGTAATTTCGAATTTTATCTTTCGGATTATCGTTTACGTTAACTACTTTTTTTTCTAACTCCAGACTAAGCTCGTGAGCTTCTTTTTTTACTACCGCTTCGAATATTTCTTCTTTACTTTTAAAATAATAATAAATTGAGCTTTTACCCATACCAGCAGCTTGGGCAATGTCTTCCATAGTTGCTTTTTTAAATCCGAATCGACTAAAAACACTCGATGCAATGCTAACAATTTTTAACTGAATGGATTTTTGCTTCTTTAGTATATGTTCTTTTATCATTTTTAGAATATTTGTGAATTATGTTCCAAAATTACATCGCAGAATTGCAAACTGCAAATTTTTTCGACGTTTTTTTTCTAATATTCTAAATTTGGCGGTGGCAATAAAAAAGGGAATCTTTATATAATTAAGATTCCCAGATTATTTTATTCGAATTTTTTCAGTGCTCTAAGCCAGCGTATAATCTAACTGTTTCTTTTCCAAATCGGCCCGCACAATTTTAATTCGAACCGAGTCGCCTAACTGATAGGTCTTTTTATTTCTTTTACCAATAATGGAATAATTATCTTCGTCGAAAAAGTAATAATCATCATCCAGTTCGCGAATATGCACCAATCCTTCACATTTGCTCTCGTTTAACTCCACATAGAACCCCCATTCGGTAACTCCGGAAATAATTCCATCAAATTCTTCTCCAATATGATCTTTCATAAATTCAACCTGCTTGTACTTGATCGATGCCCTTTCGGCTTCGGCCGCACGCTTTTCCATTTCCGATGAATGCTTGCATTTGTCTTCGTATTTTTCTTTGCTTTTACTTTTTCCACCATTCATATAATCGGTTAGCATCCGGTGCACCATCATATCAGGATAACGACGTATGGGCGAAGTAAAATGCGTATAAAAAGGAAAAGACAATCCGTAATGCCCTACGTTATTTATTGAATAAACGGCTTTTGCCATTGAGCGAACAGCCAATGTTTCTATTACATTTTGTTCTTTTTTTCCTTGCACTTCATCTAATAAACTATTAATTGATGTGGTGATATTTTTTTGCCCGGTAGTATTTATATTATATCCAAATCGCTGGATAAAATTTGCGAACTTTTGTAATTTTTCGGGGTCTGGTTTGTCGTGTATCCGGTATACAAATGTTTTTGCACGTTGTCCCTTTTTCACCCGGCCAATAAATTCGGCTACTCTTTTATTGGCCAATAGCATAAACTCTTCGATTAACTGATTAGCTTCTTTTTGCTCCTTAAAGTATACGCCCAGAGGCTTGCCTTTTTCATCAATATTAAATTTTACTTCAACTCTTTCAAAAGAAATGGCTCCATTTTTAAATCTTCGTGCTCTTATCTTCTGGGCTATGTCGTTAAGCACGAGTAACTCATTTTTAAAATCACCATCACCCCCTTCTATAATTTTTTGAGCTTCTTCATAATCAAATCGTTTATCCGATTTAATTACTGTGCGGCCTATCCACTGGTCGAGAACATCGCCATTTTCATCCAGCTCAAAAACAATACTATAACAAAGCTTCTCTTCGTTCGGGCGCAAACTACATACTAAATTCGATAGTTTTTCAGGAATCATCGGAACAACCCGATCAACTAAATATACCGAAGTCGCCCGATTAAAAGCTTCTTGCTCAACAATTGAATCTGGTGTAACATAGTGCGTAACATCGGCAATATGAACACCTACCTGCCAGTTACCGTTCCCTAAAGCCTGAATCGACAGCGCATCATCAAAATCCTTTGCATCAGCCGGATCAATGGTAAATGTAGGTATATCTCTAAAATCTCTTCGCTCTTTATAATCCTTTTCCGAAATATCAACAGGCACTTTATTTGCTGCTTCTTCCACTTTTTTATCAAACTCGTATGGTAGATCAAACTCGGCTAGTATTGCATGCATTTCCGTTTCGTTCTCTCCGGGACGCCCTAAAACAGCAATCACTTCACCAAACGGATTGCGATATTTTTCGGGCCATTCGGTTATTTTCACAACAATTTTATCGCCGTCTTTTGCTCCTTTTAATTTATTAAGCGGAATAAAAACATCGTAAGGCATTTGCCGGCTGTTTGCTGTCATGAATGCAAATGTTTTCGACACTTCTACAACACCCACAATGCTGTCGGTAGATCGTTTAATGATCTCAACAACTTCGCCTTCTTGCTGTTTGCCTCTTTTTTTGGCATACAAATAAACTTTAACAATATCGCCGTTTAGTGCATGATTTAAATTGGACTGAGTTACAAATACATCTTCATCACACTCATCGGAAATAATGTAACCAGCTCCACGCATGGTTAACTGTACTTCGCCCGTAATGTAACCGCCTTGATTCGCTAACTTAAATTTCCCGCGTGATATCTCGATTAAACTACCATGATCTAACAATTCGTATAATATGGCAGTTATTAGGAGTTTGCTTCCCTCGTCGGTAATATCAAAAAGTTTAGCAATTTGTTTATAATTATATATATTGGAAGGATTATTGGTAAATAAACCAATCATCTTGTTCATTAAGATCTTTTTGTTCGTATCTTTCTTTTTGTTTCCTTTACTTTTCTTTTTTCCTTTACTCATATTCGTATCTTTTTTACAATAATAACCTGTTTGCATTATCAAACAGCTAATTTATTGTTAATTCATTTTTATATTTTGAAGCAATAAAACCAATGGATTGGTTAATAGAAATAAAAGACTTACCCAGTTGTTGGATAATCTTTTGGTTTGAGTACCTGGAGTTGGAATTTCCTGCGCGAATTACTTCTTTTGTTATTTCTTGTTTTTTTATTTGCAACATACTTGCTGCTTTATCCAGCACATAAGCAATAAATAATAAACCTTTTGTTGCTTTCACAGTAGGTTTTTTTACCGACATGTTTTCTGCAACC
>CAYVEW010000127.1:0-2093 GCA_964450375.1 uncultured Bacteroidales bacterium
GTTGCACCGGCATCTAATTTTTCCAGAGCATCTTCAACACTCATAATACCTCCCACACCAATAATTGGAATAGTTCCTTCTGATTTTTTAGTAAGGTAACGAATTATTTCTGTAGATCTTTTGGTTAAAGGTTTTCCGCTTAAACCACCATTTGCAATTTCTTCAATACGTTTTGGATTTGTTTGAAGATTTTCCCTTGAAACAGTGGTATTGGTAGCAACAACTCCATCAATTCCTGTAATATTAAAGGTTTCAACCACATCATCCAACTGATTATCTGTTAAATCGGGTGAAATTTTTAATAATATTGGTTTATAAATTTCTTTTGATCTGCGTAACTCGGTTAGTTTATTTAGAATTGTAATTGTGGAATCTTTATCTTGTAACTTCCTTAAATCCTTAATATTAGGGCAACTTAAATTTACTACAAAGTAATCGACCGAATGGTATAATTGGTTAAAACAATAAACATAATCATTTAAAGCATCCTCGTTGCTAGTATTTGTATTTTTTCCAATATTTCCACCTACTATTACCTGATGTTTTCTTTTTAGCTGCTTAACAGCGCAGTCAACTCCTTTATTGTTAAACCCCATGCGATTGATTAAGCCAGAATCCTTAGGAATTCGAAAAGATCTGGGTCTTGGGTTTCCTGGTTGTGGTTTTGGTGTAACCGTGCCAATTTCAATAAAGGAAAATCCGAAATTAGCGAACTGATTAAATACTTCGGCATTCTTATCGAACCCGGCGGCAAATCCTATAGGGTTTTCAAAATCCATTCCTAAAAAGGTTCGTTTTAAGCGTTTATCCTTAACGGAAAAAAAAATTCTGGTTAAAAAACCAATTCCTGGTATTTTAAACCCGATTTTTAGCAAATTAACAATTAAATGATGAACCGTTTCCGGCTGCAGCAGAAAAAGTATGGGCCTGATTAGATGCTTGTACATGCAGTTTTTACGCAAAGATAGTATACAAATATGAAATTATACTGATTTATATTCCTTAAATGTATTATCTGAGTAAAAAATGACTATCCGTTCGATTGATTGTTGTTTTTGTTTATGTAAATCGATTTTATCTTCATTTTCAGAATTTATTTCATCAGATTTTGATATTATATGTTCCTGTATGGCTTGTTTGCTAATATCAGATTCTCGTGAAGTTAAGTTTTGTTCATTGATAGGCTCATTGCTATGAAATAATGAAGGTTGATTGTTTAACATATTGCCTTTGCCTGTAATTAGCCATTGGGCATTAACATCGGGGTAGGCATTAAGCATTTTTTCTATAAAATCGAAGCTGGGTTTATTTCTCCCTGACAGCAAATGAGAAATGCTTGAACGTTGAACACCAATTTGATCAGCAAATTTTGTTGATGTTAAGTTCATTTCCTTTAAAAATTGGATAATTCGGTCTTTCATATATGTAAACAACTATAATTACAAATGTAATACAATTTAAGTTTACATGTTTAACTTTATCCTAATTGTTTGAGTTTACATATGTAATTTATTAGTTATTGGGTTTATTTCGTTAAAACCTTATTCATACAAACTAATTTTACTTATGCTCATGTTTTTTAATTTAAACACAGCCTTAAATAAAATATAGAGAATTTATTGATAAAGTTCCAATCCAACCCTATTTGCAATCCTTTTGAACCAGGGCGGTACAATAAGTATGTAAAATCAGTATTTAACCTATTTACTTCACAATTAGCTTTAAATTTTTAGTAAAAAGGATCCTATTTAAGGGTTTATAATAATAAACTAAATAATTGAGCTTCAAATGTGGATAGTTATGAAAATACACTTTATAATATATTAATTTACAACAATATAATTCAAGAATGAGCTTATAAAACAATTTTAATTTGCTTAATTATGTAATATCAAATGAAGTTTTACTTTACGATATGACTATATTTACTTAGTAATCTGTACTTAATATAATATATCTAGTTGTTTTTTATGCTATTTACGTACAATCATATCGTTGATTTTAACTATTTACTTTAATATATCTTTGTATTTAATTGATTATATGATTAATATGATTTTTTAGAATATATATTCGGTTTCGATTCGTAAGTG
>CAYVEW010000127.1:2193-8874 GCA_964450375.1 uncultured Bacteroidales bacterium
ATTATAATTTTTAAATTAATCCTTACTATCAGAATATATAAATGTTTTTTCTGCTTAAACTTTATCTTCGTGAGAATTGAATATTTAAAATCGTATTGAATCATTATACGAAATATTAAAATCTAAAAGAATGAATATTTCCGGGTATAATTAAACTTAACTCCTATTTATTTATCAAATAAATGTTCAATTTATTACATTTAGCAAATCATTGATAAAAGAAATTTGAGAATGAAAAAAATCGCATTACACTGGCAAATTTTAATTGCATTTATACTAGCCATTATATTTGGTATTTTTCTAAAGGATCACGTCCAATATGTTTCCTGGATGGGCGATATATTCCTTCGCATGCTTAAAATGATTGTTATTCCCTTAGTTTTAAGCTCTATAATTTCAGGCATTGCCAATATTGGTTCCGATGGTAATTTCGGGAAACTTGGGTTAAAAACCATTGCTTATTATTTAATGACAAGTGTTTTTGCAATTGCTACAGGATTGTTTTTGGTAAATTTGATCAAACCAGGTGTTGGAATGGATATTTCCTCTATTTCTATTGATGAAGCTATAAGTATTGAAAGGCCTGCATTATCCGATATTTTTATACAAATTGTTCCTGAAAATATTTTTCAGGCAATGGCAAGCAACGATTTTTTAGCGGTTATTTTCTTTGCCATTTTAGCAGGAATATATATCAGTAAACTTGACAATAAGAACAACTTAATCCTTAGTGATTTCTTCAACGCCACTTTTGAGCTGTTCATGAAAATAACGATGTTTGTAATAAAACTTGCACCATTTGGCATATTTGGATTGATAGTAAAAGTTGTTGCAGAACAAAATGATTTTGGTAATATGGTTGCTAAGTTAGGAACGTTTATGTTAACTGTAATAGCTGGTATATTAATACATTCATTAATAACATTGCCACTCATAACCCGATTTATTGGCAATGCAAAACCGTTTAAACATTTAAATAATGTAAAAACAACCTTAATTACGGCATTCTCAACAGCATCATCAGCGGCTGCATTGCCCCTTAACATGAAAGAAACGAACGAGAAATCCGGGGTGTCACATAAAATTACCAATTTTACTTTACCCATTGGTGCTACCGTAAACATGGATGGTACAGCAATTTATATAGCTGCGGTTGTCATGTTTATTGCACAAGCCAAAGGAGTTGATATGGGCTTAAAAGAACAGATATTAATATTAATAACAGCATTAATGTCGAGTATTGGAACTGCTGGTGTGCCCATGGCAAGTTTGGTAATTATTACAATTATTTTAGAAGTTCTTGGATTACCCCTTGAATTACTTGCCTTAATTCTACCTGTTGACCGATTACTGGATATGTTCAGAACAGCTACTAATGTTTGGGGTGATAGTTGTGGAGCTGTTGTTATTGCAAAATCTGAAGGAGAAGTATTAAATGTTTAGTAAAGCTGCCACGAACTTATTGTAAATGATAAACTCTTCTTTTAAATATGATACTTAAAAGAAGAATAATTAAAACACAATAAATCGCGGAAATAACTATCTCAAGATAATTCGTTTGATTATTCAAAATAGTATATAAGGTATTCATAGGCCAGTAACTTGGAATTACTCCTATTGCAAATTCCCATTTTGCTGTTATAAAGTAACTTGCGACTGGTATCATAAATATAAAATTTAGTCCTTTAAATATTGTAAAACCTGTTACTTTATTACCCGCAAAGCATACTTCCATTAAAATAACTATTGGTGTAATTAACGCGAATAAAAAAGAACTTATAAGTATCTGATTAATTGTTAAGACATACAAACCATTCAGATATAGCATGATAAAAACAAAAATAAAAGTAAAGAAAACAGAAAAGAATAAGCGATAAAATAAAAATTGAAATAAGGATAATGGCATTACACGCAATGCTGTAAAAACTCGCTCATCCTTTTCATCAAGCATCATAAACGATATTACAAATCCAATAATCATTGGTAATTCCAGCGCAAAAAACGAAATCAAAATACTGGTATAATCGGCTACTATTGGAAATTCGCGGATTAATACCGGCACAGCAAAAACAAGCATTATTATAAATAATAAAGGAACTGCCAGAAAAAAATATCTCAGAATATCATCACGAAAAATATTTCGCAAATCGTTTATGGCAAGTGAAATTACTTTATTCATGCGTGTTTTCCATTTAATAAATTCTTTTCGTATGCTCTTACTGCAAAATAATTAGCAATAATCAACCATAATAATAAATAGACAATGGCATAAATTGTTTGTGCCAAGGAAATATCATAATTAAATGCAGATTTTAACAATAAAATGGTTGCATGCGTTGGAATCAGATAAAACAAATCGGAATGCAAAATATCAAATAATCCCAACATTGGAATTGAAACAGGTAAGGTAAACAAAACAAATTTAATGATGTATTGATTAAATCCCTTTGCTTTTGACACCACAATAAATCCAAGAAATACAAATGCAATAGATGTTAATATTACTGATAACAATAAATGGATATAGTTCAATTTTAAACCATAGCCTACAATTGAAATTGCCAGAGCTATAGGCACCGCAATTAGTGTTAGCGAAATTGCTTTTGACCATAAATAATTCGAAGCAGTTAAGGGAGATGCTATTAGTGCACTTAACGTGTTGTTATCTTTTTCGTACAAAACCAAAACACCAATAAACATTACACCAAACATAACCGGATCAGAAAGTACCAATAAAATTACCAATTCATCAATATCAACATTTGGTAAAGATTTTAGCAGCAAAATGTACAATGCAGCAATTATTATTGCTATAGTTACAATATTGTAACGAATTTGCAATACAAAATCCCATTTAATTATATTTAACAACACTTTCATATTAAAAGAATTACAACAAATTCCGGCCGGTTACTTTAATAAAAATATCTTCTAATGTTGCTTCTTCGGTATGAATGGAATCGATTCGTTCTTTTTTAATTAATGATAAAAACTCCGAATTTTCGCCTAAAAAGTCAAGCGCGAATTCCTTTGTATAAGTTTGTCCATTGGTGTATTCGACTCTGACTTTTCGTTGTCCGTATTGCAACTTTAGTTTTTTTGGCTGATCAATTAATTTTATTTCTCCATCGATGATAAATGCAACCCTGTCGCAGAGTTTATCGGCATCGTACATATTATGGGTGGTAACAAAAATGGTTTTTCCCTGAGCTTTTAAGTCAAGAATAATATCTTTAATTATTTTTGCGTTAACCGGATCTAAACCCGAAGTTGGTTCGTCGAAGAATACTATCTCTGGATTATGCATAAAAGCCCTTACAAAGTTTAACCGCATTTTCATTCCTTTCGAAAAGTCGGAAACCTTTTTATTGGCATCATACTCTAATCCAACCATTTCGAGCAGTTCGGCAGGTTTAGTTACTTTTCGTTTATAGAAAGTACTAAAAAACTCAAGGTTTTCTTTAGCTGTAAGTTTAAGGTAATGATTTGGTAACTCAAACCCCACTCCTATATGTTCGTAAAAATCATTTTTCCAATGCTTTAACTCTTTATCCAAAATAGAAATTTTTCCATGGTAATTCCTTAACAGACGCGTTAAAATATTTTGGGTTGTACTTTTACCGGCTCCACTGGGGCCTAAAAATCCAAATATTTCACCTTTTAAAATTTGAAATGATAATCCCTTTATGGTGGGATTATCATTTTTCATATAGGTGTACTTTAAATCTTGAACCTTGATCATCATTGATTTTTATCAAAAAAAGTGCAAGTTATTGTTTCATGCTTAATTTGCAAAACGCAATTTAAACTATTCTATTCATAACGCAATACTTCTGCGGGATTTTTATTAGCCGTTTTAGATGCATGAAAAGCAACAGTTAATACAGATAATAAAATACTTAACAGGCCCGAAAACACAAATACCATAATACCTATTTTTGTTTGGTAAGGAAAGCGTTGCAGCCAGGAATCCATAATATAATAAGCAATTGGCCAGGCAATTACGTTAGCAATTAAAACCAAATACAAGAATTCTTTTGTAAATAAAGTAACAACATCTTTTAAACTTGCTCCATACACTTTGCGAATGCTTATTTGCCGTGTATTCTGCTCAGCCATATAAGACGCTAAACCATAAATTCCTATAATAGCAATTACAATTGCCAATGCTGCAAATACAGTAAACATGGTACTTAAACGTTCTTCTTGTTGATATGCCTTTTCGAAACGCTCATCTAAAAATTCGTATTCGAAAGGGTATCCCGGTGCTAACTCAGTCCATACGCTGTTAATGTATTTAATGGTTTCCGTAATATTTTGTGTAGATATTTTTACGTTCATTTTAATTAATCCATCGTTATGCCAATACATAACCAAGGGAACAATTTCCTCGTGTAACGAGTTAAAATGATAATCTTTTAAAACACCAATTATTTCGTATTCTCCACCATAAGCTCTGATTTTTGTTCCAATAACCGAATCCGGATTTAAGTGAAATTTTTCCAAAGCAGTTTCATTAATTAACCAGGAGTTCATTTGATCGCCGGCTCTATCCCACGACAGATTTCTTCCTTTACTAATTTCCAGTTCGAATAAATCAACGTAGTTCGGATCGATGTATTCATAACGGTATGTTTGTTTAATATCATCTTTATTATATGAAGCAGTGCTTCGCAAAGTTCCCGGCACTTGCTGTGAGCAAGTAATACCAACAACATTAGGATTTTTAAGCAATTCATCTTTTATAGCATCCCGGTTTTTTCGAATATCTCTTTCTAAATGCATGGTTAATACCTGATTCGGGTTAAAACCCAGATTTGCATTCTTCATATATCGATATTGTTTATTTATAGTTAGTGCTCCGATTATAAGTACAATGGAAATTGAAAACTGCAACACAATTAGTATCTGTCGCAGTATCGCTTTTTTACCCATGCCACCCGAACCTGATTTGAATATTTTTAAAGGCGAAATGGCCGACATAAACAAAGAAGGATATACAGCAGCCAGTATTCCTGTTAAGAGCATAAGCAAAATAATTCCACTTAAAATTGATCCGGGCAACTGCGAAATATTCATTTCGGTACCTGTTAAATACACAAATAGTGGTTTTGCAACAATACTTGAAATAATTATACTGATTAAAAATGCAATAACAGAAAGAAAAACCGATTCAATAATAAACTGCGCAAACACTCTGGCTCGGCCCGAACCCAGAATTTTCCTGACTCCCACTTCTTTCGACCTGGATAATCCGCGAGCAGTAGTAATATTGATATAATTGATTCCAGCAATAACCAAAATAAAAATAGCAATAACAATAAAAGAAACAACCACTTTCCTATTACCATGAACACATCCCATCTCGTAGGAAATATTATCATCTAAGTAAATATTAGAAAAATCGCGCAGCCAAAAATCAGGAGGGTTATCTTCGTTCCAGTATCCTTTGCCCATAAAATAAGCATTAATCTTACTTTCTAATTCCTGCTTGTTATTATGCTTCGATAATATATATACTAAGTAATTACGTGGCCCTAAGCTTGTTAAAAAACTTTCTTCGCCACCGCCACGCAAATCTTTTAAGCTGGTAAAATCTGCTATGGCTGAATACTGAACGTGAAAATCATCACGGTTTTCAATTACTCCGGTAATTGTAAAGGAATAGTTATTATTGAATTTTATTGATTTCCCGATTGGATTTTCATCCTTAAATATTTTTACTGCTAATTCTTCTGTAATAACCATCGAGAATGGGTCGTTTAACAGATTTTTTTTGTCGCCCTGTAATACTTTAATCGAAAAAATATCAAAAAAATCGTTATCAGAATAAATCACATTTTCTACCGAAAATATATCATTGTTGTAATTAAAAATATTTGCCCACCACGAAACTGAAATTCGAGTAACCTTTTCAATTTCAGGTAAATTCTCTTTAATCATTGGAGCAACACCGCTGGGATTTATTGCCCAATCGCCCAACTCTACGCGATAAATATCGTGGTAATTTTCGTTAAACCGATCGAAGTTTAACTGTTTATAAACGTACATGCTAATTAGCAAACATGCTGTGAATGCTACGGTTAATCCGATTAAATTAATTAATGTAATCTGGAAATTTTTTGCAAAACTACGGATTGCTGATACTATATAACTCTTCCACATAATTAGTAATTTAAGTTTGCTAAATGACGAAAAATTATAATGAGCGATGCATCTGGTTTTATGTTTAAAATTATATACAAATGCTTCAAACTTTTTGTATTTTTAATGGTCGTTAAAACGTTTAATCAAATTACAAAAAATGAGAATAATTGGAAATATACTTTGGTTAGTTTTGGGAGGAATAATTACCGCTATTGAATATTTTATTAGTAGTTTTATTTTAATTGTTACAATTATTGGAATTCCATTCGGAATTCAGACTCTTAAATTAGGCCTGTTGGCTTTATGGCCTTTTGGAAAAACAACAGTTGTAAGTAACAGATCAGGAGGATGTTTGTACATCCTGTTTAATATTATCTGGATATTTATAGGGGGAATCTGGATTGCCCTATCACATGTAGTTTTTGGACTTATACTTTACATCACAATAATTGGAATTCCCTTTGGCAATCAACACTTTAAACTAGCATCACTTGCTTTAACTCCTTTTGGAAGAGATATTATTGATAAAAGATA
>CAYVEW010000128.1:0-8820 GCA_964450375.1 uncultured Bacteroidales bacterium
AGGCCGGGTAGGTGGTTTTGCAGTTACGGGGCGCAACCCAACGAAAGCACCACTTACAGAAGAAGAATATTTACGTGTAACCCCTGACAGCACAAGGATTTGGGTAACGGAAGATCCCACCAAAGCTCGCGTAGGAGGCTTTGCTGTAACAGGCCGCAATCCCACCAAAGGTATGTCGGGCGATTACCTGGTGGTAACGAGCGATAGTACACGAATTTACATTAACGATACCACTACGGCAAAGCGCCGAGTGGGAGGTTTTGCGGTAACAGGCCGTAACCCGACGAAAGGCCCGAATGATGATTATTTAAGAGTAACCAGGGATAGCACAAGGGTTTATGTAACCGAGAGTGAAACAAAAGGCCGGGTAGGCGGTTTTGCGGTAACAGGTCGCAATCCAACTAAAGGTGATATTACGAGCGATTATTTTAATATTTCCGGAAATGAGAATGTAGAAACAGTAAACAGTGATGCACGTATTGTCTGGTATCCAAAAAAAGAAGCGTTTTTAACCGGACGCGTGCTGGTAGAAAGTCCCGATAGTGTAGGAACCAATTCCATGGCTACAGGTTTTGAATCCAAAGCCATAGGTGATTATTCACAGGCAATGGGCTATAAGGCAGTAGCCAGAGGTGATTATTCAACAGCCATTGGTGACTCTTCTATTGCCAATGGGATCAGCTCATTTGCGTTTGGTGATGAGGTAATAACAAGGGGTTCAAATAGCTTTGCATTTGGATACAATAACCAATCTATAGGTCAGTTTTCAGTTGCAACAGGAAATTCATCTATAACTTATGGAACAAGTAGTGTTGCAATGGGGTATTCTAATAATTCAGGTGGAACAGGAAGTGCAACCTTTGGTTATGATAATAGTGCGGCTGGGGATTATGCCATGGCGGCTGGTAGATTATCTTCAGCGGTTGGAGCAAATAGTGTAGCAATTGGCTATCATAATTATTCCGCACAAACAGGTAGTACATCGTTTGGATACGATAATAATGCAACCGGATTGTACTCATTAGCAGCTGGAAGAATATCCACTGCATCTGGTAGCAATAGTGTCGCAATAGGATATAGCAATTACTCTTCAAAAACAGGTAGTGCTTCATTTGGTTATGATAATGATGCAACTGGAGATTATTCGCTTGCAGCAGGTTACTCAAATGTATCATCTGGATTAGGAAGTTCAGTTTTTGGTTATGATAATACTGCATCAGGAGATTATTCTGTTGCAATTGGAAGACAAACATCTGTTGCTGGAGATTATTCTTTAGCAATTGGTTATTTATCAAGTTCTAGTGCAAACTATTCGTATACAATTGGTGAAAGTAATCAAGCTTTACAACAATATTCATTTGCATTCGGTAAAGGATGTATTGCCAATGAAAACTTTGCTTTTGCGTTTGGTGTAACAGCATCAAGTACCGGAGAAGGAGCATATGCATTTGGTGCAGGAGCTAGTTCTGTAGGTGCTAAATCATATGCGTTTGGTGAAGGTACTTATACAGGTGGATATGGATCATATGCTCTTGGTAGTAATGCAAAATCTTATGGAACAGAAGCTTATGCAATTGGCACATCTGCTATTGCAAATGCTAATTATAGCACTGCAATAGGATATCATGTGAATACCGCATCTTCAGGATGGGATTATGCTACAGTTTTAGGAAAATACAACACATCTGCCACATCTCCTTTATTAGTTGTAGGTAATGGTACAAGTTCTACCCCTTCAAATGCTTTAGTGATGCAAACAGATGGTGATTTAGGACTAGGAGTAAATAATCCCGGACAAAAGCTTGATGTTAACGGTAATATTCGATTAACAGGTGGTGACAGATGGCTGGAAATTAATTCCGGATTTCTGGATATTCGTCCGCATGATGATACTTATGGTTTAATTTTAAGAGATCATACGGGTTACACAAGTATATGGTCAAGTTTTAGAACAGTTCCGTCAACTACAGACTATTTACATATTTCAATGAACAGTACTAGTACAACCGAAGGTATAATTGTTAGTGATAATGGAAGTGTTGGTGTTGGAGTACTTCCAGGTTATAAATTAGATGTAAATGGAGAAATAACTTCTCGTTCTCAAAATGCATTTAGATTAAGAAATACAACTTATAGCAGTATTTTAAGAAACGATAATACGGCTTTCTATCTTTTGCTAACTAGTTCAGGTAATCCTGATGGTGGTTGGAACAGCTTAAGACCTTTAACTGTTGGCCTATCTACTGGAGATGTTAGTATAGCTAATACTTTGCATGCTAAAAATTCAGGTTACGTTGGTGTTGGAACTTCTACTCCACAGAACTCATTACATGTTCAGGGATCTAGAAGTGAAGAATACATCGCACAATTTAGAAATACAAGCTATACAGAACCACATGGTATTAAAGTCGTAGTTGGCGATTATGGTAATTATGTTGCTTTTGTTGGGTGTAAAACAGGAACAGAACATTTAGGAGGTTTATATGCCAATACATCAGGAGAAATATATCTGTCAGGCACATCAGACAGACGAGTTAAAAATAGTATAACAGATACAGAAATTGATGCAACAAAGATTATTTCGGAACTGAAAGTCAGGGACTTTTATTTTAATGAACGGCCTGCAGAAATTAAAACAACAGGTTTTATTGCTCAGGAAGTAATGGAAGTATTACCTGAAATGGTTATTTATGATAAGGATCAGGATTTATACATGGTTTCAAAGGATTTCTTAGTTCCATACTTAACAAAAGCAGTTCAGGAACAACAATATGAGATTGATTTAATCAAGAAGAATAATGAAAACCTACAAAAAGAAAACGAAGAGCTTAAACAAAAACTAAACGAAATATTAGAATTGCTTAATAAAGAATAAATTATATTTAGTATAAATAATAAATTTTTAGTCAAAAGCTGTTTGTGATAATTTTTTTCACAAACAGTTTTTTTTAAATTGTTTTCATATTGACAAAAAAACACTTTAATCATGAAAAAGTTAGCATTTATTTTACTGGCAATGGTTTGCGGTGGTTTAACCATTTTAGCCCAGTCGCCCGGACTGTTTAATTACCAGGCAGTGGTTCGCAATTCCAGTGGAGATCTGATTACGAACTCTGATATAAATTTCCGGATTTCCATCCGGGAAGGATCAAGCCAGGGGACAACTGTTTTTTCCGAAACCCAGTTGGTACAGTCCAATTCAAATGGGGTCTGTAATTTAAAAATCGGTGATGGGAATAACATTACCGGCAGTCTTTCAGCGATCGACTGGAGTTCGGGCACGTATTTTTTACAAATCGAAACCGATGCAAGTGGTGGTGAAAGCTTCACAGAAACAGGAACTGTGCAATTGTTATCGGTACCTTACGCCATGTATGCAAATGCAGTAAGTAATACTGATGATGCTGATGCCGACTCGACCAATGAAATCCAGGATTTAAATTTAGACAATAATATTTTAACAATCACCGGCAATCCGGACGCAACATCCATAAGTTTAGCTGCTTACCAGGGAGCTAATACAGACAATCAGGAGTTGAACCTTACAGGAACCGACTTAAGTATAACAGGAGGAAATTTAATTGATGTAAGTTCGCTGGTTAATGATGCCGATGCCGACCCGACCAATGAGCTGCAGAACCTTACTTTTTCAGGTGATACGCTTGGTCTTGAGAATGGAAACCACATTATTTTTCCCTACGATAGCAGTCGCTGGGCTATAAACGGACAGGCTATTTATTACAACACAGGAAATGTAGGTATTGGGTCGAGTACACCCAGGAGTAAACTGGAAGTAAAAGCCGATGCCAGCTTCACCGTTGATGATACATTATTTTCGGTAAAGGACAAAGACGGCAATATTGTGTTTGCGGTCTTTCCCGACGGAGCCAAGGTATATGTGAACGAAGGTGTAAAAGGCCGTGTGGGTGGTTTTGCAGTTACGGGGCGCAACCCAACGAAAGCACCACTTACAGAAGAAGAATATTTACGTGTAACCCCTGACAGCACAAGGATTTGGGTAACGGAAGATCCCACCAAAGCTCGCGTAGGAGGCTTTGCTGTAACAGGCCGCAATCCCACCAAAGGTATGTCGGGCGATTACCTGGTGGTAACGAGCGATAGTACACGAATTTACATTAACGATACCACCACCACAAAGCACCGAGTGGGAGGTTTTGCGGTTACAGGCCGCAACCCGACGAAAGGCCCAAACGATGATTATTTAACCGTTACAAAAGACAGTACACGTATCTATTTTACAGAATCACAAACAAAAGGTAATGTTGGCGGATTTGCGGTTACCGGTCGTAATCCTACCAAAGGTGATAATAATCCGGTTTTTGTTTCAAATACCGATAGTACCAGAATTTATACCCGCGATTCTATAGGTGGTTTTGGAGTTAAAGATACTGAATCGGGCAATTCGACAAGTTACATGAAACTGACGCCTATAAATTACCTGATTGGGCATGGTAGCGGTGAGTTAATTAAACAAGATCCATTAAACGATGAAAACGGAAAGCATAATATGTTTTTTGGATATCAGGCGGGTAAACTGGCTGAGTATAGTTATCAAAACCTTTTTATGGGATACCAGGCCGGATATCACATGAGTACTGGAGCATGGAATGTTTTTATTGGTAATAACGCCGGTTATATGGCCAATAATGCTCTGTCTAATATTTTTATTGGAAAAGAAGCTGGCTATAATTTTACAAGCGGATTACATAATATTTACATCGGAACCGAAGCCGGAAGAGAAGTAAATACATCCGTATATAGTAATATTTATATTGGTAACAATACAGGTAAAAATAATAACGAAGGAAATTATAACACATTCGTTGGCTCACATGCCGGATTTAACAATACGGGCGATGATAATACATTTTTGGGTAATAATTGTGGTTTTAGCAACACCGGAGAACACAATGTATTTTTAGGCTCTGAAAGCGGAATATACACAGGGAGCGGAAGTAAAAATATATGTATAGGATACAGGGCAGGATACAGAACAACAGGAACCGGAAATGTATTTATTGGAAATTCGGCTAACAATACAAATTTCTCTACAGTTAGTTACAGTAACAGCATTGCAATTGGCGATAGTGTAATTGTATCTGGAAGCAACGAAATACGCATTGGAAACGATAATGCGACTTCATTATACTGCTCGGCTCCATATGAATCATTTGTTTCAGGAGGTATTGCTTTATATATAAACTCATCAGGTAAAATAGGAACAAACAACTCATCGGAACGCTATAAAAAAGATATTGTTAATATGGAAAGTATCGACTGGTTATATAATCTCCGACCTGTTAATTTTATTTATAAAGAAGATAGTTTAAATGTGATGCAGTATGGATTAATTGCCGAAGAAGTAAACGATGTAAATCCTTTATTTGTAAATTATAATAAGAACAATCAAATAGAAACTGTTTATTATAACAAACTAATAACTCCAATGTTAAAAGCAATTCAGGAGCACGAAGAAAAAAATAAACAACAGCAATCACAAATTGATCAGTTGCAAAAAGAAAACGAAGAATTAAAACAAAAGTTAAATGATATTATAGAAATGCTGAAAAAGGAATAAATAATAAAATCTGACTCTAATTTCAAAAGTTGTTTGTTATATTTCAATAGCAAACAACTTTTTTGCGCTTCACTTGTTGTCATATTAAAACACACATATTATGAAAAGAATCGTATTATTAATTGTAGGATTAATATATACTACAATTCTATTTTCACAAGCCCCTGATAGCTTTACGTATCAGACAGTGGTAAGAAATTCATCCGGTGAACCACTTGCCAACCAGAATATACACTTTAACATTTCTATCCTGGATGGATCAACACAAGGAACACCCGTATTTTCCGAAACACAGCTGGTCAGATCCAACGAATTTGGAGTTTGTAATTTAAAGATAGGTGCCGGAGATGATGCTTCCACTTTATTAAGTTCTCTAAATTGGGGGACTAATAAATATTTTTTAAAAATTGCCATTGATGAATCCGGTAATTCCGATTTTACTGAGGTTGGAACGGTAGAACTTTTATCGGTACCTTATTCCTTTTATTCCAATCATTCTGCCAGTGCCGATCATGCAATAAACGCAGAAAATGCTTCCAATGCGCTAAGATCTGATTCAGCCCAGGTAGCTAAATTCCTCGATGAAGAAGTACTTTATTTTACCGATTCCGATACCTTATTTGCTGTAAAAGACCGAAATGGAAATATTGTTTTTGCTGTTTTTCCGGATGGAGCTAAAGTGTATGTAAACGAAGGCGTAAAGGGGAGCGTCGGTGGTTTTGCCGTAACAGGGCGTAATCCAACCAAAGCAACACTGGAAGAAGAGTATCTAAGAGTAACTTCAGATAGCACCAGGATTTGGGTTAGTGAGAATATAAAAGGCAGCGTAGGAGGCTTTGCTGTGACAGGTCGTAATCCTACAAAAGGTGTCGAAACTGGAAACTATTTAACCATCAATAAAGACAGTACACGAGTATATGTTTTTGAAGATAATATTAAAGGTAGTGTAGGTGGTTTTGCTGTGACTGGCCGCAACCCGACTAAAGGCCTTAATAATAATTACTTAGAAGTAAGTAAAGATAGTACTCGTATTTATGTAACGGAAAATACAACCAAAGGCAGTGTGGGAGGTTTTGCGGTAACGGGCCGCAATCCAACGAAAGGAGAGACTGGCCAGGATTATTTTAATGTCTCCGGAAACAGGGGAGCCGATATTATCAATAATGAATCACGAATCATATGGTATCCTCAGAAAGCTGCTTTAATGGCCGGCGAAGTGCATGTTGGCTCTGCTGATAGTGTTGGAACCAACTCAACGGCTATTGGATTTAGAAATATTGCCAAAGGAAATTATTCTCAGGCATTTGGCTATAAAGCGCAGTCGCTGGGTGAAAATTCAAGCGCCTTGGGTAATAATTCGAAAGCGATGGGTGATGAATCTTACGCTTTTGGAAATTATGCCGAATCAAGAGATTCAGGATCATATGCAATTGGTACAGGTGCAGTGGCTGGCGGATTAAGAAGTTTTGCCATTGGTTCCACAGGTGTTGACTCATCAGGAATTGCTACCAGTCCAACAAAAGCTGAAGGTGACTATTCCTATGCTTTTGGAATGGGATCAGTTGCTACCAGCAAAGGAGCATTTGCCATTGGTACTCAGGATACAACTTCAGGGAATTACGGTCTTTCAATGGGATATCAGTCGAAATCGACAGACTGGGGTGCAACTGCCATAGGATATCGCGCTACAGCATCTAAGGGCGGGAGCATAGCCATGGGGTTTGAAAGTGAAGCAGGATCTCACTATTCAACAGCCATTGGATTTCGTGCCACCACCTCCGATGGATGGTTTGCCCTTGCATTGGGTGAAAGAACTTCAGCATCCGGTTTTACTGCAGTATCTATAGGCCGAAGCAATGATGCAAGCGGAAATATTTCAACAGCCATAGGATATCAGAACACTGCCAGCAATGGCGGTTCTGCTGCTTTTGGTTCAAACAATATTTCATCGGGAGAATATTCTCTGGCCTTGGGTTATTATGCAAATGCTACAGGGAATTACTCAATTTCGCTGGGCCAATACGCAACGGCCAGTGCTTTAAATTCTATATCCATTGGTTATGAGTCGGTTGCAAACTATTTATATGGAATAGCAATTGGCTACCAGGATACTGCTTCCGGAGCCTATGCTTTAGCAACAGGCCGAGGAACTAAATCATCCGGGACAGCTTCATTTTCAACCGGCGATATTACCAATGCCAGTGGACAAGGGGCTTTTTCTGCAGGATATAAAACCAATGCTTCCGGTTTTGCATCCATCGCGGCAGGATCACAATCAACAGCCAGTGGTTCCTACTCATTTGCAACTGGATTTAACACCAATGCAAGTTATTTTGGTGCAGCTACCTTTGGTTATCAAACAACAGGTACAGGAAGATACACTCTGACAACAGGATACGAAACAACTGCGCAGGCTTATTCATCCATGGTAATTGGCCGATACAACATCATTAGCGGAAACACATCATCATGGATTTCTACCGATCCTTTGTTTGTAATTGGAAATGGAAGTGGTGATACAAACAGAAGCGACGCATTGGTTGTACTAAAAAGTGGGGATATGAAGTTAAAAGGAAACTTTTATCCCGTTAGCGATAATCTCTACGATATTGGAACTGCAGCATATAGATGGGATGACATATATGCAACAAGTGGAGTGGTGAATGTTTCAGATAAAAGATTAAAAACAAGTATTCATGATTTAAACTATGGATTAAAAGAGATTATTCAGTTACGGCCTGTAACATTTATGTGGAAGGATAAACCTGAAAAAGGTGTAAAGCTGGGTTTAATTGCTCAGGAGGTCCAGCCCATTTTAAAAGAAGTTGTTAATATTGGTGATGATGAGGAAGAAACTCTTGGAATTCACTATTCTGATTTTATCCCGGTTTTAATTAAAGGTATACAGGAACAGCAAAAGCAAATTGAAGATTTAAAAAACGAAAACCGTGAGTTAAAACAAAAGATGGAAGAGATTCTGAAACTAATGAAATAGTAAATATTGTATTTAAATCATTAAAAAGTTGTTTGTTATGTTATTAACAGCAACTTTTTTTATAACTTTAGTTTTATTTAAAACTATATTATTACGATGATGAAAAGAACATTATTTCTACTTGTGGGATTGCTGTATACCACAATTCTATGTAGCCAGGCACCTGAAAGCTTTACCTATCAGACAGTTATTCGCAATTCTTCAGGTGAGTTAATTGCAAATCAGG
>CAYVEW010000129.1:0-8783 GCA_964450375.1 uncultured Bacteroidales bacterium
TGATATGATTCAAAGTCTCATCAAATAATTAATCTTATTGCTTCTTCCAGGTGTTCTAAATCAAAGCAGACAAGTGCTAAGTCCGGAAATTCATAAGCTGCAGAAAACATGAGCGTTTTACCGCTTTTATCTTTCCAGCTTCCGGTAATTCGTGATGATTCGTGAATATGCCCGTGCAGTGTTAAAAGGGGTTGTTTTTGCTCAATAAAGCGTTGAATTGCTATGCTTCCCACATGCACATCCGGTGTCACATGATCTATCAAAACATCGTCAAGAGCTGCCCGGTCTAAATTTGTTTTGTAGGGTGGAGAGTGAAATAGGAATATTGCTTTTGTTAAATTATCATTACCTGTGAGTTCTGATAAATCTTTGGATATTGTAGCATACTCAATGTCTTCCGTTTCTATTACGGATCTTTTTCCTTCCGTTGGATGCACACAACCCGGATCTACATATCTTGATACATCATACCTTTCCCAATCTTTTAGCAAAAAAGGTGTTGGTGGAATATTAGCATAACCATAAATGGTAAATTCATTCAATTGAACTTTTTTATTGTGGATATACTCCCAGAGTCCGAGTTTTTGTGCTTGAATTATTTTACTTTCTTCCAGTTTGGGGTCGTCGTTACCCAATATGATAAACACCTTTGGATATTTTTCTTTGATTTCAGATTGTAAGTTTTGAAATTGTGGAATTAAGAAATCAGAAATAAAATCATCATACACTGATTTTTTGTACATATTAAAATTAGGTAGTAAATCGCCTCCAATAAACAAGATGTCCGGCAAATATTCTTTTACCTTCTGGAAAAGCTTTTCGTACCGGTCGATTCTTCCATGTAAATCGGATACAAAGAAACACTTCATTCATCGCGCTTTTTTAACAGTTTTGCCGAATTATGGATGTTCCCGATCATTACGGCAAAACTTGTTTTGTTTTTAATATCTTCATCAGTAATTAAATGCAGGTCGATTATTCCGCTATCAATTTTGTAACCTGTGTGTTGATAGTTAATTTCGTTTAACGAATAACTCCAGCCATCTATCCATGCCTTAAAAAGCTCCTTCTGTGTTTCGGTACCGATAAAGTGAACCAACAGGTCAATATCACTTGCCGGCCCTGCATTTGCTTCTTTGGTACTGCCAATTAGGTAAATAGCTTGTATTCCAAAATGTTCAAAGTTTGTCTTATCAGCAATGATTTTAGCCATTCGGAACCGCCATTTCCAATACTCATCTTTATATTCTTCAAAAAGATTTACAGATGTTTTGTTTTCTGCTTTTTCGGATAATTTCTTAACGGTTTTTTCTAATCGGTAATTAAAAATAAATAAACCTAAACGAATGGCGATGGTGTTTAATAACTTTTGTTCTTCGGGTAAAAATGCATTTTTTTTATAGGGCAAATCTTTATAAAATACGGTAATTTGTCCTACAATATTATTATCAACGATCAATTCTGCCTTTTGATAATCTTCGGTTAGGCTCTTCTCTTCAGAAAAGAAAATTTTATCGTCGAACTCAATAATGGCATGACAATGAGTCGGGAATTGCCACCCGGATGGAATCACCTGAACAATTTTATTAAAAACATCCAAAAAATCAGTTTCTTGATCTGTTAATACGGTTTCAATATCGTATAAGCATTTTAGTTCCTTTGCTCTTTCCTGTAGTGGCCTTATGGATTGCAGATCTACCATATTTTTATAAAAATTAAGGTTCAATTTATTATCACCGAACTATTTTCACATAAATAATTATTTAAAATTACGTAAAATTTTAAGAACAGGCACAATGCCAAAAATAGTTGGTGAAAAGATCTGATAGGAATTATTACTAATAAATGGGTAAGTGTTCTGTTTTTTGAAAAACTAAACAGACAAGATTTGCATTTTTTTGATTAGAAACTATAAGAAAAAAGGCGCTTAATAAATAGCGCCTTTCAAATTATAATTTCTTTTTAACTTCTGTTTCCTGGTATCCTTCGATAATATCTCCTACCTGAACATCGTTAAAACTTTCAATATTCAATCCACACTCGTAGCCTGACGAAACTTCTTTTACGTCATCTTTAAAGCGTTTTAATGATCCAAGAGATCCGGTGTATATAACAATACCATCGCGAATAACGCGGATTTTTGTATTTCTTGTTATTTTACCTTCTTTTACCATACAACCTGCAATGGTTCCTACTTTCTTAATTCTGAAAACATCACGTACTTCAACAGTAGCAACAATCTCTTCTTTAATATCTGGTGAAAGCATACCTTCCATTGCATCTTTAACTTCGTTTATGGCGTCGTAAATTACAGAATATAATCTGATATCGATTTCTTCTTTTTCAGCAACTCTACGTGCGTTCGCAGAAGGCCTAACCTGGAATCCTACAATAATAGCATTCGATGTTGCTGCTAAAAGAACATCCGATTCGGAGATTTGTCCAACTCCTTTGTGTATTATATTTACCTGAATTTCTTCGGTACTTAATTTAATTAATGAATCAGCTAAGGCTTCGATTGAACCATCTACATCTCCTTTAACAATAATATTAATTTCCTGGAAGTTACCGATTGCAATACGTCGGCCAATTTCATCCAATGTAATATGTTTTTGTGTTCTTAAGCTTTGTTCGCGCTGCAATTGATCACGCTTGTTGGTAACCTCACGTGCTTCTTTATCGCTATCCATTACATTAAACTTATCACCTGCTTGTGGTGCTCCGTTTAATCCAAGGATCTGAACCGGTGTGGATGGACCTGCTTCGGTAATTTTCTTTCCTCGTTCGTTATACATGGCTTTTGCATGGCCAAAATAACTACCGGCAAGCACTACATCGCCAATTCGAAGCGTACCTGCTTCAACGAGTATGGTCGACATGTAACCACGTCCTTTGTCTAGCTCAGATTCAATAACAGTTCCTAAAGCTTTTTTATTTGGATTGGCTTTTAATTCAAGCAGTTCTGCTTCAAGTAGCACTTTTTCCAATAATAAATCAATGTTTACTCCCTGCTTTGCAGATATATCTTGCGACTGGTATTTTCCACCCCATTCTTCAACAAGGTAGTTCATGTTAGCCAGTTCTTCTTTAATTTTCTCAGGATTAGCTCCCGCCTTATCAATTTTATTGATAGCAAAAATAATGGGAACTCCTGCTGCACTGGCATGGTTTATCGCTTCAACGGTTTGTGGCATCACATTATCATCAGCCGAAACAACTATAATTGCAACATCAGTAACCTGTGCTCCACGGGCACGCATCGCTGTAAATGCTTCGTGGCCGGGTGTATCAAGGAATGTAATCATTTTGCCATCGCCAATCTCCACGCTGTATGCTCCAATATGCTGTGTTATACCTCCGGCTTCACCAGCAATTACATTTGCTTTACGAATGTAATCCAACAAGGATGTTTTACCGTGGTCAACGTGTCCCATTACTGTTACAATTGGCGGACGTGGAAGTAGATCAGCTTCATTGTCTTCTTCCTCTCTTATGGCTTCCTGAACTTCAACACTAATAAACTCTACTTTGTAGTTAAATTCATCAGCTACCAGTGCCATTGTTTCTGCATCTAATCGCTGGTTAATTGAAACCAGCAAGCCCAGATTCATGCACACAGATATTACGTCCGTGACAGGAACGCTCATCATGCTTGCAAGCTCGTTAACCGACACAAATTCTGTTACTTTAAGTGTTTGTTTATCTGTAACTTGCTTTTCAATTTCTTCCTGATGTTTTTGGCTTATGGCATCGCGTTTATCTCTACGGTGTTTTGATCCTTTTGATTTTCCTTTCGATGTTAAACGTGCCAGTGTATCTTTAATTTGTTTTTGAACATCTTCCTCACTTACTTCCGGACGAAGTTGTTTTTTCTTTTTAGCTTTTCCTTTGAACTTATCTCTGTCTACTTTTTTGTTTTGTGCAGAAGCTCCTCCAGCTCCTTCGCCACTTTTTTTAGCAACATCAACTCGCTCTTTATCTTTATGTATACGTTTTCTTTTTTTCTTTTTGTTTTTTTGTTCGTCCGAAGATGCAACAGGTTCTTTTTTCTTTTCTTTCGGTGGATCAGGCAAATTAATCTTACCTACAACGGTTGGGCCGGTTAGTCGTTCAATTTTCGACTTATAAAGTTCTTGTTCTGGCGCAACTTGCTTATCAGCAGGCTTTTCTTTTTCCTGAACAGGAGCATCTTCTGTTTTTACTTCTCTTTTTTTATTTGCTTCTGCTCTTGCTTTATCCTGCTCTTCCTGTCGTTGTTTTCTTGATTTTTTATCTGGCCTTGTTTTTTGGTTTAAACTGGAAAGATCAATCTTGCCAACTACTTTTAGTGAGTCTTTTTCTTCCGGATGATCTTTTTTTGTATCTTTTGGTTCTTCTTTTACAGGTTCCTTTTCTGCTTCTTTTTTAGCAGTTTCTTCTTTAACAGGTTCTTCTTTCTTTTGTTCTGGTTTTTCTTCTTTCTTAGCAGCTTTTTCTTCTAAATCGATTTTTCCTACAACTTTAACATTGGGTTTTTCTTCTTTAGAAGATTTAACAGGAGAACTAACGTCTTTAATAATGATTTCTTCATCATCTTGGCTTGTATCATCCGAACTATCTTCCTCATCTTCATCAATTTCTTCTTCCGGTTCATCATCAATGGTAACCGTTTCTTTTTTGTTCCGAAGCTGTTCCAAGCTTAATTTTTCTGACTGCTTCTTAGCATCAATATCAGAGCTGTATTCTTTCACAAGAATATTATATAATTCTTCTGATATTTTCGTGTTCGGATTTGAATCAATATTAAATCCTTTTTTATGTAAGAACTCAACAATAGTTGAAATTCCGACATTAAACTCTCTTGCTGCTTTACTAAGTCTTGTTGCTTTTCCTGTTCCCATATTATGTTTTAAACCAAATTTTTAAACCAAAAATTAACTCTGCAAATCTAATTTTGTTTATGTATTATTCAAATTCAGATTTGAAGATTCTTATAATTTCGTCAACTGTTTCTTCTTCAAGATCTGTTCGTTTAATTAAATCTTCGCGTGTTAATTCCAATACACTTTTTGCGGTATCGCAACCAATTCCTTTAAGTTCATCCAGAATCCAGGCTTCAATTTCGTCTGCAAATTCATCAATATTCACATCTTCGTCGTCTTCTTCTTCGGCCTCACGATATACGTCAATTTCGTATCCGGTTAACTGACTGGCTAATTTAATGTTTAATCCACCTTTACCAATAGCCAAAGATACTTCTTCGGGTTGAAGATAAACATCGGCTCTTTTTTTCTCTTCGTTTATCTTAATGGAAACAATTTTCGCAGGGCTTAATGCTCTTTGAATAAATAGCTGAATATTGTTTGTAAAGTTGATTACATCAATGTTTTCATTTCTTAACTCGCGAACAATACCGTGTATTCTCGAACCTTTCATACCAACACAAGCTCCAACCGGATCAATTCTATCATCGTACGATTCAACAGCTACTTTTGCTCTTTCGCCTGGAATACGGACAATCTTTTTAATGGTAATTAGTCCATCAAAAATTTCAGGAACTTCCAGTTCAAATAATCTTTCCAGGAATACAGGCGATGTTCTTGATAAAATAATTAAAGGATTGTTGTTTCTCATTTCAACACGAACCACAACTGCTCTAATGGTATCTCCTTTTCGGAAATAATCAGAAGGTATTTGTTCTGTTTTTGGCAAAATAAGCTCGTTTCCTTCATCATCTAAAGTAAGGATTTCTTTTTTCCAAACCTGATAAACTTCACCAGTAACTACGTCGCCGATTTTATCTTTGTATTTATTGTATATATTGTTTTTTTCCAGATCAAGAATTCGGTTTGTAAGATTTTGTCGCAAAGCTAGAATAGCTCTCCTTCCAAAGTCCAGAAGTTTTACCTCGTCGGTTACTTCCTCGCCAATTTCATAGTCTTCGTCAATCTTTTTTGCATCTTTTAACGATATCTGCAAGTTTGGATCTTCAACCTGTCCATCTTCAACTACTTCGCGATTTCTCCATATTTCGAAATCACCTTTGTCGATATTTATAATGATATCAAAATTTTCGTCTGTTCCGAATTTCTTTAATAATAAATTACGGAAAACATCTTCCAGAACAGTCATCATAGTTGCACGATCGATATTCTTTAACTCCTTGAACTCCGAAAACGTGTCGATCAAATTCAAATTTTCCATTTTACCTGATATATTTAATCTTTTTAATTATTTAAATTTAAGAACCACCTTGGTTGATTTTACCTGATCGAAAGTGTATGATTGTTTTTCAACAACCTCTTGTTTTTTCTTTTTACCTTCGATTTTTACTTTTTTTGTTTCTTCAATTGTAAATCCTTCTTCATTCACATCAGAAAGAATGCCTGTTGTTTTCTTTCCATCTTTTAGAATGGTTTCTACTTCATTTCCAATATTTTTCTGGTATTGCTGAAGTACTTTAAAAGGTTCTGATAAACCGGCCGATGCAACTTCTAATTCAAAATCTTCTTCGTCTCTGTCTAGTTTGCTTTCAACAAACCGGCTAACTTCAACACAGTCGTTAATTGTAAAACCTTTCAAACTATCGAGCTCAATATTGATTTTATTGGATGTACTTATCTTAATATCAACAACAAAAGCTTCCTTCTCTTTTACGATTGGTTCAATTATTTCCTGTATTTTTTCTTTTGCAATCATCTTAATAAGATAATAATAAAGGGGACAATGTCCCCTTACACTAATCTTTACTTTCAGGCGCAAAATTAAAAATAAACTTGTAAATCGCAAAATTATTGACCTGAAAATTAGCGCTTTTTACAAAAATCTTTCTATAAAAGTAAAAAGTAGGTGTAAATAAGACGTGATAAAAGGTAAAGTGGAGTTAATTACAGGTTCTTTTTTTGATGAAATTCTTGTATTTTTGCTTTAAATCAATACTACGCGATGTGAAAGAAAAGTGGCAGAATAAGCGAAAAATTGTAAACGATCCGGTATATGGTTTTATTAATATCCCATCGGAGTTAATTTATGATGTAATTGAACATAGGTTTTTCCAGCGGCTCAGGCGAATTAAACAACTGGGATTAACCGATTATGTATATCCGGGAGCTGTTCATACCCGATTTCAGCATACGCTGGGTGCAGTTCATCTTTTATATTCTGCTTTGAGCACACTTCGGTCGAAAGGGGTAGAAATTACAAAAGAAGAAGAAGATGCTGTTGCTTTGGCAATTCTATTGCACGACATTGGGCATGGGCCATTTTCGCATACCTTAGAGCGAGTTATCATCGAAAAATATTCGCACGAAGATTTATCTTTATTATACATGGAAGCACTGAATAAGGAATTTGATGGTAAACTGGATTTAACGATTGATATTTTTAAAAACAACTATCATAAAAAATTCTTACATCAGTTGGTTTCAAGTCAGTTAGATGTTGATCGTTTAGACTATTTGCGGCGCGATAGCTTTTTTACAGGTGTTTCTGAAGGTGTAATCGGATCGGATCGTATAATAAAAATGTTACATGTGGTTAATGATCAGTTGGTTGTTGAGGCTAAAGGCATTTACTCCATCGAGAAATTTTTAATAGCCCGATGGTTGATGTACTGGCAGGTTTATTTGCATAAAACAGTGGTTTCTGCCGAACAATTATTACTTAAAATTTTTAAGCGATTAAAAGAATTGATAGACAAGAATCAGGAAGTTTACCTGAACCGGGAATTTGAGTTTTTTCTGAGAAATAAAACGAAGAAAAATATACAGGAGATTCTCGAGAATTTCTCAAAAATTGACGATACAGATATTCTGGGGATGGTAAAAGTGTGGGCATATCATCCTGATGCAGTTTTATCTGCTTTATCGAAACGATTGTTATACCGAAAACTATTTAGGATTGAAATACAAAACCAGCCTTTTAATAAATCAACTCTAGAGAATCTGAAAAAGCAAGCTTCAAACCAAATGAATATTCCTTTATCGGAGATTGATTATTTTGTGTTTGCAGATACCATAAGCAAAACCGCTTATAGTGCATTCGACGATAACATTAAGATTTTATATAAAGATGGCACCATTGTTGACATTGCCGAAGCATCGGATATGCTAAACACTTCGGTTTTATCGAAAACAGTTAAGAAATATTTTTTGTGTTATCCGAAGGAAATTAATTGATCGTAAAATTTTAAATACTATTTTTGACATCAATAAAAATCAATAAATCATGGAATTTACAGCTCAAGCAATAGCAGAATTTCTTAAAGGAGAAGTAGAAGGAAATCCTGATATAAAGGTGAATAATGTAGCCAAAATTGAAGAGGCAGAAGCAGGAACTTTAGCTTTTTTAGCAAATCCAAAATATGCAAAACACTTGTATACAACAAATGCATCAATCGTATTGATAAACAAAGACTATAAGCTGGAAAGCAAAGTGCAGGCAACTTTAATCAGAGTTGATAATGCCTACGAGTCGTTTGCCAAATTATTGGAGCTGGCCGAACAGGCTCGACCGGTTAAACAGGGTGTAAGCCCATTGGCTTATATTGATGAAACTGCAAAAATAGGAGATGGCGTATATATTGCCCCCTTTGTTTATATTGGCGAGAATGCAATAATTGAAGATCATGTAAAATTGAATCCACATGTTTTTATCGATGATCATGTAATTGTAAAAAAGAATACAACACTTAATTCAGGAGTGAAAGTTTATCATGAATGTCAGATTGGTGAGAATTGCATAATACATGCCGGAGCAGTAATCGGTTCTGATGGTTTTGGATTTGCTCCCGATGAAAATAATGT
>CAYVEW010000130.1:0-4893 GCA_964450375.1 uncultured Bacteroidales bacterium
TTTGTTCTTATTCTTTCTTTATATTATCTGCTTTTATTCTGGCTTCTTCCACAATTTTATCGGCTTGCTTATCGGCTTCGGCAACTAAAGCATCGGCTTTCTTTTTAGCTTCTTTCTTTAGCTCCGCTGCTGCTTTTTCGGCAGCAATTTTTGCCAGATAACCTTCCTTAGATGCTTTGGCTACCAACTTGTCGGCTTCGTCATTTCCTTCTTTTAAAAGTTTGTCGGCTTCTACCCGCGCGTCACTTTTTAGCTTTGCTGCTTTGGCTTCGGCTTCATCAATAATCTTTTGTGCTTCGGCTTCAACATCCTTTCCTACTTTTTCTTGAATCACTTCCTTTCCTGTTTCTATTAATTTTTCTTTCGTATTTTTAGTTCCTTCATTTGATGCTTTTTTATCTCCCAAACTTACTTTAGGATCAGTTGTTGTACCGGTAACCTTAGCATTAATATTTACATATTTGGGTTTGTCAACACTTACGCCTTTATCAGCAGCCTTACCCAATATTCCATCTAACAATTCATTAGCAGCAGAACCAAAGTATTCTGTAGGAACCGTTAATGCAAGATCGTAATCCATAGTTTGATCAATTCCATGCGAACCACCAACATTCATCTTAATATCGCCGGCATTTACATCAAAAGGCTCAACAGAGATTCTACCTTCTTTTATTTTAAAACTGATATTTACATCCTTAAACTCATTGTCGAAATCGCTACCCATCTTTAACAAACCGGTTAGCTGATTTAAGGTTTTAGAATCAACCACCTGAATACTCTTTGACTGCAATCGGCCGTAACCATCGATCGAATTAAGTACTGGACTCATGGTTGAATCGAGTAAACTGGTATAATCAAACTTAATAGATACTTTCCCTTTACAATGTTTTAGAATCGGAGCCAGAGATTCCAACATGCTAAATGAATTTAAAGCCGACTCAATCTCTATATCCCGTATATCTAATCCCATTGCAACAGAAGGAGCTTCTATATTCTGAGTGTTATATTCACCATTTACACCAAAATACCCATCCAGTAAATTCATTTTAAGATGATCCATAATAATCTTCTGATCCTTAACGAGGAATGTACCTTTAAGCCCGGTAATGTCCATTTGATCGTAAACAATGTGATCTAATGCTGATACCAGCCTAAAATCTATTCGTTCTGGAACTTCAATGATGCTCATTGCCGCTATTGTATCAACTTCCATTTCCGTCTCTTCGATTTCTTCAGCATCATCGCCCATAAATTCGTTCACATTGATGTTTGATGAATAGAAATTAAAATCACCACGTAAGGTTCCATCGCTTAATGCATACGGAATATAATTCTCGATTTTACCATTTAAATTAAAGTCACTTTCTCCAATTTCTGCCTTAAATGATTCTAACTCCAAATACTTTGGATTAAAATTAAATGTTGTTTCGATGATTTTAACTGCAGCAGGCAAATCATCACTTTCGAGTAGAAAGTCTTTTACCTGCAATTTTCCGCTTGCTTCAAAATCTTCGTATTTTTCATTCTCGATGGTTGACATATTACCGGCTATATCAATATCGGCAGTAATTTCGCCATCCAGGTTCATACCTTCCAGGGGCAATGCATCGCTTAGTGAACTAAGTATCATGTGTCCATCAACAGAACCTTCGATGAAGGGATCGCTAAAAGGCGTGCGGATATGCATAGCAATGTCGAATGGATTTCCGGCCATTTCCACATGGAATTTGTTCAAATCCACTTTGGTATTATCATTTACTACCCCATCGTAATGTACAGCCAAATCAATATGAATCTGATCTACCGATTTGGGTAAATCGGGGTACTGAAACATGGCATTTTCCACAAGCAAACGAATATTAGCTATAGGCATTTGTTTTTCGTTATAAGTACCTTTAATATCTCCGTTTAAGGTTAAGTTTCCTTGTGTTTTTAACTCTTCAAAGCCTTCCATATAGATGGCCGGAACCATGGAAAGTAATGACTTAAAACTTGTTTTTTTGGTTCCAAATGTTATGTCCATCCGGATATCATCAGCAGGCATTTCCACTTTGCCATCAAAACCAAGGGCAATATCGTTTATGGATAATAAATTATCTTTGAATGTAAAGATCATATTTTCCAGATCGGCTCCGATTGTGGCATCAAATCCAAATGATGTATTTTTTAAGTACTTTACAGCCCCCATTTTTACATCTATCGCATCAATGGAAGTTTCAATACTTAAATCGGAATAATCCATTCCAAAATCGCCTTTTAAAAGGAAATTCAAGTCTTTAATAATTGCTTCCATATCCGAGCTGGCATCTTTGTAGATAATCCTGGCATCTTTAATCTGAAACTTCTGAAGATTTACCCTGTAATCCATAGGTTCTGATGCTGTATCAGCAGCTTCTTCTGCAATTTCTTCTGTCAATAATGAATCAGGCAGTTCTTCGGAAGGAATGGCTATATCCCAGTTGGCCGAGCTATCCTCCAGAACAATTGCATGGATATATGGTTCGTTTAACACAATACCTTCGACCACCACATTTTTTTTGATGGCACTCATTAAGTTAACCTGAATGTTAAAGGATTTGAAAAACATTAAGGTATCTTCTTCGAATTTATCAATACCAACAACCGAAAGTTCATGCAATCCAATGTTCAGATCAGGGAACGACTTAAATAAAGATAACTTAAAATCAGTGAATTCCACTTTCGCATTAACATTTTTGTTGATTTCCTCTTTTACTTTTGCCAGCATATCATCTTTAAAAAAGATAGGCAAAACGATTAATGCAATAATTATTAATCCAAAAAGAATTAATACAATTCGGAAAAACCATTTGATTATTTTTTTCATGACCACGATGTATTTGGTTATTAGTAACCCAAATTTACTAAATTATGTGCAGAAATAGAATTAAGAAGTAAGTAAAACGTGGAAATAAAAAAAGCCACTTTAAAGTGGCTTTGCGAATCTGGAGGGACTCGAACCCCCAACCTCCTGATCCGTAGTCAGGTGCACTATCCATTATGCTACAGATTCTTTTGCGGTTGCAAATATATAAAAAAAATATAGAAAAAATAGTATTTCTAAAAATCCTTTCTTTATTTTCTATTCCTTCGATGCAGTGGTTTTTTTATTTGTAAATAATTCTTAATTTTAGATTAATCAATTTTAAAGTTCATGAAAGATATATACACACTGATTAATTTAAAGTCGGAAAACCCTGAGCTCATTAAGAAATTCTGTTATATCAACAATGTGAGATCGAAGTATTTCACTGTATTTATTCTGTTATTAGCTTTATTTATAAGCTCTTACGATATTTTATTCTTACAAAAGACAGGCCCGTTTCAGTTCTTTCTGATTAATTTTAAAGTCGATTTAGTATTAATGGTATCGTCTTTTATATTTACCATCTATATTTTTTTTAACCAGGTAAAATCTTCGAAAGAAGTTACAAATCACCACAAATTTATACATGGTTTAATTTCCTTATTCTTTATTTGCTGGAGTGCCATAAAAACTGCCTTGTATTTAAACCAAGGCAGCCTGCATGTTTATCTTTTAATTGCAAGCATATTCATTATAAGCATTTTATATGTTTTTCCTTTTTACACTTACCTGTTGCAACTATTTTTTGCTTTCGTGTTATTTACGATTTCACTTTTTTATATCCACACCGAACTGGATCAGGTTCTTTATTACTTGTTCATTGTATTGGTATTTAGCTTTATTGCATTTATCGGCAGAAATTATGTTTTTAACCTGCACACCAAATTATTCTTAAAAGACATTGAGATTGAGATTTTAAAGAATAGTAAAAAGGGAAAAGAAAAGGACTGAGTGATCAGTCCTTGATAATTAAATTAGACTCTTACACCCATAATGATTATATCGTCGACCTGCTCCCATTTACCACGCCATTGATCTATTGTAGTGTTTAGTATTTCGCGTTGCTCGGCCATGGGTTTATTATGGATTTCGAGTAACAATTGTTTGAAATTTTTGGTTTTATACTTTTGGCCATCTTCGCCACCAAACTGATCCTGAAAACCATCGGAAAAGATATAAAATACATCGTCTTTCTGAAGATCAATTTCGTTGTTTGTGAATGATTCTTTTTCCTTAATATAAATCCCTATCGGCATTCTGTCTGCTTTTATTTCCATCAACTCATTGTTCCGGAATAAATAAAAAGGATTGTATGCACCGGCATATTGTAATTTCATATGATCCAAGTCCATAATGCACAATGCGATATCCATACCATCTTTTGCTTCACCTTCTTTTCCTTCCTGTCCAAGGGTTTTCTTAACATCGGCACGAAGTTGTGTTAGAATGGCACCTGCCGTTGTGATTTCGTGTCGGTTTACAATTTCGTTTAGGAACGAAACACCCAACATACTCATGAATGCACCCGGAACACCGTGACCTGTGCAATCGGCAGCAATCATTACTAATAAATTATCTTTCCTGGTCATCCAGTAAAAATCACCACTCACTATATCTCGTGGGCGGAACAAAATAAAATGTTCTGGTAGGATTTCCTTAGCAAATTCATTGGATGGCAATACAGCTTTTTGTATTCTGCTGGCATATTCAATACTGTCGGTAATGCTTTGGTTCTTTTCGGCAATTTCGTCGCGTTGTTTTTCTATTTCTTCTTTTTGCCGCACCACTTCTTCTGTGCGTTCCTTTACTATTTGTTCCAGCCGAATTTTTTCGAGCTCTAACCTGCGGGTGTAAACCTTAACAATTACAATTATTAAAATAATAGCAAGAATAAAGTAACCAAAGTATGCTACTATTGTTTTGTACCAGGGTGGTTTAATTGTAAACTCGTATTTTGCTATTTCACTTTCGAAACCATATATGTTTTTTGCTTTTACCATGAAGGTATA
>CAYVEW010000130.1:4993-8664 GCA_964450375.1 uncultured Bacteroidales bacterium
ATCAGGCTGCCAAAATATTTTGAGAAATCTTCCTGAAATTGTTCTTTGTAATTATAAATAGCGTCTGAAGTTAATATCCATATTCCACTTTCCTGATCGAATGTAATTTTATTAATTGACTGTTTGTATAAACGCTTAAATGGAATATCGTTTATGCTTACAATCCGATCCTGAGAAATTTTAATGTGTTCTATATGCTCATAATTTGAACTTTCGTCTTTTAGAATTGTCCAATACTCGTTTTCTTTAAAACTAACGATACTTGAAATTTCGTTTTGGTTCTCTAAATATTTTTCACCAAAACCTTCATATTTTTCAAATTTATTAAGATCGTTATTGAATTTATACAATCCTTTGCTCGTAGTAGATAAAATTTCATTATTAATAAAACATACTTTATTTCTACCTAATTCTGGCATTCCTTCATTTAAGCCTAACCTTTCGATGGTATTATCATCCGTATTTAATTTAATAACACCTTTTAAAGCAGTTCCTAACCAAAGGTTTCCTTCACTGTCTTCGGTTATTGATTCAATTTTATCACGGAAATCGCCCACTTTTCCCTGATCAACCCATTTACCATTCATATATTCCAACAACGCCAAACCACTGGTATAACCAATAAAAACCTTATTGGGATTAAATTTTGATTGATAAATTTTTTCGCTATAATACGATACATCGGTTATTTTAAGCGGAGGTTGATTAAAAGAAACGAATTCATACACTCCATTTGAAGTTGCAAATAAAAACTTCTCGACATCTGAACCCGGAACCTTAAATATTTTCATTTGCCAAACGGCATAATCCATGGGTATTTTTTTGAATTCCGGTAAATTATTACGGTTATACTCCAGATAATACAGATTGGTATTGGTTGTAAGGAATAGTTTACCCTTATACCTTATAAGATCAAGAACAATACCTTCTATTCCATAATTGTGGCCAAATTTTGTAAAAGGAGTTTTTAACTCAACAAAGGATACCCCTTTATTTAAACTTAACCATAAGTTCCCATTTTTGGATTCGTACAAACTAATAACGGTATTATCCTGTAATCCATTTTCTTTATCAAGTCTATAAAGAACTTCTCCTTCCCTGTTAATTATTACACATCCAACATCGAGTGTGGCTATTGCATATTGGTTATCGGATAATGGTATAGCACTATATGCTTGAATACTGTTTAAATACTCGGCTAAGTAATTAAATTTTCCACCTGATGACTGCAAGGTTTTAGATAAACCGGTTTCGGAATTATAAATATATACACCTTGTCCCATTGTGGTAATAAGAATTTCATTCTCTGACCATGGAAGCATGGTAAAAATGTCATAATCTTTATAAAATTCGCCTCCAACAGCAAGCACTACAGAATCTTCGGTAAGTTCACATAGTCCTTTATCTACAGTGCCCCAATAAATTTTATCATTCACTTTAAAATTAAGAAAAGACATTTTGGTTGCATTGTAAACCTGTTCGAGCTTCTTATCCTTAAACCGGAATACATTATTTTGCGAACAAAAATATACTCTATCATTTAAAGTATATATTTTCCAGACATCTTTAAAGGTAATCGAATCGAGCTGAGAGCTCAGCGAATGATAATGCATCTGGCCTTCTTTATCGGGAGCTAAATAGCCAAACTCTTCAACACCCCCCACGTAAACGACTCCATCGCTTGAGTATTCCAGTGATCGCACAATGGAGTTATTCGCTATTTGTATTTTATCCCATGTATTTCCATCGTATTCAAGTACTCCCTCATCATTATTTCCAATATAAATAACACCCCGGCTATCTTCACAGATTGCCCAATTTTGTTCTGCGGCATTATATTCGAGTGGAGAATAATTTTTAATTAAGGGGATTCCATTTTTATTAATTTGTGCATAAAGCGAAATGGAAATTAAATAAAATATGGATATCAGGAATACTTTTTTCATCTGTCTATTTTTTAATTGTCAAATACAATTATACATGTAGAATAAACCTTTTATTTAAGATAATGTTTAACTTTCTTTCATTCATTTTCTTCTTATTACAAAGAAAAACTATATAAATATAAAAAACAAAAAGACAAAATACTAAAAAATGTACTTAGTCTTTTCGTTAAATTCTAAATTAACACAAAGCTATTGCAAAAATACTCTTTCTGTAATGGTTTCACCACTAAAAATAACGTTTACCATACACTCAATTATAAAGTTATCCACATTTAAATTATTGATTGATAATTTGATTCACAAGATTTTCAAGATTCTCAATTCGATCTCTTAACTCCTGATTTTCTTTTTCCAAATTGGTTTTTGATTCCAGTTCTTTAATACGATCATGTAACTGTTCAATATAAATGTGTGCCTTTTCCAGTTCTTCTACTATTTGTTCTCTGCGTTCTGATGTATTAATCGTTCCTTCTTTTTTAATTTCAGAAGTTCCTTTTAATGCGGGTAAGTGCTTATTGGCCCACATAAATTCGGCGTGTTCCTCAATCGATTCCAACTCAAAATCATCGGTAAAAACATAATCAGCAATTTTGGTATTCTTGCCAATTCCTTCAATAATTACTCCTCCATTTAATTTAATATCGCCTTCGGTCATTAATAAACTACCCCCACTAATTTCCATTTTTTCGGTTGGATTAAAAGTTCCCACTCCAATATTTCCTGACCCCGGCATTATAACAAATGAGTTTATTTCGGCCGTATCGGTGCTGGCATAAAAGTTTAACCCTCCACTTCCCAGAAATACCACCTGGCCAGCTCTTGTTGCATGTGCTACTGACTTCTCAACGCCACCATTAAAAACAAAGGCTCCTTCCATTTTATTTGTAAATGCTCCTGCACCCATTGCAACTGATCGTACACCATCGGCAATATTTCCAAGGCCAAAAGCAATAGCCCCTGTGGCAAGCGCATCACTTCCTTTGCCCATTGCAACACTTCCAAAACCATCTGTTGTGCAAGCATCGCCCATAGCAACGGAACGTGAACCATATGCATGGCAATATGCACCAAATGCGATTGCACCAGATGCATATGCTTTAGAGCCAACACCTCCGGCCAAAGCAAAACTAGCATCTGATGTAGTTTCGTTTCGATAACCTACCGTAGTTGAAGCATAGCCAGCAGAAGTTGAATACGGCCCGAGTGTTATGGACCTGTTTCCCGATGCAGTAGAACTATGCCCCAGAGCTGTTGAAAAATCCCCCAAAGCCCTGTTGTTTGCACCTAAACTCACAGATGCAAGACCAACCGACTTAGTTCCTAAACCAATTGCCATGGAATAGTCGCCTAATGCTAATGGTGGTAAAGAAAAGTTCTGTGCAGTATCCTGAGTGATTGATCCTAATGCGAAACTCTGTTCGCCAAAAGCAACTGCACCTGATCCTATGGCAAAAGCATAATTAGAAATTGCTTTTGCCTCATCACCAAATGCAAATGAATTAATGCCATTGGCCAAGGCATTCTTACCGATAGCTGTAGAATAATCTTTTCGGGCAATGGATCTATAACCAAATGCCTGTGAATAATCGCCAATAGCTTTAGACTCGTAACCAGTAGCAATTGAGTTTAAGCCCACACTATCCGGTGCTTCAACCAACACTCTGCCCACTAAAAAGGCTTCACTTTTTGGATACCAAACCATTCGTGCTTCACTGGGATTGATCG
>CAYVEW010000131.1:0-8364 GCA_964450375.1 uncultured Bacteroidales bacterium
TTCCGTCGATGGGAGATTCTGAGCTTGTTACGGCACCTTTAACATCGTACCATTCAGTACCTGTTGTTACTCCTGAGTTAATATCTTTAATTCCTAATCTTTCTAATAGTTCTGGAATATTAAATTGTGTTGCTGTCATTTTTTTGTTTTATTCTTATAATTATTAATTGTCATGAGGGTGTCCTAAAATGAATGATTTTGCCACAAAGGATTAAAGACACAAAATTTCACAAAGAGCTAATTTGCTGATAGTATTTGCTTTGTGATTCTTAATTCTTAGCGTCTTAGTGGCTAATTTAATAATCATTGGTTTTTGGATATCCCCGTTTTTTAATATTGTTAAAGAGATTCAGTGTCATCCCGGTTATGGACGGAATGACATTTTCGGTTTATTAATCTTCCATAAAAGGATATTTATAACTAATTGGTGGAACAAATGTTTCTTTTATGGTACGCGGTGTTACCCAGCGCAATAGATTTAATCTTGAACCGGCTTTGTCGTTTGTACCAGAACCGCGCGCTCCACCAAAAGGTTGCTGATTTACAACGGCTCCGGTAGGTTTGTCGTTAATGTAAAAATTCCCTGCTGCATGTTCCAGTTTCTTCATGGCATATTCTACAGCATAACGATCTTTCGAAAATACCGAGCCTGTTAATCCGTATATCGAAGTTTTATCTACTAAATCAATGGTTTCTTCCCATTTGGTATGATCATATATATATATAGTTAACACAGGTCCGAATAACTCTTCTTCCATGGTTACGTAATGAGGGTCTTTTGTAAGAATAATGGTTGGCTCTATAAAGTAACCTTTTGATTTATCGTAATTTCCACCATGAATTATTTCTACATCTTTATCCTGTTTTGCACGATCGATAAAACCTGCTAATTTATCAAACGAAGCCTCATCGATTACAGCATTCACAAAGTTTGTAAAATCTTCAACCGGACCCATTTTCATGGTTCCCATATCGCATTTAATTTCACAAAGAACTTCGTCCCACTGGTTATCCGGAATATAAGCCCGGGAAACAGCTGAGCATTTCTGGCCCTGATACTCAAAAGCTCCACGCGTAAGAGCTGTAGCCACCTGTGTTGGATTAGCAGATTCGTGCATTAACACAAAGTTTTTTCCTCCGGTTTCTCCCACGATACGCGGATATGATTTGTATTTTGAAATATTATTTCCAATCTCTTTCCATATATTTTGAAATACAGCAGTTGATCCGGTAAAATGAATTCCTGCAAAATCAGGATGTGAGAAAATAGTCTTTCCTGCCACCGGGCCCGAAACATATATCAAATTAATTACTCCGTCGGGTAAACCGGCTTCCATAAATATTTCCATAATAATGCGAGCTGAATAGATCTGTGTGTTTGAAGGTTTCCAAACTACTGTATTTCCCATCATGGCAGGTGCCGATGGCAGATTGCCTGCAATGGCCGTAAAGTTAAATGGAGTAAGTGCAAAAACAAATCCTTCCAGAGCACGCTGCTCTGTTCGGTTCCACTGTTGTTCATCCGAATCGGGTTGCTCATTGTATATCTCAGTCATATACTGAACGTTGAAACGCAAAAAATCTGCTAATTCGCAAGCGGAGTCAATTTCTGCCTGATGTACCGATTTTGACTGCCCAAGCATGGTTGCAGCATTAATTCGTGCACGGTAGGGGCCCGAAATCATTCCGGCTGCTTTTAGAAAAATTGAAGCTCGTTGTTTCCATGATAGTGCAGCCCATTTTTTGCGTGCTGTCAATGCAGCATCAATTGCATCTTTTACGTGACTTTCATCTCCTTTGTAATAATGCCCCAATACGTGCTGGTGATCGTGTGGTGGGTTTATCTCAACCTTTTTATCCGTTTTAACTTCTTTTCCATCGATTATCATAGGTACTTCTACAATATTCGAACGGCCCCATTCAATTGCTTTAAGCAAATTTTCTCTTTCGGGCGATCCCTTTTTGTATGTTAAAACCGGCTCGTTTTCTGCCGGTGGGGCAAAATATAAACTCTTCTGCATTTTATTTTTATTTTAGGTGTTTAACACTTTATTTATGTTCACAAGCGATATGCAAATATATACATAACGTGTTTAAATAAAACAAGATTTTTGTCATATTTAGCATATCTTATAATCTCTAATTTTGTACTGTAATAACAAATAATATAACGCTATGTTTAAAACAAACGAATATTTCGACGGAAAAGTAAAATCAATTGCTTTCGAAACACTTGAAGGCCCGGCTACAATTGGTGTTATGGCAAAAGGCGAATACGAATTCGGTACTTCTAGTATAGAATTCATGACCGTAACTTCGGGTGTTATGTTTGTTCAACAACCAGAAGAAACTAACTGGAAAGAATATAAAGAATTTGAAACATTCAGAGTAGAAAAAGATGTTAAGTTTAAAGTAAAAGTAGAAGGTGATACTTCGTACCGTTGCTTATATAAGTAATTTTCAATAATTCAAATTATAGCAGGTAATTTGCCTGTGTATTTTTTTTACTGTCTGATATGTATATATTTGCATATAGAAACAAGAATAAGATATTATGGCAGGGCCCAAAGGATCAAGATATTACAATGTATTTCTAAAATTTAAGGTTTGGCTCGAAAATACAGAAGGTGAAAGTATTCTCGGTAATGGTAAATTTGAGTTGATTGATTATATCGATCAGTTGGGATCTTTAAAAGCAGCTGCCGATAAGATGGGAATTAGTTATCGGAAAGCATGGGGAATGATAAAGGATGCAGAAGAAAAACTTGGGTTTTGTTTAACCGATAAACATCGTGGCGGGCAGCATGGAGGAAACTCTGTGTTAACAAAAGAAGGGAAGGAAATGATTGAAGCATACAAGGAATTGCTGGTGGAATTTGATGATGCTATTTATCAAATCACAAAAAAGTTCTTTAACAAAGTGAATAAATAAATGATCTATTTTATTGGATTAGACGATACAGATAATAAGGAATCGAGAGGAACAGGATTTAAATCAAGGCAGTTAGGCAAGCTTATTACTGAAAAAAAACTCGGTGATGTGCTTTCTATTTCGCGACACCAGTTGTTTGTGCACAATAAAATAGCATATACATCGCAAAACAGTTCGGCTTGTTTGGTGGTTGATACAGAAAAACCAGAATTGTTAAAAGGGTTTTGTGCTGAGTACTTAAAAAGTGTGGCTGAAACTGGATCCGACGCCGGTCTGTGTTTTGCGCATGAAAACCAAATTAGTGATGAAGTACTAAGTTGGGGTAATCGAGCAAAAAAGGAAGTTCTTTATAAATCGGATGCATATACTTTAGCTAAAACGAATGGTATTTTTCTGGAAGGATATACAGGAGAAAAGATAGGTGTAATAGGAGCATTAGCTGCGGTAGGATTGCGAAAGGGGGGTAACGATGGAAGAAATATCTGGCTAAAAGGAACAGAGTTACGCGATTTAAAGGGTGTGTATAAGGCCAGCGATTTAAAACAAATAATAAATATACAAGAGATTATAACGAAGGATAGTAAACCGGTTTGTGATGAGGATAGAATAGAAGTGGGAGAATGGTTGCGTCCGCCAATAATCAAGAACAAAAATACAGTAATTGTTGAACAAGGTAATAATGAAAACTATGAATGGAAATCTGTCTCAAAAGACTATATCAAAAGCATATCAGACTAATACAATTTCGTTGGTGTTGGAAGTTTTAATGTTGCTGACGATTGGTGTCAGTGCCATTGTATTGCGTTCGTATTTGCGTATTCCTTTGGGCATACCGGGGCGCCACGGGTTAGAATTTATGGCTTTACTGATGATTGCTCGCAGGGTTTCACAATTGCCTTTTGCTTCAGTAATTGCAATGATTGGAGCTTCAAGTTTTATGTTTGTTCCTTTTGTTGGAATTAAAGATCCATTTTTACCAATCATTTATTTAGTGATGGGTGGAGTTTTAGATATTCTTTATTATACTTTTAAAAATCCTGCCAATCGTCTGGCAGTGCTTTCTTTAATAGGTGGTTTAGCTTATATGATTATTCCCATTAGTCGAATAGGAATTTACGTATTTACCGGGGTATTGGATCGATCTTTCATTAAATCAGGATTTATCATCCCAATTCTTTCCCATTTTGCATTTGGAGTGGCTGGTGCATTGTTAGGTGCAGGATTAATTTTTTCGATAAAAAAAATCAGAAACAAAAAGTAAGGTTTTCTTATACAAAAACTATTTATTCATTTAAAATACATTGCGATATGAAAACGAACACATATCGAGCGTTTGTTCTTAAAGCGATTCCCTTTATTCTAACCATCTTATTATTGATTTTACTTTCTTGCGAAGAGGAAGAAAGCAACAATAACGGAGATCCTAGCATACAACTGGTTTCGGAACCAGGATTTGTTACGGGAGATACAACAATCGCTGTGAATCAGGTGTTTAGAATTAAGATTCATGCCGACTTCAACGGACACGATAAACTTACGAATTTTATTGCCAAATTGAACGACGAACGTTATCTGGATCTGGGTATTTACGAAAAAACTTACGATCGCATCATTGAAATTCCAAAAGGATTAATTGATATTGAGAATTGGGAGTTTATAATTCGCGATATCGAAGGAAATTTTGCGAGCACCGGTTTAATAGTGTATAAAGATCCGAACATTGTTTATGGCGAGATTGATGAGTTTGTCAACATTAAACTCGGAGCTCAAAACAATTCTGAAACCGAAAGCTTTTTTTCCTTTAGCAACGGAAACGTTTATTCTTTGCAGGACGCATACAATAACCAGGAAATAATAGATTTAGTATATTATTACGATGATTTTGAGAAATTAGAAGAAAGTATCATATCCTCACCAGGAGGAAATATTGATGCAGCATTTACGGGTGATTATGGTATGTCGAACTGGTCAACGAGGAATACAATTCGTTTTGGTCGCGAGAAACTTCCCATTACAATCGATCAATTTGAACAGGCCGAAAATGACAGTCTTTTAATTGCCAATTCCTTTGCTTTTGAAAGTGGTGGACGAAAAACAAAATTCCTGGAACCTGGAGATATGTATTCTTTCGTACGGGAAGATAATGTTAAAGGTATTTTTAAGGTAGTAAGCACTTCGGGAACATCGGCTGGGTACATTACAGTCGACATTAAAATTCAAAAACAGTAAACATATGATTGGTAAACGGTTAAAGCTTATATTGTTAATAATAATATTATCGATTACAAAACTATATTCACAAGGAGATATTAAAGGTGTAGTTGTAGACTCCCAAAATAATACGCCATTGCAGGGGGCAAATGTTGTTTTGAAAGAATTAAAGCGTGGCATATCAACAAATAACGAAGGCCGGTTTTTATTTGAAAATATTGCAGCCGGCGATTACACCATTCAGGTTAGTTTTGTGGGATACCAGGAAGAAAAAATAAAAGTTAATGTTACCGATAAGGATTTAGCTATTCGCATAATAATGAACACATCGTTGCTCGAGATGGAGAAGGTTATCATTACGGCAACACTTACAGAGCGTAAGATTGAAGATCTTCCGGGCCAAAACGAAGTAATTGAAAAAGATGAGATTGAAGAATTTCCAAGCAGTAACACCGATAATATCCTTCAGTCTATTGCTAATATTAATGTGAACCGAAGTTGGGGAATCTTCTCTAAGAATGCATCGGTTACCATGCGTGGATTAGATGCAGCGCAGGGAGTTTTGATACTATATAATGGGGTGCCATTAAATAAAACAGCAGGCGGTTCCATTAACTGGCACATGATTTCTCCCGATCGCATTGAGCGCATTGAAGTAATTAAGGGTCCGAGCTCGGCACTTTACGGAAATAATGCCATGGGTGGTGTAATCAATATCATTACCAAAAAAACAGACAAGCCATTTTCTGGCGATGTGCGGGCATTTGGAGGCAGTTATGCCACATTAGGTGGGAAATTTAACTTGGAAGGAAACAAGAACATCGGGAATGGGAAACTATACTGGGGACTAACCGGTTTTTACCGTCAGGGTGATGGTTACATTATAGAACCTAAAGAAATTAGAGACTCCACCGATGTGGAAGTGTATCTAAAAGAGAACCGGGTAGGAGCTACCCTGGGATACGAGTTTAACGATCAGCATAAGATCGAAGTTGAATATAGTTATTATGATGATAAACGAGGAGATGGAAGGCAGGTTTATTTTGATGATGGCGGACATGTTAAATATACCACTCATTTTGTGCGGGCTAAATATAATGGCAGTTTCGGTGGTTTTAAAATCGAAGCAGATGGGTATTTGCAGGATGAAAACTATTATCAGTTTAGTGAAAATATAAATGCCGATGGTTTTTACAAATTGTCATACAAAGATCAGGTATCAAGAGATTATGGTGTGTGGGCAAGTGCTACTCGAAAATTTGAGAGTGGCAATTGGTTTACATTTGGGCTGGATATAAAACAAGGATTTATGGATGCTTCGGATATCTTCCTTACATCAACAGATACCTTGATGAGGCAGGGAAAGGTTCAATCCTACGCGGCATTTTTGCAGGATGAACAGCGTTTTTTTAACGATAAATTAAAAATAATTGGCGGCTTGCGTTTCGATTATACCCGTTTTTACGATGGATCAATATACGTGGGCGATCCAACGGCAAATACAGGTTTTGAAGAAAGCTTTACAGAGAGCTACGGGGCCTCCGACTGGACAGCTTTGAGTCCTAAATTAGCGATACAATATGAGATCAGCCCAAAAATAAAATCTTATGTTTCTGCATCGACAGGTTTTATGCCTCCCAAACTAGACGACATGATCTCATCAAGAAAAATCAGCAAGGGTTTTAAGCAGGCTAATCCTGATTTGCAGCCACAAACGCTAACAAATTACGAAATAGGGTTTAATACAAAACCTTTTAAAAACTTTCAGTTTAAAACAGCGGCCTATTATTCATTAGGTAAAGATTTTCAGTATTTTGTGGCAACAGGTAACTTTGTGGATGGACAAACCGAATTAATGCGTGAAAACATTGCTGCCATTGAAATTATGGGCACAGAGTTTTTTATTCAGTACGATTTTACGAAAGATATTACGTTTAAAGCCAATTACTCTTACAACATCTCAACGATAAAAGATTTTGATATTGCTGATTATTCTGGTGATGATTTAACAGGAAAACACTTAGTTGAAATTCCCTGGCACCAGGCGTTTGCAGGTTTATTCTGGAAAAATAAATTTATGAATGCCACTTTGGTTGCTAATTATGTGGGTGAAGAATTTGCCGAAGAACAAAATGTGCTTATCATTGATGACTATTTAACCGCTGATATTCGTCTTTCAAGAACTATTATGAACAATTTCTTTTTTGCATTAGATATACAGAATATCTTCGATAAAGTGTATATCGATAAAAAACAGCGATTGTCTCCCGGAAGGTTTATTCTGGTTGAGCTAGCCTATAAATTTTAATACGAATAATCACCACATGTTGTCATTCCCGTGAAAAACGGTGGTGATTTATTCTATTATTTTAATCAATTTTACAACTATAAATAGTTCCTGGTGTTTTAGACTTAAAGAATAAAAGTATGATTTCACAAGATTTAGTTGATTCATATAAAAAATGGTTTGATAACTACATTGACCATTTTGTAAAAAATTATCCTGATTTGGAAGAAAACATCCAAATAAAAGCAGATCACAGCAGGAAAGTGAGTGCTGAAATTTTAGGATTAGCCAGGAATTTAAATTTGAATTATTCGGATGTTCTGCTGGCAGAAACCATTGGTTTATTTCACGATATTGGCCGATTTAAACAGTATGTAAACTACCAAACCTTTTCCGATTCAAAATCGCAAAACCATGCCGACCTGGGCGTAGAAGTTCTTAAGGAACATCAGTTGTTAAATGATTTATCAGCTAATGAACAGGATATCATTTACAAATCAATTATCAATCATAGCCGGGCCGAAATAATACCCGATGAAAGGGATCAGGTTATCTTTTTCTCAAAATTAATTCGCGATGCAGATAAGTTAGATATTTGGCGGTTGATTACAGAGTATTATATGATTAAAGAGCAGGATAAAGGAGAAAACAAAAGTCTTGAGTTGGAATTGCCTGATAATGATAAAATTACAGATGAAGTGCTAAATGCAATAATTCATAAAAAAGTAGTTTTAAAAGAATCCTTACAAACATTAAATGATTTTAAACTTTTACAGATTGCATGGATTTTCGATCTGAACTTTAATTATTCAATACAACGGGTTTATGAAAAGAAATACCTGGATAAAATATTTAATACTTTACCTGGCAATGAGAAGGTGAACCAGATAAAAGAAATTGTAAATGATTACTTAATAAATTCTATAACTGTTGT
>CAYVEW010000132.1:0-8178 GCA_964450375.1 uncultured Bacteroidales bacterium
TTGGATTGCCATACTAATGGTATTAACGATTTCGCCTGCCGATTTACCACCCCATACTTCGCCACCTAAAATAGATCCATCCAATGGGGATACAAATAATTTTACGGATAAAGGATTAGTATCATCAAACGTTGGATGTGTATCCACATCGGTGAATGTTGCTGAAACATACTCAATATTTGCTTCGGCTGCATTTGTGTCGTTAACTCCGGCTGATGCCATTGAAAGTCCGTTAATTTCGGTTGAGAATACTGCTAATGTTCCATTAAAACATTTTTTAATTCGGATACCAAATAAATTGTGGCCTAACACACGTGCTTCGGCAGTTGCTGTAGATGCCAACATTACATAATCCATGCGACCTGTTAAGAAACCAATTGTTTGCGAGCAATCGCCAACAGCACATACACCTTTATGTTTGGTTCGTTCGTAGTTATCAACAATTATAGCACCCATTTCATTTACTTCCAAACCGGCTTTTTGAGCTAATTCGGTATTGGGCTTGTAACCAATAGCCATAATTACTGCATCGCATGGCAGCTCTTCGCCAGTACTTAATTTAACAGATGAAACTTTTCCATCTTTACCATTTATTTCTTCTACTTTTGTTGATGTTTTAACATCGATAGCTGTTTTATGTAATTCATCAGTAGCTATTTTGCATAAATCTTTTGAAAAAGCCTTAGAAAAACAACAGGGCTCACTTTCTACCAAAGTAACTTTCTTATCTGGCTCAAGGGCTAACTGTTCTGCCACCTCAGCTCCAATAAATCCACCACCCACAACGGTAATATTTTTTGCAAACTTTAAACTCTCAAAAACCTGTTTGATATATGAGTAGCTTTTTTTGATATAAAATACATTTTCCAGATCGTGGCCCTTAATAAAAGTTGGCACTACCACCCTTGAGCCGGTGGCAAAAACAATCTTTTCAGCAGCAAACTCTTTTCCCGATTCGGTTTTTACAATTTTATCTTTTGCATTAACATCAATCACTTTTTCGGTGATTACCTCACCACCTAAATCGATAAATGGCTTAGGGCCCATCATGTTTTTATCCACGTCGCCCAGCCTATGGAAGATATAAGGAATACCGCAAGGTACCAATCCTTTTTCTTCTTCTTTGAACATTAACATTGATTTGTCTGGAAACTGTTTTTTTGCAGTAACTCCGGTTATGATACCAGCAGGTCCGGCACCAATAATAATAACATCATATTTCTCCATGATTAAAATGCTTTTAATTGATTATTCTTATAAGCGTCATACGCTTGTTTTACTGTCATTTCGCCTGCGCCGATATACGATTTAATTCCGGCTTTTTCGAGTACTGTAGCTGCATTTCCACCAGGGCCATTTCCTGTAATCAATACCTGTGCACCTAAGTCAAATAAGTTTTGAGATGTTTTAGGCCCTGCACCGTGAGCTTCGTTTTCAATTTCTCTGTTATCAAATGATTCAAAAGTTTCTTTCTCTTCGTCATAAACTAAAATAAATTCAGTTCTGCCAAATCGCGGATCCATCTGCGAATCCCAATCTGTTCCTTTTGCTGTAAATGCTATTTTCATTATTTATTTTATTTTTTAAGTATTTCTTTCTAATTAATTCTTTTATTAAATCAATTTTTGTAGTTCTAATCGATAAGCTGAGAGCTTCGAGTTATTGGCTTTGAGCCTAAACTAAGTTACTCACTATTTACTCTTTCACTAGTTCCTTAATTCGCTTCCAGCTTTCAATTACTTTATCACCCAACTCACCATTATCATATTCAACAATGGTTTGTCCGTTTGTCATTGCCCTGGTAAAATTCTCATTATAAGGTAAATCAGCAATATGATCTATTGATTCTTTCTTTAAAAAATCCATTATTTGATTGGTTACATCCGGGTTAATATCCGATTTATTGATAACACAACCTGCTTTTAAGTTAAATTTAGCTACAAGCTCGTGCACCCTTTTTAAATCGTGTAAACCTGAAACTGAAGGTTCGGTAACCAACACTACAAAATTTGCTCCCGATAAGGATGAAACAACAGGACATCCTATACCAGGTGAACCATCAACTATTATAAATTCTTTATTGGTTTCTTCTGCGATGCGTTTTGCTTCGTTTTTAACCTTAGCCACCAACTTACCGGAGTTTTCAGCCCCGATTCCCAATTTAGCATGAACCATGGTATTCTCTGCTTTTGTTGAAGAAATATACCAATCACCCACATTCATGTCATTCATTCGAATTGCATCAACCGGACACACTTTTTCGCAGTATCCGCATCCTTCACAATTCAATGGATAAATGGTGTGTTGGTTATTGATAACAGGAATTGCATTGAACCTGCATTTATCAGCACAAATACCACAATTTGTGCATTTGTCGGGATCAATCTCTGCAACTACACCACTGTAAAAGTTCTCTGATTTTTTTATAATGGGTTTCATTAACAAATGCATATCCGCTGCATCCACATCGCAATCGGCAATTACTGCTTCGTTACCTGCTAAAACCGACAAAGAAGCTGTAAAAGATGTTTTACCGGTTCCACCTTTCCCTGATATAATTACGATCTCTTTCATCTTGCCAACTCCATTTTTCGATTAAGTATAAATTCTTTCAATTTTAGAAACTCGGCTTTTATTTCTGGTATCTCATTATAAATAAGCTTTCCTTTCGAATAAATTTCTGCCACTTTTCTACTATTTGGTATCTTTGCTAAGATGTCCACATGCTCTTTATTGCAATAGTCAACAACATCTTCATTACCTAAACCATATCTATTTATAATCACTCCAAATTTTTTATTAAGCTGCTTAACCGTTTCAACGGCTAATTTTAAATCGTGTAAACCAAAAGGAGTTGGTTCAGTAACGAGTATCACATAATCTGCATCCTTTGTGGCTTCAATTACCGGACAAGAAGTACCTGGTGGTGAGTCAAAAATTTTTAAATAATCATCATCATAATTCTTATTTACATAATCGATGGTTTGTCCTATTAATGGTACCGCTTGCTCCTGTCCAATATCCAAACGACTTTCGACAAACGACATCTTACCATATTCAAATTCTTTAATTAAACCCATTCGCTGTTTTATCATGGGTAATGATTGAGTTGGACATAATTCGGAACATGCAAAACAACTGTGACACAATTCGGGAAAAACCATGATCTGTGGGCCAAGCTGTATTACTGCATGGAAATTACAGTTCTTTTGACATTCGCCACACAATGTACATGTATCTTCTTTCCATTCAGGAATCATCTTATATTTTATATCTTCAAATACCAGATCTCCATTAATGAATAAACCCGAATTAGGTTCTTCCACATCGAGATCGGTTAAAACAACACTTTCAGTTTCGCTTAGCAAAACTGAAAGATTTGTTGATATGGTTGTTTTTCCTGTCCCCCCTTTTCCGCTGGCAATAGCAATTTTCATTTCTTCTGTTTTCTAATGATCACAAAGATTCTGTCCTGTTTGTAATTGATTGTTTAAATAGTGTTGTACCAATTCTTTTGGTGTACCATCCTGAACACCCATATGAACTTCAATGTTGTTCATAGTAAATAGATCTTGAGCTTTTTGGCCCATTCCACCTGCTATAATCACATGCACTCCCTGATCGGCCAGATATTTTGGATATACTCCCGGCTGATGTACTGGCGGAGTTATAAACTCTTCGTTAATCACTTGATCGTTTTCCACATCGACGATTGCAAATTTCTCACAGTGCCCAAAATGAGCGGTTAACTGTCCACCCAAAGTAGGTATCGCAAATTTCTTTTTCATATATTTCTATTTATATAGTTATTTGTTTAATAATTCTTCTCGTATCATCGTATTCCCACATTTGGGACATTTTAAAGTGGTGCATTTTACTCCTTGTTGATGAGGGACTTTTTCTCCGCATTTTGCACAAACACAAAAACCACCCACACCAAATCCGCCGCCTTTATTACGGCCACGGCCACCACCTTTTCCTAAACCTTTTCCTGTTTCCATTTTATATTCTTCTTTAAAATTAAAAAATAAGCCATTAGCATATTACAAACAGATCACTAAAACACAAACCAGCTAATGGCTTATTACAAGCACTAATCAAGCTTCTTTAATTCAGACTCCAGATATTCCATCTGTGATTTTAATGCATCTAATTCTCTTTCGATAACTTCTTTATTCGAAAGATTTTGGTTTTCAAAAGCAAAGTTTCTTCCCATTCCACGTCCAAAACCCTGGTTAAACCCTCTACCAAAGCCATTTCTCATTCCACGTCCGAAACCTGCTATTCCTCCGAAATTATTATTAAATCCCGGAACATAATTTCCAACACAATTTCCCATGCGTCGGCCAGTCATTGGTCCTTGACCATTAGGGCCTGTTTTATCTCCTCTAGGCATAACTTCCTCCTTTTTTTTGGTTTCTATTTTGATTTCTGTTGCCACAACATTTACCATGTCCGAAGCCACCCGCCAGATTTAATATGTTTTTTGAGTGACATGAAGGACATTCGGTAATGGTTTCATTAAATTTCGTTTTGAACATATGTCCACAGCTTTGACATTTTATAATATTATTTCGAAAATGTATATTGCCCCCATCAATATTTAACACTTTACCATTCATAATAAAATCGGCAATTTTATTACGAGCTTTTTCGATTAATCGGGTAAAAGTCGGCCTCGAAATTTCCATTTCCTGAGAAGCTTCTTCGTGAGACAACCCAAGGTGGTCGGCTAAACGAAATGCTTCGAATTCATCCAGGCTTAATATGACCTGCTCTAACGAAGCGCCCTTTACCCCAATGGGTTTAAAATCTGTAAAAATGGGCGGCTCATGTACTATTCTGTTATTCTTTGGTCGTGACATAATTTTTTATTTACACTGCAAATTTAATGAACATATGTTCATTATGCAAATATTTTTTGATTATATTTGTAAAAAATATGATAATGAATATCGAAGAACTTAAAATAAAAGCTGAAACAAGACAGGTTAAGATCGTTTTTAAAAACCTGATTAACGACCACAACACGCTATTCGGGGGTATAGCTTTACAATGGATGGATGAAGTAGCCTATATAACTGCAACTCGTTTCTGTCGAAAAAAAATGGTAACCATTTCCACCGGTAAAATCGATTTTAAGAAACCCATACCTTATGGAACCATTGTTGAATTACTCGGAACTATTGGAAGTGTTGGTACGGTAAAACTCGAGATAAATGTTAAGATATATATTGAGCAAAAATACATTGAAAGCAGGGAGCTTGCGGTAGAAGGGAATTTTTACTTTGCTGCAGTAGACGATGATAACTTACCTGTAAGGTTGTTGGATTAGTTTGTGAGTAGTTTTGAGATGTGAGATGTGAGCTGTGAGATATGAGCTACGAGTTTTGAGTTATGTGCTGTGAGCTGTGAGCTGTGAGCTGTGAGCTGTGAGCTTTGAGTTTTGAGTTTTGAACTGCAAACTGCAAACTGCAAACTGCAAACTGTAAACTGTAAACTGTAAACTGTAAACTGTAAACTGCCAAGTGGGAAAATGAAAACTGTGAACTAAGAACTAATCACACCAGACCCGATTAACTCTTCATCATTATACCATGCAGCAAATTGCCCCGGTGCTATTCCACGTTGTGCTTGTTCAAATTGAATATAGAAACCTTCAGGCGCTGCTACTAAAGTTCCGTTTTGCAATGGCTGACGATACCTGATGCGCACAAGAAAATCTTTTGACTCACCTACTTCTAGTTTTAGATCAGGTCGAACCCAATGCATTTCGTCATTCGCAATAAACAATGCTTTACGATATAATCCCGGATGATCATCACCCCTTCCTACATACACAATATTCTCAATCACATCAATGGCAATTACGTACATGGGTTTGCCAGTGCCACCAATGTTCAATCCTTTTCGCTGACCAATCGTATAAAAATGTGCACCACGATGCTGCGCTAATACTTTACCGTCTTCTCGTTTATATTCGTAAGCTTTTGAAATATCGTTTAAATCATCAGACCTATCGAAATTCGTGTAATAAGATTCAGGAATTTCAATGATATCTCCTTTTTTTGCCTGCAGCTGCTGTTGCAGAAAGGTTGGTAAATCTACCTTGCCTACAAAACAAATTCCTTGCGAATCTTTTCGGGTTGCTGTTGCCAAGCCTTGTTCTTCGGCTATTTGCCGCACTTCTGGCTTTAGTAATTCTCCAATTGGAAAAAGTGCTTTCGAAATTTGTTGCTGACTTAACTGGCACAAAAAATAACTTTGATCTTTGTTTGGATCAAGTCCTGCCAACAATCGGTGAGTTTCTTTTCCATCAATTTCTACAGTTTCTTTTCTACAATAATGACCTGTAGCCACATATTCGGCTCCCAATTTTAAGCACTCATCAATAAATATATCGAATTTTATTTCGCGATTACACAGCACATCAGGATTTGGAGTTCTCCCACGCTCGTATTCGGCAAACATATATTCCACTACCCTTTTTCTGTACTGATCGCTCAAGTTAACAGAATGTAATGGAATATCCAGTTTTTTACATACCATCTCGGCAAACAAGATATCATCCTCCCAGGTACAACTGCTGGTAAGTGTTACCGAAGCATCGTCCCAGTTTATCATAAATAAACCGATCACTTCATGTCCCTGCTGCTTTAAAAGATATGCAGCAACACTTGAATCAACACCACCCGACATTCCAATTACTACTTTTGCCATCACAAAATCTCCTTTATTCTATAACTAATTGAGCTGCAAATTTATCTATTTTTAATCAATATTTTTTAATTGAACACTGATAAAACGGATTTTCAATCGCTGATCAAACAGATAAAATCTGTGTGCATTCGCGTTTTGCGTCAGCAAATCAGTTAAATCTGCGTTCCATTAATTTAAGTCTGTTAATAACATTATTATTCAATCGTACAAAAATTAACTAATTTTATAAAACCAAACACAACCTAAGCATGTCGCAACTCACTATATATAAAGCTTCTGCCGGATCTGGCAAAACATTCCGGTTAACCAAAGAATTTCTGCATCTTTTGTTTAAATATTCCGAAAATTACAGAAGAATTTTGGCGGTTACCTTTACCAACAAGGCTACTGCCGAAATGAAAAGCAGAATATTAACTGAATTAAACACGCTGGCTAAAGGATACGAATCTAATTATAAAGATGATTTAAAAAATCATTACAAACTTACTGATAGCGAAATTCAGGCTAAAGCTCAAAAAATATTAACCCTGCTACTGCATGATTTCTCAAAATTCTCGGTTAGTACCATTGACAAATTTTTCCAGAAGATCATTCGATCATTTACACGCGAAATTGGGATTCAACCGGGCTACTCCATAGAGCTTAACCAAAACGAAATTTTAACCAAAGTGATCGACGAGCTTCTAATTGATCTGGATACGAATACCGAGTTAAAAGAATGGTTATCGCAGTTAGCGACGGATAATATTGAACAGGGAAGCAAATGGGATTTTAAGGATGAAATCCAGAAACTGGCCAAAGAAATTTTTAAAGAAGAGTTCAAAGCGTTCGATAAACAGCTCATTCAAAAAATGAGTGATAAAGATTTTCTGAGAAAATATGTAAAGGAGTTGAAAGAAATCAAAGCGAAATTTGAAAGCTTTTTAAAAACAAAATCAACCGAAGCAATTGATTTAATTCAAAAATATGGTTTAAGCATTGATGATTTTAGCAGAAAATCGGCTGGGCCTGCAGGATATTACAATAAAGTGCTGAATAAATCTGAATTTGAACCGGGTAAATTGTTTATTGGTGCCTTGGATGATCAAACAAAATGGTACACCAAAACATCCGATAAAAAAGATCTTATAGAAACTTTACTCAACAGCGGATTACTAAATCTCTCAAAAGAAATATATTCGTTTTACGAAAAAGGCTATTCATTGTATTACTCGTCCATTGAGATACTAAAATACATTCATACACTTGGTATTCTTACCGATATCTCCGGAAAACTAAGGGAATATTGCGAAGAGCAAAATATGTTCCTGATTTCTGATGCTGCTAAATTGATAGAGATTATCATAGATAACAACGATTCGCCATTTATTTATGAGAAAACAGGAAATATTTACAAGCATTTTATGATTGATGAGTTTCAGGACACATCAAAAATTCAGTGGCACAACTTCCGGCCTT
>CAYVEW010000133.1:0-8166 GCA_964450375.1 uncultured Bacteroidales bacterium
GAGTTAAACCTGTTAATCTTTTAAAATCGTTAATCATGTGCGATTGATCATAATATCCACACTCATGAGCTAATTGGGTTAAGCTTTCAATTGATTTTATTTGCTGTTTGTAAATTGCATGCTGAAATCGAATAACACGCAAGAATTTCTTTGGTGCTATTCCAACAAAATCAGAAAAAGTGCGCTCGAACTGCTTCCTGCTTAAACAAGCTCTTGATGCCAGCGTTTCAATATTTTTAATTCCTTTGGCTACATTAATCTCACCCACACTATCGGTAATTCTGTTTAACTGAAAATCTCTGTTCCGAACTATTTGCTTTAGCAAAAATGCTTCAACAATCTGAACCTTAGATTGAACATCCTTTGATTGATTAAGCTTTTCTGTTATTTTATCAATAGCATCTTTAAAAATATATTCGGCCGGAATGCTCTGGTTATACAATTCGCTGGCCGGAATGCCAAAAAACAACCGGGCTGACTGCGGCTTAAAAATGATTGAGAACAGCTGCATGTTACCACTCACCGCAATATCATAATACTCATCTTGCTGACCACTTAATACCGCTTTACTTTTTATTGTTGATTTTCGGCGCAGATACTCGGGCAAATCATGATAATAAAAAATTAATTCGATAAAACCATTGGGTACAATTCGTTGATGATATACTTTATCTTTATGCATACAACCATTTAGCATCCAATAACTTTTTATGTATGGAGCTAAGCCTGGTGATGGTTGTAAAATCTCAAAATTCATAATCTAGGTTGTCATAATAAAAGAGACTGTGAGCTACAAAAATAGTAAAAATCACAGTCTCTTAAGCAGTTAATTACTATTGATCGCTGTATAAACCACAACGGTTTCCTTCGCTATCGATAAACAGTGCGAAATACCCACGCCCTTCGGCTTCAATTTTGGTTTTTGGCTTTACCACTTTTCCTCCAAAATCAACTACTGTTTTAAGTGCTGAGTCCATATTATCCGTATGGAAACTAACCAACACCCCATTTTCTGAAGGTTTAAAATCCGGGGCAAATGATATAGCACCTTCGTCATTCGGCAGGCAGGCCATTTTTTCTGTGCCAAAATCAAGTGGCTCTAAATGAATGTTCAATACATTGCTGTAAAATTCAACAGTTCTCTCGAAATTGATTGCTGGTATTTCTACCCATGAAATTAATTTTTTCATTGCTTAAATATTTTAAATTAGTACGATCACAAAAGTAGAACGTACGAACATCTCAAAATTGGAAAAATGCGACATCTTTTATATCGTTATCCAATCTGTGTTATTGAAAATAGAAAACAGCTTGTTTTGTGGGGGAATTTCTATAAACGAATACTTTATTTTGCTTAGATATAAGCCTTGGGGATAGGCCAGGTTAAAATATTTTGGCGGATTATTATGTTTCAAGAAACTTTCAAGTTCATCAACAGTTAATTTCCCAATGCCAACTTCCATTAAATTATATACAATTATGCGAATCATGTTTTTGAGAAATTTGTCGGCCGTAATTTGAAAACGAAACTCATTCCTATCCTTATTCTTAAAAAGCTTAACATCTTTTACATTTACCAAGGTTGAGTCATGTCTGTCGGGAGTTTTACAAAATGCTCTGTAATCCTTATAATTAAATAAGATTTTCGCTGCACGGTTCATTTCAACTAAATCGAGATGATCGAATTCGTAAAACGAACTTAAGTCAGCGAGAAATGGATTAGGCTGTGTATGAAAAAAATAATCATACGTTCGTTCGGTGGCACTAAATTGTGCATGTGGAGTTCCTGTAACAGGTATCAAATCGTAAAGAACAATATCTGCGGGTAGTATTTTATTAAATACTTGAAGAAAGTTATCCTGAATGCTTTCTTTCAAATCGGCATGAAAGAAATACTGGCTTGCATGCACTTCGGCATCGGTTCTGCCACAACCTAAACAATGTACTTTTCTCTTAAAAACCGATTGCATCCGATCTTCGATTACCTGCTGAACCGTGTTAACGCCCGATTGCTTTTGCCATCCCCTGTAATTTGTACCTTTATAAGCTATATGAAAAAAATATCGGGCCATAAGATATTAAACCTTAATTCTGGTAGAGTAACCTTATTAATAATGTATTTCTTATTTGTTTTGATTTCTTATGGTTGCCCACATCAAGCTTACTGCACCAATAATAAATATGATCAATAAATGATTAAATCCTACCGGCAAACTAACCCAAAGACGGACTACAATTAAGCTTGCTGAGATTAACAATAAAACAATTCCGATTATTCTTACAAATTTTATCATGTTAAAACTTTATCTGATTAGTTCCCTTTTATTTCTGATGTCCCTTAAACTCATTCATGGTTTTATATACTCCAAATCCTTTGCCTATAATTAAGTCGAACCAACGAACCGGCAAAATGCCTTTTATAAAAGGCAAGAAATAAACCAACCAAGGCATTCGAACAAATATTTTGTTTTTTTGTATGGCTCGTACTATTTTATTGGCAGCAGTTTCTGGTCTCACAATCGGAATAATCCTTGATTTAACACCATCAAACATGCCTGTGGAAATGTAATAAGGAGTTACTGTTGTTACTTTAACGCCTTTTGCTATTTGTTCCAATTCCAACCGAAGCGAATCGGACCAACCAATTGCAGCCCACTTACTGGCGCAATAAACCGACATTTTTGGATTGGAAACCATTCCGGCTGCCGATGCAATATTAACAATATGCCCGTCATTGGTATCAATCATAGCATTTAAAAACTCCAGTGTAATGTGCATTAATGCAGCTATGTTTATGTTCATCGACAGATCAACATCCTGATGCGAATGCTCGTGAAAATATTTACCTACAACAATTCCTGCATTGTTAATTAAGATATCCACTTTGCCAATTGCATCTTTCACTTTCTGAGCTGTTTCTTTCACCTGACTAAGATCAGAAACATCAACAATGTATGGATAAACATTGAATCCTTGCCCCTTAAGTTCTGCAGAAGTAAGTTCCAGGTTTTCCTCGTTAATATCCCAAAGTATCATGTTGGTTGCGCCAAGTTGTAAAATCATATTCGCCATTAGCTTGCCAATTCCGGCAGCTCCGCCTGTTATTAAAACTGTTTTATCTTTAAATTTTGTCATGGAAGCAAGTTGTTAATATTTTGTTAATTAGACCATTAATTCAGAAAGCAACTCTTTTTATTAAAAAAACATCATATAAATATAACTTAAATTTTGATAAAAGATGAAACCCGAAAAATTTATTGGTATTATGGTTATCACCCTGTTACTTAGCTGCGATGCAGATGAACAGTCAAGCCATAAGTTGGGCGAAGTCGTTTTTGAATCGAATCAGGATCTCATAAACAGCACATTCGAAATAGAAGCTTACATTGATGGAAAAAAGCTTGGTATTATTAATAAACAATTAAGAACCAAACTCAAAATAGGCGTTCACGATTACGAAATAAAAATTTATTCATATAACGGAGAACCAGCAAAATCCTTAAAAGGCAGAATTATAATCAATGAAAATAAAACCAGCGAAGTATTTATTGATTTTAAAAAATACAACAGTTGGGTTTAATCTGACTTTATAACATATTATTACAAGCTTTAATTTCCATACTTTCTTTATAACTTTACCTGTAGCTTTTTAAACTATTTTTGATTATTACACGAACATGTTTTATAATTATGTAGTTTGCAAATAAGCTCACAACTCATTTATGGTCAATAAAAACGATTAAAAATGGAAATTCCAATTTATCAGGTTGATGCCTTTACCGAACAGGTATTTAGAGGTAATCCGGCGGCAGTATGTCCCTTACAGCAATGGATTGATCCGGTATTAATGCAGAAAATAGCTCAAGAAAATAATCTTTCCGAGACTGCTTTTTTTGTTCAGAACGGTTATGTATTCGACATTCGCTGGTTTACTCCTAAAAAAGAAATTAATTTGGCGGGTCATCCTACCTTGGCAAGTGCATGGGTAATTTTTAACGAATTAAATTACCCGCACAACGAAATAATTTTTCATTCGCACCTAAGTGGCAAACTAACAGTAAATAAAAACAATGATTTGCTTACGATGGATTTTCCTTCCGATCAGCCCAAAAGCATTGCTATTTCTGATGAGTTGATTGAAGCATTAGGATCGGAGCCTATTGAGATACTAAAAGCACGAGATTACATGGCTGTTTTTAAAGATCAGGAAGAAATTATTAAGATTAATCCAGATTTTAATTTGTTAAGTAAAATCGATGCACATGGTTTTATTGTTACGGCGCCAGGTAAGGAATGCGACTTTGTTTCGCGGTTTTTTGCTCCATCCCTTGGAATTAATGAAGATCCAGTAACCGGCTCTGCACATACACAACTAATCCCTTATTGGTCCGAAAAATTAAATAAAACAAAAATGTTAGCCATGCAATTATCTGAACGAACAGGAAGAATTCATTGTGAGTATCATGGCGAACGAGTTAAAATTGCAGGAAAGGCACAGTTATTCATGAAAGGTGAAATACATATATAAATGGATTTTGTTTTACTAAGTATAATTTTAGGAATTGTATTTTTAGCAAGTTTAACCCGGTCCACTTTCGGATTTGGCGACGCCTTAATCGCCATGCCACTATTGGCTTTACTTATTGAAATAAAGCTGGCAACTCCTCTGATGGCTTTAATTGCTTTTTTTATTGCTACAGCAATACTAATTAAAAGCTGGCAAAAAGTTAAATTTAAAAGCGCCTGGCGTTTAATACTTTCATCGTTAATTGGAATTCCAATTGGGTTGTGGTATCTGCACGACTTAAATGAAAATATTATTAAACTTGTGCTAGGTATTATTCTGTTGTTCTTCGCCGCATTTCGTTTGATAAATCCCAAAGTTGAGCATTTAAAAACAGATAAATATTCCTGGGCTTTTGGTTTTTTTGCAGGAATACTGGGAGGAGCATACAATACGAATGGCCCCCCTATTGTTATTTACAGTTCGCTTAAAAATTGGAATCCCGAAAATTTCAGAGCTACATTACAAGCTTATTTTTTTACAACCGGAATATTTGTTATAAGCGGACATGCAATTGCCGGAAACTTTACTAGCGAAGTCCTCATCTATTTTGCCTACTCTATACCAGTTGTAATTATAGCCATCGCAATTGGTTCTATCTTGAATAAGAAAATTCAAGGGAATAGATTCAACAAATACATCTATTATTTATTGTTGATTTTAGCTATGATGTTGATTTTTAATTCAGTTAAAACTATTATTTAAAATGAAACTATCGGAGAAATTGCCTGCCCGGGAACATTTTTTTTCTTTATTTGAAACAACCGGCTGGAACACTAAATATGAACTAACAAAAGATGAGCTATACTTTGCACTAAAAAACTCCTGGTATTGCATATCCATTTACGATCAGAATAACCTGGTGGGTTTTGGGCGCATAATAAGCGATGGAATTGTTCATGCATTAATTCTCGATGTTATTGTTTTACCTGAAATGCAAGGCGAAGGAATCGGTAAAGAAATTATGAATAAACTAATTCTGAAATGTAAAAAACATAATATACGTGATATTCAATTGTTTTGTGCAAAAGATAAAGCCGGATTTTACGAAAAACTGGGATTCGAAAGAAGAGATGAAAATGCTCCCGGAATGCAATATCAATGAGATCGAATATCAAAGTGTGATATACTAAAAATGTTGTATAATTAATTAGTTTTGCGGAAGGCTCATAACGAATTCATCACACGATTGTTTTATGCACACCAACTTATTCGTAATTAAAATAATCATTTAATAAAACCTTTTTAAACTAAGAATGTATAAAGACTTATAAAATGATTTTTATGAAACTCTTAAATTCCTTATAGAATCATCGTTTTATTAATGTAAAAAAAAACCAAAAGTATTTTGTGTTTTTTGAATTTCTAGATATATTTCGGACGTAAAACAATTAAATTTTAGATACAGTGGCCAAGAAAAGAATAGTAATTGATTATGAAAAGCTTCCTGAAGATACAGTGAATAGAATAAAGCTTGAGTACCCCGATGGTTTCGAAGAAAACCTAATCACATTTACCAATGCAAAAGGAATGTACGTATCTGCATTACCATTCGAAACTGAAGATATTTATTACCTGGTTCGGATGACTGAAAAAGAAGCAAGGCAAATTATTAAAGATGATGAAGACTATGATGATGATGGTAAGTTAAGAGATGATTTTGAAGATGATATGAATGATGATGGCGACAAGTATTTAGATGATAACATTGACGAAGCCGAAAACATTAAAGATGATTCTTACGATATTTAAACAATTAGAAGCTGTCCGTTTAGAGCAGCTTCTTTTTTTTATTTAATCTTAGCGTCACCGTTTTTTCTTTCCTTATTTAACTTTTCTTCTGCTTCCTATTGAATTTGAACTTTAATTTTAACTATCTTTGCATGAGATAAAACAAAGAAAGATGAAGTTTATTACTACAATTAATGCGACACCGGTCGTTCTGGCTTAAACCCTTCAATTTAAGCAGTTTTATTTATTCATAATTATCAATTGTTTTATCGTATTTTCATTCAATCATGCTAAAAAAAATTATTTCAAATAGAAAAATTATTTCTATAGCTTCCTGGAAATCTGTTTTATCCGACATTCGAGAAGCTATTTCGGGAACCGATAAAGATTTTACTTCCGTACCGTTGAGCAAAGCAATCATTCTATTATCCATTCCAATGGTTCTTGAAATGATCATGGAATCTGTTTTTGCCATTGCAGACATTTTTTTCGTTTCAAAACTGGGAGCAGATGCAATTGCCACGGTAGGGATAACAGAATCGTTGCTAACGATAATATATGCCATAGGAATGGGCTTAAGCATGGCAACAACAGCGCTCGTTTCGCGTCGAATTGGTGAAAAAAAACCATACAGAGCATCAATAGCAGCCGTTCAGGCAATCATTGCAGGCTTGGTAATATCTTTAATTATTGGAATACCATCAATGATTTATGCAAAAGAACTACTTCGCTTGATGGGTGCAAATGCAAATATTATTGAAAACGGATACTGGTATCCAACCATTGCTTTAGGCAGCAACTTTATAATCATGTTACTTTTCATAATAAATGCAGTTTTCAGAAGCTCAGGCGATGCAGCACTATCCATGCGGGTGCTTTGGTTGGCCAATATCATTAATATCGTTTTAGACCCGATACTCATATTTGGTTTAGGCCCAATACCTGCGATGGGAATTAAAGGAGCTGCTATAGCAACAGCTATTGGACGCGGAATTGCGGTTATTTATCAGTTCCACATATTGATCAAGGGAAACGGCCGTATAAAAATATATAAACGCGCCATAAAAGTTCACTGGAAAGTTATGCGCGATTTATTAAAAATATCATTAGGCGGAATTGGCCAGTCAATTATTGCAACATCCAGCTGGATAGCCATGGTAAGAATCATAGCTATATTTGGCAGCTCTGCATTAGCAGGTTATACTATAGCAATCCGCATCATTATATTTGTTCTGCTTCCATCCTGGGGAATAAGCAATGCTGCCGCAACACTCGTGGGGCAAAACCTGGGAGCAAAAAAACCAGAAAGAGCAGAACGTGCAGTTTGGGCAACCGGTTATGTTAATATGGTCTTATTAGGGATTTTTTCTGTTATATTTATTATAACACCAGAGTATTTTATCAGGCTATTTATCGATGATCCGGATATTGTTAAAACAGGTGCTCAAGGCCTAAGAATTGTAAGTCTGGGATTTGTATTTTATGCAATGGGAATGGTAATGGTTCAGGCATTTAATGGAGCCGGCGATACACGAACGCCAACCAAGATTAATATTGTTTGTTTTTGGATTATTGAAATACCACTGGCTTATCTGCTTGCTACAAGCTATGGTTTTAACGAATACGGTGTGTATACAGCAATTATAATTGCAGAATCATTTATGACCATTATTGCCATGTGGTTATTTAAAAAAGGGAAATGGAAAAAAGAACTTATTTGATCTATTAAATCCCGGCCTGCATAGCCGGGATTTATTTTTTTAAACTCGTTACAACGGTAAATGCCTTATCAATGTCATTATCCTTCAAGAGTATCGTAAACTCATTCGATGTTGAAACGACCTCCAATATATTAATACCTTCCCAAGCCA
>CAYVEW010000134.1:0-7954 GCA_964450375.1 uncultured Bacteroidales bacterium
TTAACATTTGACATAAATAGATTATGGATATTTCGATAGTTGTACCTTTATTTAACGAAGAAGAATCACTTCCTGAATTAATGGAATGGATTCATAAAGTAATGATCGAACATAAATTTTCGTACGAAGTAATTATGGTCGACGATGGCAGCCGCGATAGTTCGTGGCAGGTTGTTAGCCGGTTAAAATCGAAATACTCCGAACTTAAAGGAATTAAGTTCCAGCGAAATTATGGTAAATCTGCTGCCATGCATGTGGGTTTTCAGGAAGCTCAAGGCGATGTTGTAATTACAATGGATGCCGATTTACAAGATAACCCGGAAGAAGTTCCGGCACTTTACAAAATGATTAAAGATGATGGTTTCGATTTAGTTTCAGGATGGAAAAAGAAACGACATGATCCATTTTCAAAGCGCTTTCCGAGTAAAATCTATAATCGTTTGGTTCGGATAGTTACCGGAATAAAATTACACGATTTTAACTGCGGTTTAAAAGCTTATCGAAAAGATCTGGTAAAGAGCATTGAAGTATATGGCGATATGCACCGTTATATGCCTGTTTTGGCTAAGTCGGCCGGATACAAGATTATTGGCGAAAAGATAGTTCAACACCAGGCACGTAAATTTGGAGTTACGAAATTTGGTTTTGGCAGAGCTCGCGGCATGCTCGATTTAATTACCATTTCATTCATTTCGCGATTCGGTAAAAAACCCATGCAATTTTTTGGTGCCTTGGGTTCATTGATGTTTTTTGCGGGCCTGGTTGCTGCCGGATGGCTGGGAACCCAAAAGCTAATTGCGGTTTGGAACGGAATTAAAGCTCCACTGGTTACTTCAAGTCCATACTTTTATATCTCATTAGCTGCAATGATCATTGGTACGCAGTTGTTTCTGACCGGATTTTTAGGCGAACTGGTTTCGCGAAGCTCCAGCGACCGGAATAATTATAAAATTGAAGAAAAGATTTAGTTTAATTCTACAATGTCAATATCATTGACATAAAGATGATAACAATAAAGTTCCAATCTTTCGCAGGAATAACTTTCATCCATCTACTTGTAAAAATTCTTTTGGTATGCATGAAATTCATCCTGCTTTAAAATCAGCCGCTTATAAAAAGATTTTATAAATCCCATTCCATAAGCTGTTAACTGTACAAAACTCGCAACGACAGAAAGCAGAGCCACTTTCAGATTTTTGTTCATTCGTAAAGAATCGAGAAAAATAAGCACTACAAATAAAAAAAGTGGAATTAAGAATAAAAAGCTAACTATACTCATTATGAGCAGAAATAAAACTCCAGCGGTAAAAGCTGCCGGTAAAAAGTGAACCAGTTTTAAAGATTGTGGATGTCGTTTATACAGATTAATGCGCGCAATTCCGGAGTTAAAAACTTGCTTGAAGAACTTCCGGTAATCTACCCTGCGCTTATGATAAACCGCAGCATCTTTTATTAAGGTAGTAGAAAAACCTTTTTCAATTATTCGCAAACTCATATCTACATCTTCACCAAAGCGCATTTTCGAAAAGCCTTTTGTTTCTTCGTAAACCTGCTTCGAAAATCCCATGTTAAAACTTCGCGGATGAAACTTCTTCTCATCTTTCATTCCACCACGAATGCCACCTGTTGTAAAAAAGGATGTCATGGAGTAGTTAATTGATTTCTGAATAGCAGAAAAATCCGGATGCGCCATATCCGGGCCACCATATGCGTCAACAGGTTCTTGTGTGAGCCGCTTATTTACAATTTCGAAATATTTTTCGGGAATAATACAGTCACTATCGAAAAAAACATGATAATCTCCGTTTGCTCTTTCCGATCCATAATTACGCGATTGGCCCGGCCCTGAGTTTGACTTAAAATAATACTTAATATCCAGATCGGTTTTATATTGTTCAACTAAGGCATCACTTTTTAATGTCGATCCATCTTCAACCACAATTACTTCGAAATGCTTATAGCTTTGTTGTTTTAAGCTTTCGAGTAATTCCTTTAACTCATCGGGGCGGTTATAAACCGGAATAATTACACTAAACTTTATCATTCGCTTAACACTATTTTTGTTTTAACATCTGAACCACTTTTTTATCGATTGGAAAAGTAAAATCTTCAACTCTTAAATTAGCAATCTTTTCCCAACGAAACGATTGTGCACCATTTTTATCTTCTTTAAAGTTAAACGGCTTTTCTGAGATTTCGAATTGGATCTCATCCTTAAAACGAGCAAAGTAATAAACACTAACTAGCTGAGCATCATTGTAAAATTGTGTTGGCTGGAAATAATCGGTTGTATAAAAATGCTCCAACACTTCAATTTCCTGCCCGAATTCTTCAATTGCTTCGCGCTTAAGGCAATCAACGGTTCCTTCGCCAAAATGCATTCCACCACCGGGAAATTTTGTCATCCTCATATTTAACTGATACTCATCAGATAAAAGAATCTCCTGCTGTCCATTAATAAACAAACCATAAACCCTGATAATGTATCTCGTGATTTTATTGTTCATTTACACTTTTGATTTTAAGTATTCAATCATTTTTATTTTCTCATCCGGATGAAACCACACCAATTCCTTATCGCGGGCAAACCACGACATCTGCCTTTTTGCATAATGCCTTGAATTTCTTTTGATCAGTTCAATGGCCTTCTCCAAGGAAATTTTTCCTTCGAAATGTTCAAAGAGTTCTTTGTACCCAACGGTATTTAAGGAATTTAAGCTTCGATCTTTAAAAAACTGCCTTGCTTCCTCAACCAAGCCTTCCGAAACCATTTGATCTACACGTATGTTAATGCGATCGTACAATTCATTTCGATCGCGCTGCAAACCTACTTTTACAATTTGAAAATCGCGTTTCTTTTTCGATCCGGATAAAAATTCAGAATATGGTTTTCCGGTTTGCATGGACACTTCAAGTGCTTTTAAAATTCGTTTTGGATTTTTTAAATCCATTCGATGATACGATTCGGGATCCAAAATTTTCAATTGCATCCTTAAACTTTCAATTCCCTCCTGCTCCAGCTGATTAATTAAATCGGTACGTAAATTCTGATCGATGGTTGGTAAATCGTCAATACCATCGCATACCGCATTGATGTACATTCCCGAGCCACCGGTCATTACCACCTGATTGTACGTTTTAAAAAGTTCGTTTAAAAGATCAATTACTTCCAACTCGAACATGCTGGCATTGTAATAATCGTAAATGGATTTATTAGCAATAAAATGATGTTTCACCTGTCTTAATTGCTCTTCGGCAGGCACAGCTGTTCCTATTTTTAGTTCTTTATAAATCTGGCGCGAATCCGACGAAATAATCTCGGTATGAAACGCCCTAGCAATATCAATACTTAAGTCTGTTTTTCCTATTCCTGTTGGGCCAACTATCACAATAAGACTTTTCATAATCCCATTAAAATTACAATTCAAGAAGAAATTTCATTGTATCCACATTATCGGCATAATCCCATAATTCCGGACTCTGAGCTTTTCCAAAGGGTACTACACCATCCATAAAATCATTGCCGGCAACAATGCATTGTATCAGTTCCTTATTCAGTTTCAGAAGCTCACGAACCGCATCCATATCATTATAATATTGAAAAAATAAAACCCCTATGGGCGATGATAGATTTTCATCTTCTTTTAAAATCAGAAATCCATTATCGAAATGTTGAATCTGGTTCATTAAATATACCGACTTGTTATAATCGTAGTTATTGGCATATTTATTATGTTGATAAATTTTTTGGTGTTGCTCGATGTTCTCAAAAAACAAATCGAAGCAATAATCTTTTGGAACAAATATTTTTGACACATTGCGGCAACCCAAACCAAAATAGCTAAAAATATCGATGCTTAATTTTTGAATATCCAGATCGGTTTCTTTTCCTGATAGTACAGCTACCGAATTCCGGTTCTTGCGAATAATGTTCGGATACTTGCCAAAATAATACTCGAAATACCGGGCTGTATTATTACTGCCTGTAGCAATAACAGCATCGAAATCTTCCAGCTTATCTTCGGTAAAAAAAATGTAATCATTAAAATCGGCATCCAGTGAAATTAAATAATCTGCTACAAATTTTAATAAGCGGTTGTCTTTTGACGAAAGTTTTCCTTTAAATACATGACCTGAAATTAATACTGTAATAAAATCGTGAAACCCAACCAAAGGTATATTACCAGCTGTAATAACTCCTACCTTTTTTGGTTTCGATTGATTTATCAAAGCCGGATAATTAGCAATCCACTGCTCCAGTTTATTTTTTTGAAGCGAATTACCAAGCGCCTGAATCGCTTGTAGAATGTTATCTTTTGTAAACCATGGATTGTAAATACGATCATTTTCAATAATCTCATCGAGTAATAAGGTGTTTTTATCGCTTAAGGCCCGACCAGAATAATTTCTAAGAAAATTTCCAAGCTGTATAAAAGCTTCTATACGTTTCGCTAAATCCATGATTGCAAAATAAGTATTTTAATTACAAAATGAAAAATGGATGACCTGTAATGAGTCATCCATTAAAAATATTTTCAAAAATTATATTAGAATGATTCCCAAGGCATTTGAGTAAATATGGTGCCTATGGCAGCTCCAACAATAACAAAGTAAACTACCCAGAACACTAACACTAAGGATGAAAGTATTGTACCAATTATGGCACACACTCTACCGGCATTCATGTTCTTAAAAGAGCTCATTGTATATAGATCAGGATTTTGGTTGTATAAATTTTTTGCTTTCCCCGATAGAACCAAGGCAATGATTCCGAGTGCCACACCAAATAATCCATAACAAAAACACATTACAATGGATAGTATTCCTAATACCAGTACTGCAGTTGCATTGGGCAATTGCTGCTGCATAATAGCTTGATTTTCTTGCGCTGTTGGAGTTGTTGTATTTTCCATAAAATTCGGTTTTATAAAGTTAATAATTTATAAATATAGTTTAAAACCATTATAACTGCATTAAGTATAAAGGTATATTTTAAAATATTTGCTCCGTGTTTAAATTTAAAAATTAAATGCAATACTAAAAAGAGCAATAAAAACAGAGTAGTTGGTAATGCAGGATATAAGATAATACTTTCGTAAAAATTACCTTTTAACATTTCTATAAATGCTCGTTGCATGCCACATCCGGGGCATTCAACTCCCAGGTATTTTTTATACGAGCATGTTAACAGATGAGATTCTAACCATTCAATAAATCGGGATAACATAGAAAGCTGTTTTTATTTTAGAGCAAATTTATCTTTTTTATGGTTTAAATTATTTTTCTGAGCTAAAATCCGTTAAAAGTATTGAAACATAATCAACCACTTCGCTCGACGGAATAATCTCTCCGGAATGCCCCCGTTTTAAAATCTCAGCTTTGGGTTTATCGCTCAAGAGTTTTGAGTACTCAATTAAAGTCATTATTGGACCATAGCCACAAACTGAAATATTTTTATTTTGTACTACTTTTTCAATCTCAGCAGAATCAAGTAATAGAATGTTTCGTAATACGATATCGTCCATTTCCTTTCCTTTTTCGGGCGATAAAAAATGAGAAAAATCAGAAGAAGCGATTAATAAAATTTTACGGTTTAGTTTTTCGGCTGTTTCTTTAATTTTAGCAGCAAGCGATTTTGCATTTTTATAACTTTGATTCGACAAAGTTATCGGAACAATTTGAAAAGAATAATCGAAAAAGTATTGCAACATAGGAAGCATTACTTCGCATGAATGTTCGCGAAACTGTTCCACTTCCGAAACCGGAATTCCTAATTTGTTGCCAAATTCTTTATCGAGCTGAACCATGCCTAAAGGAGTTTCCCAGGCATCGTGCGAATCAAAAGCCATATCGTGGCCCAGTCCCGTATGATTAGGATTTACGATAACCACCGTATTGTACTGTACACCCGATTGCTTTACAATTTCGAAAAAATGAACAGCCTGATATGCCGAAAACATGTATCCGGCATGCGGAACCACACCCCCAAAGATTTTCTTGTTTTTTAGTTCCAATTCGATATTGGCTAATTCTTTTTTACTGATGGTTTCCAACTGCTCTATAATGGCATCTTTGCTTGCAGGGTAAAACCGACCGGCTACAACAGCTTTTCTAACTTTCATCTGTTTATATTTTTCTTATTTGTTAATTTATTGCTATTAATATTTTAAGATTTGGTAACCACATTTAGCGCATTGGCCATGCTCGTTTAATGATTTAAGCTTGGTAAGATACCCCTTTCGGCTAATTACCAATTCGTTACAACCAGGACAGTATGTATTACTGCCATCTTCAAGCAAAATATTTCCTAAATAAACATAATTAACATATTTCTTTGCGATTTTTTCAAACTGAAGCAATTTATTAACCGGAGTAGCATCACCATTCATTTGATAAACCGGAAAATATCTTGATAAATGCATAACCACTTCATCTCCTAAACCGGACGATATCCATTGCATCATCTTCTCGAATTCTGATTCATCATCATTCAACCCGGGAATAACCAGATGGGTTATTTCAAGATGCCGGCCAGATTTAGCAATATCAAGCAAAGTTTTTTTAACGGGTTCCAATTGCGAATTGGTATAATCTCTGTAAAACTGTTCGGTAAAGGCTTTAAGATCAATGTTAAATGCATCGATATGATTTAACAATTCGGCCAGAGGTTCTTTGTTAATAAACCCATTGGATACCATCACATTTTTTAATTCTTTTTGCTTAGCCAGCCTGGCTGTTTCAATCATAAATTCGTAAAAAACGGTAGGTTCGTTGTAAGTATAAGCAATTCCAATGTTATCGGCTCTCGATTTTGCCAGGTTCACAATATGCGATGGGTCGTAAAACCTTGTTTCTCTCGTATAATCGTTCAAGCCACATTGCGATATTTGCCAGTTCTGGCAAAATTTACACTTTAAGTTACATCCGACACTACCAATCGACAATATTTCGGATCCGGGATAAAAATGATACAAAGGTTTTTTTTCAATGGGATCAAAACCCATGGAGGATACCATACCATAATTTTCCGCAATTAACTTTCCATTAACATTCTTGCGCACATTGCATATTCCGTAATTATCAGGCTTTATCTGGCAATTGTGTGGACATAATTCACATTTTACTTTATTCGCAAGTACTTTGTAAAATCTAGCTTCCATTTATTTAATCGTAAAATTCCTAAAATTGGTGAATGAGATATCAGATACTTTGATATCGTCTACAATAGACCAGGAAGGTCCTTGCCTGCACCACAAAATAAACTTATCCAGCAATTCAGGTTCAGCTTCTACCTCCATGTAAACACTTCCATCGGGCCTGTTTTTTACAAACCCTCTTACACCAATTTCATTTGCCTTTTGCAATGCACTGTATCGAAATCCAACGCCCTGCACTTTTCCGTAAATGTTAATTTTTACCGATCGAATCATAAATTTTAATCGTAACGAGTGGTTTTAAAATATTTTATTTCCAGATCTTCTGTTTTATCTTTTATTCCGGTATTCTTTTTAATAAGCTCAATTTGTTTTTCGTATGTTTTTACTCCTTTTTTATTAGGTAAAATAAAACCGGTCTTTCCTTTTTTATCTTTTATATATAATCCGTGTTTATGAGGTTTGAGTTCAGAAAAATCTTCTACTATGTTGGGTACTGATAAAACATCAACATAAACTTTAATATTTGCTAACTCACTCGTTGAAATGGGCTCTTCACTTTCCACCGTAGCAGCCTTAATCGAATTTTCAACGATCTCATCGTAAAGGTTTTCCGTTTCAGGTTCAATGTCGCCATAGCTGCTCTTTAACTGATCATTTGCATCGTAAATTGATACAATACACGCCCGATTTAGTTTTAAATCTGATGTAATTTTACTTTGATCTGTCTTCTTTACTTGTCCGGTTGTTACAAAAAACAATATAGCATCATAAGCAATTTTTGCATAATTGGTTTTTGG
>CAYVEW010000135.1:0-7814 GCA_964450375.1 uncultured Bacteroidales bacterium
GCCAGGCACCTGAGCCAAGCTTATAGATTTTAGGAGGTTCGGAATCTTTTCCTTTGTATTTTGAAATTTTATGGAGCGAATGAATGTTAACAAAAAGCGTATCCTTATCCTTATATACTAATTTAATCGCTTCTTGCTTTTTACCATTAATATCAATTTTTTCTAATCCACCAAATTTGCCAATGCCATGATCAATATGTACAACGTAATCACCAGGATGCAAGCCTGTTAATTCGCGCATTGTAATTTGTTCTTTCTTTTGCAGGCTGTTTTTTATTTTAAACTTATGGTATCGGCCAAAGATTTGATGATCGGTATAAAGGCAGATTTTTAAGTCGTGGTCGATAAAACCCTGGTGTATTGTGTTCTTAATGGCACTAAACCGGATTTCAGGATTGATATCAGCAAAAATTGTTTCTAATCGTTCAATTTGTTTTTCGCTATCGGATAAAATATACGTAGTATATCCTTTGTCTGAATTTTCCAGAATATTGTTACCTAAAAGCTCAAAGTTCTTGTTAAAAGCAGGTTGATGTGCTGTAGAAAAAAGAATATCGTTCGATTTTAAAAGCTTACTTTGACCAAATTCAACGATTTTAAATTTTGTGATAAACGATTTAATATCGTTTGATGAGATGATATTTTTACTTTGGTGTTCTTCGTTTAACTTGTTCTCAATCTCGTCGATACGGTTTAGAGTATATTTTAAATCATCTGCCCAAAAAATGGTATCGGGCTGAAAATAGCTTGTTAAATCTTCGGTTTGTTTAAGTTCAGAAAAACTTTCTTCGGGGTTAATTACTTTTGGTAATATTGAAATACTTTGAAAACTTTCCACTGATAACTGGTTTTCGATATCAAAGGAACGAATCGATTCAACTTCATCTCCAAAAAAATCAATTCTGAATGGATAATCAGAAGCAAAAGAAAAAATGTCAATAATACTACCACGAATTGAATATTGACCTGGTTCATAAACAAAATCGACATACTGAAAATGGTATTCCTGAAGCACATCCTGAATAAAATCAACCGACACATTTTCGCCTACGCCAAGGTTTAATGTAGATTTTATAAGGCTTTCCTTGTTTACAACCTTCTCAATAATTGCTTCGGGATATGTGATAATAATACATTGCTCATTCTTTGCTAAGGCTTGCAGTGTTTCTGCCCGAAGCAATATGTTTGCCGGATCTTCCTGTCCGTAAATAATTGATCTTTTGTACGAAGTAGGAAAGAAGTAAGCTTTCTTGTTTGTAAATAAGGTAAGATCGTTGTGAAAATAAGCAGCTTGTTCTTTATCTGGTAAAATAATTAGATGTGTTTTATTTAATGTGTTAACCAAATTTGCAATGTAAATACTTGCCGATGAACCAACCAGATTTTTGAAATGTAAACTTTGTGATTCTTCGATTGCCTGCAAGCAACTTTTTAGCTTATTGCTTTGATTGAATATTTTATTTAGTTCAGAACTTTCCAAGTTATAAGTATTAATAAATAAAAAGGTAGCTGTAAACCAACCACCCCTTTCGTAAGATATTTTTTAATGCATGAAATTATTTTCCAAATTCTTCTAAAAAATTCTCAGATTTTTCAACCATGCTTTTCGATCCGGTATAAAATGGTACTCTTTGGTGTAAAGTTTTTGGTTTAATATCCATCACTCTTTTATGTCCATCGGTGGCTTTCCCACCCGCTTGTTCGGCAATAAATGCCATGGGATTACATTCGTATAACAGTCGTAGTTTTCCGGATGGGGCACTTGCTGTTTCGGGATAAATAAAAATGCCACCTTTTAACAGGTTTCTATGAAAATCTGCAACTAATGAACCAATGTATCTGGCAGAATATGGCCTGTTTGTTGCCTTGTCTTTTTCCTGACAAAATTTAATATACTTTTTAACTCCTTCAGGGAATTTGTTGTAATTTCCTTCGTTGAGCGAGTAGATTTTACCGTTTTCCGGAGTTTTAATATTCGGGTGCGATAAACAAAACTCTCCGATACCTGTATCTAATGTGAATCCATTTACTCCCATGCCGGTAGTATAAACCAACATGGTTGATGATCCATAAATAATGTAACCTGCGGCTATTTGTTTATTCCCTTCCTGAAGAAAATCTTGTAACTGAGCTCTTTCTCCGCGGGGCGAGATGCGTTTATAAATTGAAAAAATGGTTCCAATGGAAACATTTACATCAATGTTTGATGATCCATCAAGTGGATCCATACATACAATATATTTACCATCAATGGAAAGCTCATCGTCGAAAGTAATTATTTCCTGGTTTTCTTCTGATGCAATTCCGCAACATTCACCACTATCGCGCAAAGCTGCAGTAAACTGCATATCGGCAAACACATCCAGTTTCTGCTGATTTTCGCCTTGTATATTTACATTACCTGCTTCGCCTAATACATCAACTAATCCTGCCTTGTTAACTTTTTTGTGTACTACTTTGGCAGCAATGCTTATGTGATGCAGTAAGTTGGATAACTCTCCTTTTGCGTATGGGATATTTGCCTGCCGGCGAATGATAAATTCATTAAGGGTGGTTATATTATAGCCTTTCATTAGAATAAAGTTAGGGTTAAATCTTTGAAATTTAACTTAGGTTTAATCAATGTTTTTTTATGTATGCAAAAATAAGCTTAATTTTAGGAATAAGAATAAAATATTTTAAAAAACCTGTAATTACAAATATAGTAACAAAATCATAACGGTAATAAGAATTAGAAGTGTTACATTTGTAAGATTTTGTCTTAATTAATGAGCTTATTATTATGATTGTATATAAGTTTGGTGGAGCTTCGGTAAAAAATTCGGATGGAGTTAAAAATCTTTTAAAAATTGTTCAAAGTGTTAGCGATGATTTAATTATTGTTGTTTCCGCATTTGGAAAAACTACCAATGCTCTGGAAGAATTGCTGAAATTGTCGTTCGAAGATAAATCAGAGCTAAATTCAGCTTTTACAAAGCTTAAAAATGACCATATACAAATTGTTCAAAACCTGTTTGGTAAATCAGATGCAGAGTCTTTGTTAAACGAAATAGAGAGCTTATTTAAGGAGTTATACCAAGTCTTAATCAATAATTCAAATACTGATTTCGATTTTAAATATGATCAGGTGGTGTCATTCGGAGAAATCTTCTCTACAAAAATCGTGAGTGCCTATTTAAACTATGTTCAGTATGAAAACCAGTGGCTAGATATTAGAAAAGTTTTTATTACCGATGATACCTATCGTGAAGCAAAAATTGACTGGAACACTACAAAGGAAAAAGCCAGCCAGGTTTTTAGTTTCAATTCTCAAAGAGTATATCTTACGCAAGGTTTTATTGGAAGCAATTCAAAAGGTTATACCACAACATTGGGCCGCGAAGGTTCGGATTTTACCGCCGCAGTATTAGCGAATGTGCTTGATGCCGAAAAAGTAGTGGTATGGAAAGATGTAGATGGTGTATTAAATGCAGACCCACAATATTTTACTGAAACCAATAAGCTGGAGAAATTATCTTATCAGGAAACCGTGGAGCTCGCATATTTTGGAGCGAAAGTGATACACCCAAAAACACTGAAGCCTTTGCATAATAAAAACATTCCCTTGCACGTGCGTTCGTTTATTAACACCCAAAATATAGGCACTATCATTCATTGTTATCAGGAATACGATCAGGATTTGCCCATATACATCTTAAAGAAAAATCAGGTGCTCATTAGTATTTTCCCGAAAGACCTTTCTTTTGTTATAGAAGATGAATTGAGTAAGATTTTTCAGTATTTATCACAGCATCGGATAAGGGTTAACTTAATTCAGAATTCGGCAATCAGTGTTTCGTTTTGCGTGGATAATGTAAATAACAAAGTGCAAAAACTGATAGATCATTTAAAAGAAGATTTTAAAGTGCTTTACAACGATCAATTGGAACTTTTAACCATAAGGCATTATTCTTCGGAGTGTATCGATAAAGCTACTTATAACCGAAAGGTATATATTGACCAAAGGAGCCGGCATACAGCTCACTTTGTTATAAAGTAAATGCTGCAATTATTTTATCAGCCAGAAATTCCGAAAGCTTTACGTTCGACTCATGTGTCCAACCTGCAATGTGCGGAGTTAAAACTACTTTATTACTTTGAATTAAATACTCGAAAGCATCGGGCAGTTTGCCATCTGAATGCAAGTCTTCAAATGATATTTGCTCATACTCAAGAACATCGAGAGCCGCTCCTAATACTTTCCCCGATTTCATATTTTTAACTAAATCATCTGTTTTTAGAACTTTACCGCGCGCCGTATTTAAAATATATATGTTTTTTTTGAATTGATTGATGAATATATCATTTACCATAAACTGTGTTTCATCAGTTAATGGAACATGCAAGCTTAAAATGTCTGTTTTTTCAAATAGCTCTTCTAAGGTTTTTTCCGAAACAAAATCGTCGGAGTAATTAGATTTGTATTTATCGTAAGCAATTACATTAGCTTCAAATCCTTTTAACCGCTGAGCAAAAGCACTTCCCATATTTCCATAGCCGATAATGCCAATGGTTTTTCCTTTAATTTCCAGTCCCCGGTTTTCTTCCCGAAGCCATTTCCCATTGCGTACTTCAAAATCTGCTTTAAGTAAATTGTTAAATAAGGCAAGTAGCATTCCAATTGCTTGTTCGCCAACTGCATCACGATTTCCTTCGGGCGAATTAAAGCATTTTATACCTTTCGATTCTGCATATTCCACATCAATGTTTTCCAAACCTGCGCCTACACGTCCTATAAACTTTAATTTGGTGGCACGATCAATAATGGTTTGATTCAGCTTTATTTTACTTCGAATGATTATCCCATCGTATACAGCAATAATGTCTTTAATTGAGTCTGCTTCGATATCTGGCTGGTAGTCGCAAATAAAACCTGATTGTATTAATTTCTCAGGAAGCCGGCTATGTGTTGAGTCTACAAAAAGAACATGCAATTTTTTATTCATTGAAATATACTTTAAAAACAGGTTTATAACCTTTAACATCTCCATTTGCATCGAATAATTCGTATGCTATCATAACGGAATGAATTTTTTTAATCATTTGCATTTTAACCGGGTCGAAATACCACGCTTCCTCAAACTGAACTTTTCCGATATTCTCACGCTTGTAATCTTCGTTTTGCTCAATTTCCTTCACATTGTCAATGGTCATAGGCTCCTCAGTGAAAAAATTCTGTGGTTTTAATTCGCCATTATATACTAATCTGAACAACTCATCAATGAACTGTTCCTTATTCAGATTTCGCAAACAATACTCGGTCCATTCATCATCATCCGGATTCTTTATTACCACATCCGTAATTATGGTATCTGCTATTATTTGATAATTACTTTCATTATCAATATTAACTTTTGGAATTTCAGCCGATGGTTGGTTACAACCTGCCATCAATAGCAATAATGCTAGAATATATGTTGTATTTTTTAAAATGTGTTTCATGATTTAGTGCTGATTATCGGTTAAATACTAATCGTTTTCCTTTTACATCTTCGTTAAAAAGATCGTTTTGGTATACAATATTGCCATTTACAATGGTGTGTGTTATTTTTGATTTGAATTCGTGCCCTTCAAATGGTGACCATTTGCATTTTGATAAAATATTTTCAGGGCTTACTTTCCAGGGCATATTTAAATCCAATAATATAAGATCTGCCCAATATCCTTCTCGAATATATCCTCTTTTATCAATTCTAAAAATATCAGCAGGTGCATGACACATTTTATTTACAATTTCATAAAGCGAAATTTTTTGCTGATGGTGCAATTCTAACATGCTTACCAGAGAATGTTGCACCAGCGGCCCACCCGAAGGTGCATTGAAATAGGTGTTGTTTTTTTCATCAATCGTGTGTGGGGCATGATCGGTGGCGATCACATCAATTTGGTTTCTTTTTAATCCATCCAGAAGGGCTTGACGGTCTTTTTCTGTTTTTATTGCCGGATTCCATTTTATTCTGGTTCCATGTGTTTCGTAATCTTTATCAGAAAACCATAAATGATGCACGCAAACTTCAGCTGTAATTCGTTTTTCTGCCGATGGTAAGGTATTATCAAATAAATCCAGTTCTTTGGCTGTGCTTAAATGCAATATGTGCAATCGTGAATTATATTTTTTTGCCAATTCAACAGCTAATGATGATGATTTGTAGCAAGCTTCTTCGCTTCGAACCATCGGATGATATTTTATGGGTAGGTTTTCGCCAAACTTGTCCCTGTAAAAGGCTGTGTTTTTTCGAATGGTATCTTCGTCTTCGCAATGTGTGGCAATTAGCACAGGCGATTCTTTAAATATACGTGATAAGGAATCTATATTGTCAACCAGCATATTACCTGTTGATGAACCCATAAATACTTTTACTCCACATACATTTTTGGGGTTCACCTTTTTTATTTCCTCAATATTGTCGTTGGTAGCGCCCATATAAAAGGAGTAGTTTGCTAAAGATTTTTCATTGGCAATCTGATATTTTTCTTCCAAGAGTTCCAGGGTGGTAGCTTGCGGAACGGTGTTTGGCATTTCCATAAACGAAGTAATCCCACCTGCAATGGCAGCTTTCGATTCGGTATAGATTTCGGCTTTATGGGTAAGGCCGGGCTCTCTAAAATGTACTTGATCATCAATTATTCCTGGGAAAAGATACTTTCCGGTTGCATCAATTACTTTGTCGGGATTTAATTTTGGAAGCTCATTAGATTTATATATATGCTTAATCTTACCATCTTCTACATATATGGAACCTAAAAACTCGTTATTTTCATTAACGATTTGTGCATTTTTAATAAGTAAACTATACATTATATATATAAGGTATTTATTTTGCTAGTTCATACTTTTTGAAAAAACTTCTAAATTTCATCTTAATAACCCCCCATACAGCTTCATTAAAAATTCCCCCACTCATTTTAGAAGTTCCTTCTTGTCGTTCGGTAAAAATGATTGGTACTTCAACAATTTTAAAGCCAAATTTCCATGTAGTAAACTTCATCTCAATCTGGAATGCGTATCCTTTTAATTTTATTCTGTCAAGATCTATTGTTTCCAGAACCTTTCTTTTATAGCATTTAAATCCTGCTGTTGTATCACGAATATTCATTCTGGTTATAAGCCGCACATAAGCCGAAGCATAATACGACATTAAGACTCTTCCAATAGGCCAATTCACCACATTAACTCCGGAAATATACCTTGAACCAATGGCTAAATCAGCACCATTTTCACATGCGTGTATTAATCGTGATAAATCATCCGGGTTGTGCGAAAAATCAGCATCCATCTCGCAAATATGTTCATAATCTCTTTCCAAAGCCCATTTAAAACCGGTTATATATGCAGTTCCCAGACCCAGTTTGCCGCTTCGTTCAATCATATGAAGTTGGTTTGGATATTCTTTTTGTAATGATTTTACAATATCTGCAGTTCCGTCAGGGGAGTTGTCTTCTATTATTAAAAGGTCAAAAGGAACACTTAAAGAGAATACTTTTCGTATCATCTTCTCGATATTCTCTTTCTCATTATAAGTAGGGATAATTACAAGATTTCTTGATGTCTTCATTTGGTATATATAAGGTGTTTGTTTTTATAAAGCGAAGATAAAACATTTATTTCAATTTGCCGGTTTCGCAGGTGATTAACGATTAAATTTAAAAATTATTTTATTGTTTTTGAAGGCATTAATGGTATGTGCGAAAAAAAGTGCGACAAAAAAGTTGCATAATTAAAAACTGTCTTTATATTTGCAATCCCAATTACGGGGAACAAGTTCTAAAAGTAT